>CAJKMA010000055.1 GCA_905200905.1 uncultured Bacillota bacterium
TTTCCCGAAGTGTATTAACACTCTATTCTTATGATGATAATCCGGAAGATATTTCACTTCCTAATGTACTTCGCCAGTGTATGAATCTGATTAGTGTATTTCCGCTATTGTCTGTATATGGATATCAAGCACATAAGCATTACAATCTGGATGACAGTTTATATATTCACAATCCAGAGAGCCATCTTTCTACAGCAGAAAACATTTTATTGCTTTTGCGTCCAGATAAGATTTATACGTCTCTGGAGGCAAAGATTCTGGATTTGGCCCTGGTACTTCACATGGAGCATGGTGGTGGTAATAACTCTACCTTTACTACTCATGTAGTTTCTTCTTCTGGAACGGATACGTATTCTGCTATTGCAGCAGCTTTGGGGTCTTTAAAAGGTCCAAAGCATGGAGGCGCCAATATTAAAGTGGTCAGCATGTTTCAGGATATGAAAGAACATCTGCAGGATTGGACAGATGAGGAAGAAATCAAAGAATATCTTGTAAAACTTTTACATAAAGAGGCTTTTGATAAAAGAGGGCTGATTTATGGAATGGGTCATGCAGTTTATTCCATTTCAGATCCAAGGGCACAGATTTTCAAACGGTTTGTGAAGCAGTTAGCAGCAGAAAAAGGCAGAATGAAAGACTATGAATTGTATGCTAAGGTAGAACGGTTGGCACCTGAAGTGATTGCAAAGGAACGCCGCATTTACAAAGGCGTTAGTGCTAATGTGGACTTTTATAGTGGTTTTGTCTACAGCATGTTGGGATTGCCCCTTGAATTATATACACCTATGTTTGCCATTGCCCGTATTGTAGGTTGGTCTGCACACCGTATGGAAGAACTAATCAATACGGATAAGATTATCCGTCCGGCTTATAAGAATGTTTTAGATGAACAGAGTTACAAGGCATTGAATCAGCGATGAAGGTTTGACAAAACTAGTATGTACCTGTTACCATAAGAAAAACAGGTGCAAGGAGAATATAAAATCTATGTTTAAGAAGTTTTTTCCAGATGAATATCTGGAGTCCACTTATAAAATTGATTTTGAGGAGCAATACCGGAAGGGATACCGAGGAATTATTTTTGATATTGATAATACTTTGGTTCCTCATGGAGCACCCTCAGACCAAAGAGCAGAGAAGCTGTTTGAAAATCTGAAACGTATGGGATTTCAATGCTGTCTTTTATCAAATAATCAATATCAGAGGGTTAGCTCCTTTAATGAAAAAATTCAGGTACATTTTATTGAAAATGCGCATAAACCTTCTAAGAAAAATTATTTGAAAGCCATGGAGCTTATGGGGACAAAGCTTAATAATACGCTGTTTGTGGGTGACCAGCTGTTTACGGATGTATATGGAGCCAAGAGAGTGGGAATTCACAACATTTTGGTGAAACCCATTCATCCAAAAGAGGAAATTCAGATAGTATTGAAACGGAAGTTGGAAAAAATTGTTTTGTTTTTTTACGCAAAAGAACAAAGAAAGAGAAAAAAGAGTTGAAAATTGCTTCCAGATATTATAGAATGAAGTATAGCGGAAAATAACAGGTTTTCCCAACGGACGAAATAAGGAGGAATATCATTATGATATCAGCAGGAGATTTTAAAAACGGTCTCACACTGGAAATTGATGGTAACGTAGTACAGATTATGGAATTTCAGCACGTTAAACCAGGTAAAGGTGCTGCATTCGTTAGAACAAAATTAAAAAATGTAATCAGTGGTGGAATTATTGAAAAAACTTTCAGACCAACTGAGAAATTCCCACAGGCAAGAATTGAACGTGTGGATATGCAGTATTTATACAATGATGGTGATTTGTATAACTTCATGAACAATGAGACATATGATCAGATTGCTATTGCACAGGATACAGTAGGAGATTCTTTGAAATTCGTAAAAGAAAACGAAACAGTAAAAATATGTTCTTACAATGGAAATGTATTCGCAATCGAAGCACCATTATTTGTAGAACTGGAAATCACAGATACAGAGCCGGGCTTTGCAGGAAATACTGCACAGGGTGCTACAAAACCAGCAGTTGTAGAGACTGGTGCTACAGTATATGTACCTCTGTTTGTAAACCAGGGTGATGTCATTAAAATTGACACAAGAACTGGAGAATATTTATCAAGAGTTTAATTCATATTTAGAAAATTTCTAAAATTTATTGTATTCAATGATAATTTAGAATATTGGTATATTTTTCGCAAATTTGTCTGGGCCTTCTTAAGAACAAATGGAAGTGCAGACTGAGCGTAAAATATATCAATATTCAGATTTGTAATATTGAATGCGATTTCTATATTCTTTCAAATCACTTTTCAATAATCTATCAAAGAAAATTCCCATAAATTTTAATATAGAAGTGGTATTTGGCAGCAGAGGGAAGGATCTGTCCAGTCCCAATGTCTGCTTAATATAAATAAAAAAGAAAGGACGAATGTATTGTATGGAGTATCAGACATTCAAAGAAGAATTATGCAGGATTTTACAAAAGAGGACAGAAGGTAAGAAAAAAGTTATTTTACAGCAGGTGGAAAAAAACAATGGAGTTGTTCTGGATGCGGTGGTATTACAAGGTGAAAGGGAGCAGGTGCTTCCAACCATTTATCTGGAGGAGCTTTATGAGATTTATGAACAAGGAGTTACTCTGGAACAGATTGCAGGGCATATTTTGTGTGAAGAGGAAAAATGGAAGGATGAGGTGGAGTTTTCATTGGAAGAATTTGAAGATTATACCAGGGCAAGAACGAGTGTGTTTTATAAGTTGGTGAATTACCAGATGAATGAGAGAATGTTAAAAAGAGTACCTTATATCCGGTATTTGGATTTAGCAGTCGTTTTTTATTACCGTGTGGAGCAAGAGCATTTTCCAGGTGGTTCTGTATTGATACATAATAATAATCTAGTGACTTGGGGTATTACCAAAAGTCAACTGATGAAGGATGCGGCTTTTAATACCAGCAGAAAGCTGCCATATCGTTTTATGGGAATGGAAACCTTAATTGCAGAGCTGTCTGGGGAGACTGAGATGGAAAATCTTCAGAAGGAAGAATTGATGTATGTTCTTACGAACGAGGAAAAATTTTATGGTGCAGCAGTGTTGTTGTATCCTCATGTTTTGGCCCATATTGGTACACTTCTGAAAAGAAATTTCTTTGTACTGCCAAGCAGTGTTCATGAATGTATTCTAGTTCCAGATCAGGGACATTATACCCGCTTTGAATTAATGAAAATGGTGAGAGAGGTTAATCAAAACCAAGTAGAAGAAGAGGAAATTCTCTCTTATCAGGTCTATTACTATGATAGGAAGAGAGAAGCATTGGTAATGTAGTTAAGTGGGGAATGCTGCCCGATTTTTAGAGAAAATTGGGTAGTATTTCCCAAATTTAGATGGAAATTCATGGAGAAATTGCTGGAAAATTTTCAAAGGCTTTACAACAAAGAAAATTTGTGGTATGATAAATGAGATATAGAAATAGATGCACTCGTAGCTCAGGGGATAGAGCAGTGGT
The DNA here is from genome assembly GCA_905200905.1 of uncultured Bacillota bacterium. Classification (GTDB taxonomy): domain Bacteria; phylum Bacillota; class Clostridia; order Lachnospirales; family Lachnospiraceae; genus Blautia. The sequence goes on from CAJKMA010000055.1 coordinate 3,518, forward strand.
TTCCGGTACCACGTGTCGGGGGTTCGAATCCCTCCGGGTGTGTTATATGCTTTGGGGAGAGCATGAGGATAAGGGAATATAAGGAGGACAAATATGTTAGACAATTTCAGAGAATGGCTCTCAGATAATCTGAGGTATATTCTTCTGGGTCTGGCAATTCTGATTGTTCTGGTTATCTTATTTTTTGGAATCAAAGCAATTACAGGGGGATTTTCTGATAAAGAAGGAAAAGAACCTGCTCAGAAAACAGAACAAGAGAAAGAGTCTGGGAAGTCTGGAGATTCAGAAGAGAAACCTTCTGAAGAGAAATCCGGAAATGCTCTTGCAAAGGATGCCCACCCTGAAGTAACAACTTTGGTAGAAGCGTTTTATGCTGCTTGGGGACAGAAGGATGTTGCCAAGATGAAAGAATTAACAGATGCTTTTAGCAAAACAGATGAAACGAAGGTTACCAATGCAGACTATATTGAAGAATATAGAAATGTAGAGGTGTACACCAAACCAGGACTGGAAGAGAATAGTTATGTAGTTTTTATTTCTTATGATTTAAAGTTTAAAGATGTAGAAACGCCAGCCCCGGGACTTTCTGTGATATATGTTTATCAAAATGAAGATGGAACCTATCTGATTCATAATGATGAAAGCAATGCAGAAATTGAGGAATGCATTGAAAAAACAAGACAGGAAGAGGATGTAAAAGAACTGATTACTCAGGTTGAGAAAGAGCTCAATGAAGCGATAGAAGGGGACGAAAATCTGAGAAAATTTGAAGAAGAGTTGGGGAGCAAAGTGAATACAGCGATGATGGCTGATAACGGAGAAATGCTTACAACCACAGAAATTTGTAATATGCGTGCAGAGGCAAATTCAGATTCAGATATTGTTGCAATCCTTACAAAAGGAGAGCAGGTGAAGAAACTGGAAAACGCAGATGAAAATTGGATTAAAGTAGAGTATCAGGGAAATGAAGGATATGTCTACAGTGATTTGCTTCAGTGATGAAATAGGTAAAAAAATAGCTGCTGAATCAGCAGCTATTTTTTTACCTATTTTTCAGCTGTGGCGTCAAGGCTTCCATCTTCCCTTAGAAAATAAGATTTTCCACCCAGAGTAATCCAGCCAGTGGCCATGGTACCGTCTTCATTGAAATAGTACTGCTTATCTCCAATCTGTCGCCATCCAGTCATAAGCTGTCCATTTGCCAGATAGTATTTTTTTCCATTATCCTCTATCCAGCCCTCCTGTAATTTGCCTTCTGAGGTGAGATAATACCATTTACTGTTATCCTGGAAGAGTCCTGTTCTGGCGCTTCCATCAGAATTAATATAATACCATTTATCCTCTTGTTTCAGCCATCCGGACTGTGCTAGGATTCCTTCTTCGGTAATAAAATATTTTTTTCCATTTACAGTTATCCAACCTTTTTGCTCTTTTCCGTCTGCCCCGAGGAAATGTTTTTGACCGCCTTCGTCGATCCAGGCATTCGTAACCTTGGAACCGTCCTGATCCATGTAATAGCGATCTCCGCCATTAGAAATCCAGCCAGTAGCCATAGTACCGTCTTCTCGGAAAAAATAGGTTTTTCCATCAATATCCTGGAAACCAGTGGCAATCGTTCCTGTTTCGTCCAGATGATATTTCTTGCCTTCCAATTCAGTCCATCCTGCTGTAACAGAACCATCTTCCTGGAAAAGGTGAGATACTCCGTCAATTTCTATAATTCCTGTAGCCATAACGCCAGAAGAAGAAAAATAATATTTTTTTCCATCTAAATCTGCCCATCCAGTTACAGGGGAGCCATCTTCATTTAGGTAATATTTTCCGTTTTCATCTTCAAACCAGCCTGTAGTAGCTGAGCCGTCTGGATTGCGGTGATAAAGCTTTCCCTGTTCCTGTAGCCATCCTGTTTGGACATAACCTTTAGAATCAAAATAATAGGTAACACCATCAATTTCTTGGCTAGTATCATGAACAAAAGAACCTTTTTTAGAAACATAACGCCGTCCCTGTGCATTATAAACCCAATGCTTTTCCTTTCTCATTTCCTTTGCATTTTCTCTGGAAACCATATAATTCTTCATAAACACGCACATATATTGGGGGGTAATCAAAAGAAAAGCACCCAAAAACAGAATAAATGTCCAGAAAAAAACACGTTTCATTATGGCCTTCATAAGTCATCCTCACTGTATTCTTTGAAATATCTTTTGAAATCTATATGTCGTGCAATCATTATACCACGAGTGCAGAAAAAGAAGAAGAGAAAATTTCCACCAAGGCGCATAAGTATGTTATAATAATTGCACGCCGTGTAAAGTAGAGGCTAAAAAAGGAGAACACCATGCGTTTAAATAAATTTTTGAGTGAAGCTGGTCTCTGCTCTAGGAGAGAGGCAGACCGTTTGATTGAGGACGGGCGCATTACAGTTAATGGAGAGCCAGTATCTCCTGGGATGCAGGTAGAAAATTCAGATCTGGTGTGTCTGGATGGAAACAAGGTGGAGCTTCAAGAGAGAAAAGTACTACTTCTTTTTTATAAACCAAAGGGAATAGAATGCACTACCAATATGCAGGTGAAAAAGAATGTGATTTCTTATATTCATTACCCTATTCGGGTATATTATGCAGGAAGGCTTGATAAGGATTCAGAAGGGTTGTTATTACTGACCAATCAGGGTGATTTGGTAAATGAGATTATGAAAGCTGGAAATTTTCATGAGAAAGAATATCTGGTTACCGTAGACCGGCCAGTAACAGAAGACTTTCTTCAAAAGATAAGAAGTGGTGTGCCGATTCTTGGAACTGTGACAAGGCCATGTGTGGCGGAAAAAAAAGAAGAATATGAGTTTCGGATTGTTCTAACTCAGGGCTTGAATCGCCAGATTAGGAGAATGTGCAGTTATTTAGGATATGAAGTGAAAAAACTGAAACGGATTCGTATTATGAATCTTACTTTGGAGAACTTAAAGGTAGGAGAATACAGAGAGGCTACAAAATCAGAAATACAAGAATTAAAAAGACAGATTGAGAAAGAAAAAACAGTTAGAGGAAAAGAAGTTTATAGAGGAGGAAAACCTGTAAAAAATCCAGGAAAATATAGAAATCCTGAAAAAAAATTCAGAAAAAAATAGTAGGAGGATTGCATTCCATGGATGCTAGGAAAAGAATGAAGGAGCTCATTCCCATATTAACTAAGGCAGCAAAAGCTTATTATCAGGAAGATAGGGAAATCATGAGCAATTTTGAGTATGATAAATTGTATGATGAACTAGTAAAATTAGAAGAAGAGACAGGGATTACCCTGGCAGGAAGCCCTACTATGCTGGTTGGATATGAAGCTCTGGAGGAATTGCCAAAAGAAGCCCACGAGACCCCTATGCTGTCTTTGGATAAGACGAAAGACAGGGAAGCTTTGAGAAGCTTTATTGGAACCCACAAGACACTGTTGTCTTGGAAATTAGATGGGCTTACCATTGTACTAACTTATCGGGAAGGAAAACTGGAAAAGGCGGTTACCAGAGGAAATGGTATTATTGGTGAAGTAATTACCAATAATGCAAAAGTGTTTCAGAATATCCCTCTTCAAATCAAGCATAAGGGAGATTTGGTACTAAGAGGAGAAGCCATTATCACATATTCAGATTTTGAAAAAATTAATGCTCAGATTGAAGATGTGGACGCCAGATATAAGAATCCCAGGAATTTGTGCAGCGGTTCTGTACGTCAATTGAACAATGAAATTACAGCTAGGAGAAATGTGCAATTTTATGCATTTTCTCTGGTTCAGGCAGAGGGGGTGGATTTTCAAAATTCTGTGGAGAAACAGTTTTTATGGCTGCAAACCCAGGGATTTGATGTGGTGGAATATAGGGCAGTGACAGCCCAAAATCTGGATGAGGTTATGGATTATTTTGAACACCAAGTAGCAAAGAATAATTTTCCTTCGGATGGTCTGGTGGCTTTGTATGATGACATTGCTTATGGGGCTTCTCTTGGAAGCACAGCGAAATTTCCAAGAAATGCTTTTGCCTTTAAGTGGAAAGATGAAATACGGGAAAGCGTTTTAAGAGAAATTGAATGGAGCCCTTCAAGAACCGGTCTGATTAATCCAGTAGCCATTTTTGACCCAGTAGAACTGGAGGGAACTACAGTAAGCCGAGCTAGTGTGCATAATATCAGTATTCTGAAGGAATTGCAGCTGGGTATTGGAGATAAGATTCAGGTGTACAAAGCAAACATGATTATTCCACAGATTGCAGAAAACCTTACAAGAAGTGGAAACCTTGAGATTCCCAATCTATGTCCAGTGTGCAAGGAAGAGGCCAGAGTTTTGAAAACAAATGAGGTAGAGGCATTGTATTGCATGAATCCAGAGTGTCAGGCAAAGAAAATCAAATCCTTTACGTTGTTTGTAAGTAGGGATGCCATGAACATAGACGGGCTTTCTGAAGCAACCTTAGAGAAGTTTATTCTGAAAGGCTTTATTAAGGACTTTGGAGATATTTTTGAAATCCAGAGATATCGAGAGCAGATTGTAGAGATGGATGGTTTTGGAGAGAAATCTTATGAAAATCTTATTTCCAGCCTTGAAAAAGCAAGATACACTACATTACCGAGAGTCCTTTATAGTCTTGGAATTGCCAATATTGGTTTGGCAAATGCAAAAGTAATCTGTAAGGAATTTGATTATGATGTAGAGAAGATGATTCGTGCGACAGCAGAAGAAATCAGTGCTATTGAAGGAATCGGACCTGTGATTGCAAAGACTTTTACGGAGTATTTCAGCCAGGAAGAGAATCTAAAAAAATTCCATCATCTTCTGTCACATCTGGAGTTGGAGGAAGTAAAAAAAGAAGAGAAACAGTCTTTGGCAGGAAAACAGTTTGTCATTACAGGAAGCGTAGAACATTTTGCGAACCGTGCCCAACTTAAGGAGTTTATTGAACAAAGGGGAGGGAAGGTGACAGGAAGTGTTACCTCAAAAACGAATTATTTAATTAACAATGATACAACCTCCAACTCTTCAAAAAATAAAAAAGCCAAAGAACTTGGTATACCGATTTTATCAGAAGAAGATTTTATAGAAATGGCAGGAGAATAAGTGTAGTATGGTAAATACAAAAGAAATGAAGAAAAAAGGCCTAAAGGGTGTAAAGACCATTATTTTTGGCAGGACACTTATGGTAGTTTTGGCATTTGTAATTCAGTTTTTGTTACTGACTTCTATTTATATCTGGCTGAGAGAATATAGCTATATTTTTTATCTTGTGTTCGTTCTGCTCAGTGTGACTGTGGTATTGCATTTGTTTAATAGTAGCGGCAGTCCGGAATTTAAGCTAGTATGGATGCTGCCGCTGATTATTTTTCCTGTATTTGGTGCCTTATTTTATATTTATATTAATAATCAGTGGGGAACAAGGATGCTCTTTCGCCGTCTGGAATCTTTTTCTGTACAAACCAGAAAATATACACCTCAGAATGAGGAGGTAAAAGAAAGACTGAAAGAGGAAAATCCACAGATGGGGAATTTTGCAGACTACATGGAAGTGTATGGAAATGCTCCAGTATATGACCATACTCAGGTAACATATTATCCTTTGGGGGATGACCAGTTTCAGGATATGTTGGAAGAACTGAAAAAAGCAGAGAAATTTATCTTTTTGGAATTTTTCATTGTAGAAGAAGGTGTTATGTGGAATAGTATTCTGGAAATTCTGAAAGAAAAAGCAAAGCAAGGTGTAGAAGTAAGGGTTATGTATGATGGTATGTGTGTATTGGCCTTGCTGCCGTACTTTTACCCTAAGGTTCTGGAAGCAGAAGGAATCAAGTGTAAGATGTTTGCGCCCATTCGTCCTGTTTTTTCCAGCTATTATAATAATCGAGATCACCGAAAGATTATGGTTATTGACGGAAAAGTAGCGTTTACAGGTGGAACCAATCTTGCAGATGAATATATTAATCAGAAAGTACGTTTTGGACACTGGAAAGATACTGCAGTGCGATTGACAGGAAAAGCAGTAGAACGATTTACATATATGTTCCTGGAAATGTGGGACGTAACAGAAATAGAAGAGGAAGCCTATGAGAAATATAAGACTCCAAGAGATTTCATGATGCCAAATGATGGTTTTATTATGCCTTATGAAGTAAGTCCTTATGGTAAGGAGCGGATAGGAAAAAAAGTATATCTGGATATTTTAAATACGGCACGGGAATATGTACATATTATGACACCATATTTGATTTTAGATTATGAAACAATTATGGGTCTTACGTATGCGGCAAAGAGAGGTGTTGATGTTTCGATTATTATGCCTCATATACCAGATAAGAAATATGCTTTTGCAGTGGCAAAGACGTATTACAGAGAACTGCTGGAAGCAGGTGTAAAAATTTATGAATATGAGCCAGGTTTTGTACATGCGAAGGTTTTTGTTTCAGATCATGCCAAGGCAGTAGTTGGAACCATTAATCTGGATTACCGAAGTCTTTTCCATCATTTTGAATGTGCTACGTTGTTGTATGAAAATTCCAAGATTGCAGATATTGAACAAGATTTTCAGGACACACTGAAAAAGTGTATCAAAGCACGGACATCAGATTATAAAGCACAGCCTTTTTACATGCGGGCCATGGGAACCATTCTCCGGATGTTTGCACCTTTGATGTAGGAAAAGAAAGAGAGGAAAAAATGAAATGCCAATTAAAATACAAAGTGATTTGCCGGTAAAAGAAATCCTAGAGAAAGAAAATATTTTTGTAATGGATGAGAAGAGGGCAGTGCATCAGGATATCCGTCCTATTCAAATTTTGATTTTGAATTTGATGCCCTTGAAGGAAGAGACAGAATTGCAGCTTTTGCGTTCTTTGTCCAACACACCCCTTCAGGTGGATGTGTCCTTTATGATGGCAAGCAGCCACACTTCCAAGAATACGGCTACCAGCCATCTAAATAAATTTTATCAGACTTTTGATGAGGTGCGGGAACATAAATTTGATGGAATGATTATTACAGGAGCACCTGTAGAGCAGATGGAGTTTGAGGAGGTAGACTACTGGGAAGAAATGAAGGAAATCATGGAATGGAGTAAACATAATGTGACCTCCACGATTTATCTGTGTTGGGCAGCCCAGGCAGGACTGTATTATCATTATGGGTTGCAAAAGCACCAGATGGAGCATAAAGTATTTGGGCTTTTTGCTCATAAGGTGAAGAACCGGAAAATCCCTTTGGTAAGGGGATTTGATGATGTGTTTTTGGCACCTCATTCCCGTCATACAGAAGTACGTGCAGAGGATATTCATAATTGCAAAGAATTGACAGTCCTAGCAGAGTCTGAAGAGGCAGGTGTGTTTCTTGCAATGGCAAAAGAAGGCAGACAGATTTTTGTTATGGGTCATCCGGAATATGACAGGATTACCCTAGACGGGGAGTATAAAAGGGATTTAGGAAAAGGGCTGCCTATTGATATGCCAAAAGGCTACTATCCTGGGGACAATGCGGAAAATAAACCATTACTTTTGTGGAGATCCCATGCCAATAATCTGTATACTAACTGGCTGAATTATTATGTGTACCAGTGTACACCATATGATTTAGACGGGACACCGTTTTAAACAACTATTGAGGGTATATTGCCAAGGGGCGATGTACCCTCAATTTTTACAAAAATGGAGAAGAAAGAAAATGAACACATACAAATATATCAATTTAAGACAAAATCCTCAATTAAAAGAGCAGGCAGTGGCATGGTTTCACAGTAAATAGGGAGTGCCAAAGGAAGCTTATGGAGAGTGTGTGGCTGGGAATTTTTGTGTATGGTTCAGGAAGAGGAGCATTCTGATATGATCAGGATGTATGTGCAAAGATAAGTTTGTAATCTCAGAAACTTGATAAATCAATTATTGCCTCGTATAATATAATTGACTTGTCAAGAATAGGAGGCATTATGGAAAATCGTATCTTGGGAAAAAGCGTTGCTATTCTTCACCGGAGAGAGCAGAAGTATATGACGAAGACCATGAAGGAGTATGGCATTGGCTATTCCAGTTATAATTTTTTGTTTTATTTATCCGCAAATCCAGGCAGAAGCCAGAAGGAAACGTGTGGAAATATGGCAGTGGATGAAGCACTTGCTGTAAGAACTATGAAAAAACTCCAGGAGCAGCAGCTTATGGTCAGCGGATTGGAAAAAATGGCATCCCATTCAGAAAAAGTACTTCATAATATTAAAACGCAGCAGGAGGAAGTCCATGGAAGAGAAACAGAATAATCCCCTTGGCTCAGAACCCATAGGGACGTTGATTGCCAGATTTGCTATTCCAAGTATTATTGCTATGCTGGTAAGTTCCTTGTATAACATTGTAGATCAGTTTTTTATAGGCAGAAGTGTCGGTATGCTGGGAAATGCAGCTACGAATGTGGCATTTCCACTCTCAATCACCTGTACGGCCATTTCCCTTTTGTGCGGAATCGGAGGAGCTGCAAATTTCAATCTTGCTATGGGGCGAAAAGAAAAGGAAAAGGCAGTTAAATTTGCAGGTGGTTCTATTGGGATGATGCTGATACTGGGGGTACTACTCTGTGTGGTATCGCAGATTTTTTTGGAACCAATGATGAGAGCATTCGGAGCCACAGAGAAAGTCTTAGATTACTCTCTGGAATATACGGGAATTACAGCACTTGGATTTCCTTTTTTGATTGTTACCACAGGTGGAAGCAATCTGATTCGTGCAGATGGAAGCCCCAAATTTTCCATGACGTGTACATTGGTAGGAGCTATTATCAACACGATTTTAGATCCACTGTTCATCTTTATATTTGATATGGGTATCGCAGGTGCAGCTTGGGCAACAATCATCGGACAAGTAGTGTCTGGTTTGATGGTTTTATGGTATTTGTCGAGATTTAAAACGGTTCATATTCCATTGAAGAGTCTGATTCCTTCCGGAACATCCTGGATTCCGATTATTTCGCTGGGGATTGCACCATTTTTTAATCAGATTGCCATGATGATTGTACAGATTGTTATGAACAATACGTTGACCTACTATGGGGCACAGTCTTCCTATGGAAGTGACATTCCTTTAGCCTGTGCAGGTATTATCTCTAAGGTGGGAATGATCTTTTTTGCCATTGTGATTGGAATCTCTCAGGGGATTCAGCCGATTACCAGTTATAACTATGGGGCAGGAAAATATGATCGTGTAAAAGCTACCTATAAGAAAGCAGTAGCAGCGGCTATTGGAATCTCTGTTGTGGCATTCTTATTGTTCCAATTGATGCCAAGACAGATTATCAGTATTTTTGGTTCCGGAAGTGAAGAGTATTTTCTTTTTGCAGAGAAGTTTTTCAGGATTTATTTATTTTTTACATTTATTAATGGAATTCAGCCTATTACGGCCAATACATTTACCTCCATCGGAAAAGCAGGAAAAGGTGTATTTTTATCTCTTACCAGACAGATTATCTTTTTGTTGCCATTATTAATCATATTACCTTTGTTTATGGGAATTGAGGGCGTTATGTTCTCTGCTCCGATTGCAGACGGAGTTGCCGCTGTGCTTTGTGTTTTCTTTATTGTAAAAGAATTTAAGCATATGGGAACAAAGAGTTAAAGAAGAAACCTGTGAATAAAATGGAAGCCTCCATTTTTTTCACAGGTTTGTTTAATATTCCGATATTTTCATTGAGCAGAGTCCATGTTACAATATAGAAAAGCATATTTCCTTAAAAATATCTATATGCAGAGCTGATTTTGCTGTGCAGGTCTTATCACAATTCTATTTTCGGAAAATTCGTGCTTTCACCCAATTACAGGCAGGAGGTTCCGAAAGCGAATCTCCAGAAAATAAAAAAGGAGGATTCATATGAAAATGCAACGAGAAGCTGCAAAACAAGAGAGCGGGCAGTTGTTACAATGGCATCCTGCATTTTTCGCAGGACTTCAGATTGAATTTGGAAATGAAGCAAAATATCTAAATTTTGAACAGGAACATCAACTGGGAACAAAGCCTATGTCTATTGACGTTCTCGTAAAAAATGACAAAAGCCAAAATATTCATAAAAATATCGGAAGGATTTTCCGAAAGCATAATATCATAGAATATAAAGGTCCAGGGGATTATCTGAGTCTGGATGATTTCTATAAGGTTTATGGTTATGAATATTATTGTCTGGGCAAATAAAAAAGAATTTCAGGAGGTAAAAGAGATGTGTGAAGCATTAGAGGAATTGATGTATGAGGAATTGGAAGAAAAAAGGCGGTTGGGGCTACAAGAGGGACTACAAGAAGGGCTACGAGAAGGACTACGAGAGGGAGAAAAAAGAGTAAATGCTTTGACGCTGCGTCTGTATGAATTAGGAAGAACAGACGATATTATAAAAGCTGCCTTAGATAAAGAGTACCAGAAAAAACTGTTTGAGGAATTTGGCCTATAAACAGCAAAAAAAGGATGCTGCCCCTCACAGGAGGAAACAGCATCCTTCTTCATTATGCCATATATTTTTTCAGAGTAGCTCTTACAGCTCCAACTCCGGCGATTTCTTCTAAGAACATTTCTTCAATTCTTTCACCGATTCCAGCTTCATATAAGTCAACGCCAAAGATGTTTGCATTGGAAAGGATGGATTTTAACTGTCCGTTGTAAGAAGAAGGATTTCCAACTTCAATTCCGGTAAGAACCTTGCTCAGTTCCTCCAGCATTGGGTCTGCGGAGCGTTCAAAAGTATTTCCTTCATCATCTACACCTAAGAGATATCTGCACCAGCCGGCAATTGCCAGAGGGATAGCGGTTAATTTTTTCGCATCACCATACTGTGCCACATAGGATTTAATCGTTTCACCGTAGCGGATACCTACTTTCTGTGAAGTATCGGTAGCAATACGCTGTGGTGTGTCAGGCATAAATGGGTTCGGGATACGAACATTGATAACTTCGTCTACAAAATCAGCAGGAGAGAGGATACCAGGATCCGTTACTACCGGCATACCTTCTACAGGGCCAATCTGGTGAACCAGTTTGTTTAATTGTTCATCTTTCATTTCATCTGCAATTAAAGTATAGCCAAGTACACAGCCGTATACAGCAAGAGCAGTATGCAGAGGATTCAGACAAGTAGTAACTTTCATACGTTCTACCTTATTTACGGTATCTCTGTCTGTGAGATATACACCGGCCTTTTCCAGAGCAGGTCTTCCATTCGGGAATTTATCTTCAATAACCAGGTACTGAGGACCTTCTGCATTTACGAAAGGAGCAATGTAGGTTCTCTTGGAAGTAATCACAGGAGCGATTTCTTCTACACCAGCTTTTTCCAGGTCTTCACATACAGAATCTGCAGGTCTTGGTGTGATTTTATCAATCATGGACCATGGGAAAGAAACCTGTTTTTCATCGGAAAGATATTCTACGAAGCCTTCTTCTACGAAACCTTTTGCCAGCCATTCTTTTGCCATAGTGAGAATGGAGTTCTGCAGTTTTTCACCATTGTGGGAGCAGTTATCCATAGAAACAACAGCAAGAGGAGTCTTTCCAGCTTTGTAACGCTCATTTAATAAAGCACATACAACAGCCATAGCAGAACCAGCTTTTTCAGGTCCATTGTCAATGTCAGCCTGAATGAATGGGAAGAAGTTTCCGTCAGCACCTTTTAAGGCATATCCTTTTTCTGTGATGGTAAAGGATATCATCTGCAGTGCAGGATTCACGAAGATTTCTTTTAAACGATTCCATTCTTCTGCAACGCCAGACTGAGCTTTGATTGCTTCTGTCAGAGAACCAAGTACCTTCTTGTCAGTAGAACCGTCTGCTTTTAAGGTAACAGCCAGTACTAGATTGTCGTAAGGTTTGTAGATTTTATCCACTACATCAAAGTCAAAAGTTTCTACGCAGGTAATACCTTTGTCAGTTTCACCGTTTTCCAGCAAAGTATTAGCCAGTCCGCCAATGAAGATACGGAAGATATTTCCAGCTCCGAAGTGTACCCATACAGGGGCTTTTTTTGTGTTTTCAGCAACTTTTTCAATGTCATAGGATGGAAGTGCAATGCCTGCAGCTTCCCAATCCTGTCTGTTTTTCAGGCCTTCTAAAGTTAATTTCATGTTTTTTCCCTTTCTCGCACTTGCGATGACTACTCTTATTTGGATTCTTTTTCAGCAGCTTCCCATAATCCTCTCAGGTATGCAGCACCGAGAGCACGGTCATACAGACCATAGCCAGGCATTGCCTTTTCTCCCCACATCATACGTCCGTGGTCTGGGCGGATTGGTCCATCAAATCCTGTGTCGTGAAGTGCTTTCATGATAGCGTACATATCAAATGTACCATCAGAGCTTAAATGTGCACTTTCTTCGAAGTCACGCATACCATCGTTGAAACGAAGGTTTCTTACGTGTGCGAAGTGAATTCTTCCCTTGAGCATATGAATGGTATCAATTAAATCATTGTTTAAGTTGGTTCCGTAAGAGCCCATGCAGAATGTAACACCATTGTGTTTGTTTGGAACCATATCCATCATACGTTTCAGCTTTGCCTGGGAGGAAATAATACGAGGCAGGCCAAATACGCTCCAAGATGGATCGTCTGGGTGGATTGCCATGTTGATGTCATATTTGTCACAAACAGGCATGATTGCTTCCAGGAAGTATTTCAAGTTTTCGAATAATTTTTCTTCATCAATATCTTTGTAAAGTTCGAATAATTCTTTTACTTTTTCCATACGTTCTGGTTCCCAGCCTGGCATAACAGTACCATTCATGTTGTCTTTGATGGAATCAAACATGTTGTCCGGGTCCATAGCGTCTACAGTATCCTGGTTGTATGCAAGAACAGTAGTTCCGTCTTCTCTTACTCTTGCCAGTTCTGTTCTGGTCCAGTCAAATACAGGCATGAAGTTGTAGCATACCATATGAATATCAGCTTTTCCAAGATTTTCCAGTGTTTCGATGTAAGCTGCAATGTCTTTGTCCCTCTCAGGAGCACCTGTTTTAATAGCATCGCTTACGTTTACACTTTCGATACCAGCTAAGTGAAGACCTGCATCTTCTACCTCTTTTTTCATAGCCAGGATTTCATCCAGTGTCCAAACTTCACCAGGTAATTTGTCATAAAGAGTTGTAATGATACCTGTTACATAGCAGCTCTGCTTAATCTGCTCCAGAGTAACGGTATCATGATTTTTTCCGTACCAGCGCATTGTCATTTCCATAATTGATTTCCTCACTTTCGATGTTTGTTTGATATTTAGTATTATAGTTTCGACTTAAAATAATTCCAATTGATAAGATTGTTGTATATATTGCAAAAGTTGTTGTTGTGTACTAAAATACATACAAAGAAAGAAGCAGGAGAAGGAAAAATGAAAAAAAATTATAAGACAGATTTTATTACCCGCCAATATATGTTGTCCAAGGATTTCGAGATTTATTACTACAGTGACAGGCATATGGCAAATGTGGATAGTCATTTTCATAATTACTATGAAGTTTATTTTTTTTTGGAAGGAAACGTGTCTATTTTAATCAGGGATAAATTATTTCTTTTAAAGGCAGGCGATGTGGTAGTGATTCCACCAGGAGTCCCTCATAAAGCTGTGATTCATGATGAGAATATGCCATACAGTCGTTTTGTATTTTGGATTAGCATTGATTATCTTCAAAAAGTGAGGAAAATGTCAGAGGATTATTATTATATTATTCAATGTGCTTCGGAGAAAAAACAATATATTTATCATAATGAAGTGGTGCCTTTCACTGCTGTGCAGTCTAAGATTTTTCATCTGATTGAAGAAATGCATTCAGAGCGTTTTGGAAAGGAATCCAAGGTTTTTATCAGTATCTGTGATTTGCTTCTGCACTTGAACAGGATGGCTTATGAACAAAATAATCCTAGAAAGAGAAAAGAAGATCAGGATTTATATCATAATTTGTTGGACTATATTGATAATCATCTGGAACAGGACATTTCTTTGGAATATTTGGCAAAGACATTTTATGTGAGTAAATTTCATATTGCACATCTTTTCAAGGAAAACACAGGAATTGCCATACATCAATATATTATGAAAAAACGTCTGGCAGCCTGTCAGGATGCAATTTTAAGCAATATCAGCATTAGCAAGGCATATGTAATGTTCGGCTTCAAAGATTATTCTAATTTTTATAGGGCTTTTAAGAAAGAATTTGGAATTTCTCCCAAAGAGTATAAGGATATGAAAATGCCGGTAGAGGTGAAAGAGTATTAGGGGAAAATAAAAAATGAATACTAAGTAACCGCCTTGCATAGGGGCAATTATTCTGCGTTGATATAGCAGAAACTTCGTTTTCGTTATACTGGAATTGGGCAAAATAATGGAGAACCAGCAAGTTTTGCCCAAGACAGTGGGTAAGAAAATCAAAAAACAAAGTGCTTTGCCCAGAATTACTTTACCAAAAGAAGTAAGGGTAGAAAATTGGGCAAAATGAGAAAATATGTTGAGATATTTGCCCAGATATGTGGGCAAGGAAGTAAAATAGAGATAGCTATTGCCCAAATAAGAGATAGTTGCATCTCCCCAAAGCAATTTCTATGTATTATAAAAAATAATGCTCAATAAGATGTTGTACATATTGACTATTAAGTGGCTGATCCTTCGTCTCATAGGTGGTAATGAGATTGATTGTAGGAATAATCCCATGAGCATTATAGAGTTGTAATTTATTGAAAGCATTTTGAGAATAGGCAGGTGAATCCATCATTCCAAAATGCTCCCAGTAGAAGAAATCTTTGGTTTTCGGATGACGTATGGTGAAGTCGGGGAAAAATATTTTGAAACCAAGAGAAAGTGCACATTCGTAGCGAAAGGGAATACGATTGGAGAACAATGCAGTATCAATGATAACTTCAGATTTGGAACGTAAAATGTGACCTGAGATAGAGAGATGAGAAAGCTGTTCGGGGTGCATAGAATTGGTTTCATAAGTATCGGAGACCCAGTCATTCAGTTCCTTAGAGAAAATAGGAGAAGAACTTTCCACTGTTTTTTGAAGAAGTTTCTGATATTCAGGATGTTGGTTCAAAAATTCAAAGGCAGAAGAAGATGAAGACTGAAATTTAGAGAGATACAGATTGAGAGTTTCTATTTCCGCTTTTAAGTGTTCCAGCTGAAATGCATAATATTTTTTCAATGCTAAAAGTTCTGCGAGGTTTTGTTTGGATTTTGGGAGATAGGAAAAAGAAGTTGTTGTTCTGTGATACCATTTGAAATAATTCCCATTTCTGGTACAGATAAGTTTCCCAGGAGGAAGAAGAGAAATCTTTTCTTGAAGATTTAGAATTTCCTGTTCAAGAAATTCCTTGCGTTTTAATAATAGTTTTTGATAAATAAGTAACACCTCCTATTTATAATATGAAAAAATTATATCATAAACAAAAAGGAATTGCAAAAGCCATAAAAGACTTGAACAATTCCTTTTACATATTTTACGATTTAGTTGTCTTCCTCTGTCATAGTATAAACCTGGCGTTTTCTTGCCATTTCATCGCTTGCCAGATATTCGTCATAAGTAGTAATCTTATCAATCAGCACGCCGTTTGGAAGGATTTCCATGATACGGTTTGCTGTAGTCTGTACAATCTGGTGGTCATGGGAAGCGAACAAAATAACGCCTGGGAATTTGATCATACCGTTGTTTAAAGCAGTGATAGATTCCATATCCAGATGGTTAGTAGGCTCGTCAAAGAGCAGTACATTAGCACCGGAAATCATCATTTTCGATAAGAGACATCTTACCTTTTCACCACCGGAGAGCACCCGGACTTTTTTTACACCGTCTTCTCCAGGGAAGAGCATACGGCCAAGGAATCCACGCACATAAGTGGCATCCTTGATTTCAGAATAGCCAGTCAGCCAGTCAGCGATAGTCAAGTCATTGTCAAACTCCTGAGTACTATCTTTTGGAAAGTAGCTCTGAGATGTGGTAACACCCCATTTGTAGTTTCCTTCGTCAGGCTCCATCTCGCCCATTAAAATCTGGAAGAGAACAGTCTTTGCACGTTCATTTCCACCAACAAAAGCGACTTTATCATCATGTCCAAGAGTAAAGGTTAGGTTATCCAGAACTTTTACTCCGTCGATTGTTTTAGAAAGGCCTTCTACCATAAGTACTTCATTTCCGATTTCACGGTTTGGACGGAAATCAATATAAGGATACTTACGGC
>CAJKMA010000056.1 GCA_905200905.1 uncultured Bacillota bacterium
TTCCAGTGGCGAAGTTGGTAGGTTTGAAGTTTTGTGTATGCGGTTTTGAAGGTATGTATAGGATAAAAGCTTCTTGTAGTAGTAATGCTAACAAGGGGCTTTTTTACACAAGTTAAAATAGTATTTGTGAAATCAGAGGAACTATCGGGAAATAGATATATCCTCTGATTTTTTAGTTAATAAAACAAGGAATTAAATTAATAAAATCTTGCATGGGATTAGTTAAAACCTTATTTTGATGGCGTATGATATAGATGCCGTTTTTTATTAAAAAGTTTTTCACATAAAACGTAGAAATTTTATGTTCTGATAAAGCAATTTTGCAAGCTTGAGGCGACAAAATAGAAATCCCCAAATTATTAGAGACAGCATTTAAAATGGACTGTTGACTAAGGCTTTGCCAGATTATATTTATGTGGATTTTCCTTGTTTGAAAGAAATTTTCAATCATTTTTCTTTCATGGGAAGATTGATCCCTCATAATGAAATTGCAATGATTCAGCTGTATTTCGGATATTGTTTCTCCTGCCCAAGGATGTTCAGGAGAGCAAACAAATATCAAGTTGTTTTCCGCACATTCTTTGGATGTAATCAGTTTTTCCGAAGATGGAGTTTCTGTAAGTGCAATATCTAGTTTATTGCTAAGAATGAGGTTTTCAAGGATATCCGTATGCTCAATAGTAGTTTGTATCACAATATCTGGATGTGATTGTTTAAAATTTTTTATGATAGATGGGAGAGAATATGTCCCGATGGTAGTGTTGGCACCTATACGTAATACTCCCATGGTGTCCCAATTTTTAATTTTATTTTCCATTTCATCAAAAAGTGCAGAAATTTGACGTGAATATTCAAGAAATTGTTTTCCTGCTTCTGTAATATAAAGTTTATTTGAAATTCTATCAAATAATTTTTGTCCATAATAATTTTCCAGTTCAGCAATAGCAAAACTTACAGCAGGTTGGGCAATATATAATTGTTTTGATGCGGCAGTCATACTTCCTGTATCACATACTGCAATGAATATTTTAATATGTTTTAATGTCATACTCTTCCCCCTCTCTTTTGCGTTTTTTAGAAAATCTATCTGTAATAATACTATTTTTCAGTATAAGCGGAAAAAATTCATTTGTCACTAGTTAACTCTATAAGAAATTCATATCATAAGTATAGGATTTTATTATTGTACAGTGAAGAAGAAAAGCTATAATATTAGCTTATGAATATCAATACGTGGTAAAAAGGAGGGGAACAAATGACTTTGTTAGAAAAGGCAGTAATTGAAGAACAATATATTATTGAACAAAGAAGGCATTTTCATCGTATTCCTGAGTTGCCATGGGAAGAAGTAGAAACAACTAGAGATATTGAAAAAGAGTTGTTAAAAATGGGTTTAAAGCCTATGAGGTTTGATGGTATTTCCGGTGTCTGGACAGAGATTAGAGGTGAGAAAGTTACAAAAAATCCCAAAATGATTTTATTAAGAGCGGATATTGATGGAGTAGAGATGACAGAGAAAACGGGACTCTCATTTTCTAGTAAAAATCAAGGTTTGGCGCATATTTCTGGAAGAGATTGTCATATTGCAATAATGTTAGGGGTAGCAAAGATATTAAATGAAATAAGAAAGGATTTAAAAGGAGTAGTAAGAATTTTATTTCAGCCTGCTGAAGAAGTTGCAGAAGGGGCAGCAGAATACATTAGAAGAGGAATATTAGAGAATGTGGATGCAGTATATGCGGTACACGTTTGTGGTAGATTGAAGGCGTCGTTTTTTGATATTACTTATGGATACCGTATGGCAGGAGCAGATAAGATTGATATTGAAATTAAAGGAAACTCAGCACATGGAAGTCTTCCTCATCTAGGCAATGATGCCATAACAGCTTCAGCATTAGTTATTAATGCCATTCAAAATTATGTATCTAGGAAAAACAATCCATTGGAGCCCTTGGTTATTTCATTGGGAACAATTCAGGGAGGACGTCAAAGGAATACGTTGGCAGATTATGTAAAACTAGAAGGAACTGTTAGAACGCATTCGGCAGAGGCAAGGAAACGTGTAGAAAAAGACATGAAGGAATTAATTCAATTTACCGCTGCAACCATGGGTTGTACAGCTAAATTAGATTATCAGTATGTTCTTCCTCCTTTGACTAATGATTCTGGTTTAGCAATGCTTGCCTATAAAACTGCTGAAAAACTTTTCGGAGAAGAGTCGATTGTTCATCTTCCGGCAGTGATGGCGAGTGAAGATTTTGCCTTTTACACAGAAAAGGTTCCAGGTGTTTATATTAATATTGGCTGTGTGTCTACTGATTTAGAAAAAAAATACGATAATTATTCACCATGTTTCCAGCCGGATGAAAGAGTTTTAAAAGATGGTGTGGCAATAAGTGTGCAATTTGTGATTGATTATTTTGAAAAAGAAAGGACATGAGGTATGGGAAAATATTTAAAACATTATAATGAAGTTCAAATAATGAGAAATGGTATGGAGCAGGTAAAAACAACAAATGGATATGTAACTGTAGAGCCTGCAAAAATTACTGTAGGAGAAGAGATAACTGTTAAAATTACATATACAGTCGGGGAAGAACCAATATATATAGGAGGTGTGCTTCGTTTTACCATACCTTTTGGTTTCAAAAAACCACAAATAGATATGCCTATTTTTCCGGCATATACTACTGCAAGAACAACTAGAGAAAATGCAAGTGTAAAAACGTTTGTTGTTGAAAATGATTGGTGGAAACGGGGGCCTGATAGGACAAAAACAGAAAATGTTTCTGAACATGTAGGAACACATATATGGGTTAAGGTATTGGGACATAAATTAGAAAAAGGAGATCAGGTTATTTTAACTTATGGAGACACTAGTTATCATAAACAGGCGATTGGACAAGTTTGTCGTACATCAGGACCAGTACAATTTGATGTAGCTACTGATACAAAAGGGACTTTAGAAGCTCCTTATAGTGGCTATTATTTGACAGAAAATCCACCGATTATGGAAATAGAGCCTAAAGAAGCAGAATGTTTTGAAGTTATTTTGCCGTCGGAAGCGGAAAGCGAAATTGAAACAGAAGTAACTATATTTGCAGTAGATAGATACCATAATTTAGCTGTTCACCATACAGGTTTATTTTCTTGTTATTTAGATGGCGAAAAAGTATGTATGGATAAATTTGAACCAGAAGATTGTGGTGTTAAAAAAGTTAGAATTACACTGAAGAAAGAGGGAACCATTTATCTTTGCGTACAAGATGAAAATGAGAAGATAAAGGGAATTAGCAATCCGTGTGTAAGTAAAAAGGAAAAAGAAAAAACCGTTCATTATTGGGGAGATTTGCATGGACATACAGGAATACAATGGGGAAGAGGAAGTGGCAAATCCTATTATGAATTTGCAAAAAAAGTTGCTAATTTAGACTTTTGTGCATTGACAGATCCAGATGCAGGAAGATACACCAATAATAATGAAACTGCCTATCATTCGTTGAGTTGTTATATGACAGAGAAACAATGGAAAGAGATACAGGATGTTAATAAAGAATTCTGTGAAGAAGGGAAATTTATTCCTATTTTGGGATATGAATATCATAATGATGCACCAAATCCTGAATTTGGCGGTGATAGAAATGTATATTATCAGTCATATAATGAACCAATTCGTAGATGTGTTGATAAAGGTAGCTATTGTCCAGAAGAACTTTGGACACAATTAAAAGAAATGAATGTGAAGGCTATCACAATTCCTCATCATACGGCAAAAAAGGTAATGTTAGGAAGTTGGGAAATTCACGATGAAGATATTCAAAGACTGGTAGAGATATATTCTTGCTGGGGGAATTCAGAGGGGGAAACCGGAGAAAGACCTATTATAGGAGGTTCAGTATATGAACAACATTCTGTACAGTATGCTTTGAATAAGGGATACCGTTTAGGGTTTGTTGCAGGCAGCGATACACATGCGGGAACACCAGGCTATGCGCATTGGGTTTTTTCGGAAAATGTAGAAAGTTATAGAGGGGGACTTACTTGCATTTTAGCGGAGGAATTGACACAAGAAAGCGTCTTTGAAGCCATGTGGAATAGAAGAGTTTATGCAACAACTGGTGAAAGAATTATTTTAAATTTTACTGTAAATGATATTTCTATGGGGCAAGAAGGAAAGCTGTGTGAAAATCCTGTAAGAAAAATTAAAGTAAATGTTATAGGAACTGATGAGCTAGATGAAATTGATATAATTTCTATGGGAAATGTAGTTTTTAGAAAGAAAGTATCTGGAAAAAATACAGAAGTTGTATTTGTCGATGAGACACAACCAGAAAATGGATGGAATTATTATTATGCGAGAGTGTATCAAAAAGATAAAGCAATAGCATGGTCAAGTCCTATTTGGTTTAGCTAGAGGAGGAAATGTTATGGGTGAAGAAAAGAAAAAAATGACCGCGGGAAAATCGATATTAGTTTTAATTGTGGCGTTGATTATTTTACTGTATTGTGTAGCTGTTTTAAAAGCAAATCCAGGAGTTAGTTTAATATTGACAGCTTTGGCTGCTATGGGGCTTGGAATGCTTTTTGGATGTAAATGGAAAGATTTTGAAGGAGACATAGGCGATACATTTAAAACGATGTTTATGGGAATGCTGATTATGATGTTTGTAGGTATTCTGATTGGAGCGTGGATGGTTTCAGGAACTGTTCCGTTTATGATGTATTATGGGTTAAAACTTTTACCAGCTCCGATATTTTTAGTAGCTAGTTGTCTGCTTTGCTGTGTAATGTCTTTGATGACAGGAACATCTTGGGGAACGATGGGAACTATCGGTGTAGCTTTAATGGGAGTTGCTGAAGGACTGGATATTCCAGCGGCTTATGCAGCAGGAGCTATTGTTGTGGGAGCTATTTTTGGAGATAAGTTATCTCCGTTATCAGACACAACAATAATGGCACCTTATGTTTCTGGTGTTGATATTATAGACCATATAAAATCAATGCTTTATACTACAGTTCCATGCCTTTTTATTTCTCTTATTGTATATATTGTGCTAGGCTTACAATTTCAGGGAGATAGTATAGCAAATGAAAACTACAACCAGATTTTAAATACTCTTGAAAGTAATTTTAATTTAAATCCTATTTTATTGCTTCCACCAATTGTGGTATTGGTTTTGATTTTTTTGAGAAAACCTACCATACCGGTTTTTGGAATAGGAATTGTTTTGGCTATGTTACTTGCTATGATAGTGCAAGGAAGGAATATTACAGAAGTGATGTCTGCTTTGACACAAGGGATTCAAATGGATACAGGAGTTCCGCTTGTGGATTCTATGATTAATCGTGGAGGCTTGCTCAGTATGATGTCCTCTGTAGCTTTAATTATCGGTGCAGCAGTGTTTAGTTCAGTGTTGAAAACTACAGGTGCATTTGATACATTATTAAATTCTATTACAAAATATGCGAAAGGAAGAAAATCGGTACTTTCGTTTAGTTATGTATTGCATTTAATTTTGGCATCTTTAACAGGTGTATATTTAGTTACATTTTCAATTGTTGGACCGATATTAGGACCATTATTTGATAAATATAATTTGCATAGGAAAAATTTATCTAGAATGTTAGAAGATACAGGTACAGCGTTTTCTCCTATTATTCCGTGGAGTAATATTTCAATTTTTATTTTGGGAACGTTAGGAGTAAGTTCTTTTGAATATGTTTTATATGCACCTCTTACATATTTAGGAATTCTATTTGCAGCAATATACATAGTTACAGGATTTGGTATTTTTAATACAGAAGGTAAAATGATCATAAAAGAGAAAAACTGATTTTTAAGAAGATAATTAGTAAGCCCTCACCCTCTATCGAAGCAGGCGGTAAATCCGCCTGCTTTTTCAAGTGTAATTTTGCAACATTTATATATCAAGCAAGAACTAGGAAGAAATTATTTCTTTATATACCCGCTACCTTCTCCAATTTGACCTCCTGCCATTAAATATTTTTTTACATTTCTCTGTAAAGTGGTATCTTCTGGCAGATTTTCCACAGGAATATCCGCTTTTTTAAATATCCACATCAGAAAGTTCGTAGAGGATTTATCAGTTTCTGTAATGGTAAATAAGTTTTGAAATTTAATAATATTGGAGCTTTCTGGAAGAAGTTCTCTTAGCGCTGGACTTAAAAGCCAGGAATGGCAGACATAAGGAACATTCACATAGGTTGAATCATAGTTTTCAAAAAAAACTTCAGCCATTTCCAGAGAGCTCTTGCAGTGTTCTTTTGTAAGAATAGCATCCGAAGGAATGTGAACGGATACCATTTTTTTCTGATTTTCTATTACGGTTTCAAATTCCAGTTCTCCTAATCGAAATAATTGCAAGGAAAGCTGTCGTCCAGTCCAGAAATCCCGATTAAATCCATAGATACCATAGCTTTCTTTATGTTCTTCTATAAAACGTGTGAAGCATTTCATGGTATCTGTAAAAATTTGTTGGGAAATTCCCTTTTCTTTATATTTTTCAAAAGAATAAGATGCTGCAAAAAGCATGTAAGATAACATTTTAAATCCGTTTTTGTCTGGAGTCAGAGCTTCTTTCAGATATTTCTGAGAGGATTCCCATAGACAGGGAGATGTCAGATTTTGAATATGCTTTTCATCCTGTTTCTTTTGTAGAGAAAGACTAGGTTCCATAGCAAGTAATTCGGTTTGTATTATTTCTGGAAGTTCAATTAAATCCATAATTTCTTTTAATGTTTTCATAGTTATACCCCCATAGTTTTATGAAATCATTATAAGGGGGAGAAAAAATAAGTTCAATATTATTTTTAACTGAAAATTATAGGAAGAGTATGTTTGTTTTATCATTGTTTTCTGTTATAATTTTAGATAATATTTATAAAATCTGAGGGGATTACCATTATGAAGAAAAATGTATATTCCGGTATGCTTCTTTTTCTGGTGACCTTGCTGTGTTTGACTATCTCTTCTTGTAAAAAGCAGGAAGAAAGTAATAAGAAGGAAAAAGTGCGTTTGGAGTTTTATAATAGAAAACGGGAAGTATATGCGGTATTAGAAGAAATTATTGAGAAGTTTAACGAGTCTCAAGATGAGATTGAAGTTTATCAGAATACAAATACAAATGTAGATACAGCACTTCGAATTGCTGCGGTGGAGGGAGATTTTCCGGATATTGTAGAACTTGGTGGATTGCAGAGTGTGGAAACCTTTGAATACGTCATGGGAAATTGTTTAATTCCGCTTGATGATATGGAATGTGCATCCAGGATTAAAAAAGAATATTTGCCGTATTTGCGATATGACTCACATATTTATCAGATGCCGTTGGCTATGAGTTTTGAGGGGATTTATGTGAATCTGGATTTGTTTAAAGAAGAAGGATTGGAAATACCAACGACATATGAGGAATTATGTCAGGTGTCTGAGGAAATTTTAGATAGAGGAAAAATCCCATTTTTATTTGCAGATAAAGAGAGCTGGACAGTACATCAAAACTGGGAGTGTATAGAAGGTGCCGCAAGGGGAAATTTCGAAGAGTTTTGGACTGAAGTAGCAGAAGGAAAAACTACATTTACGGAAGATGACATCAGCAAAGGCTCTTTAGAGAAATTAATCAAACTGCATCAATATACAACAGAAGAATATTCTAATTTTAACTATGATGAAGCTATGATCAGATTTGCGGCAGAAGAAAGTTTTATGTTTATACAGGGAAGCTGGGCTTACAGAAATATTATGGAGAGGAATCCACAAATGAATTTGGAATTAATCCCATTTCCTGTGGATAAGGGACAAAAACAATTTGTTACTTTGTGGATAGACAGCAGTGTAGGGATTTCCAGGGACTGTAAGCATCCCGAAGAGGCACAGAAATTTATTGAATTTTTGATGAAACCAGAAAATCTGCAGATATATCTGGATGCAGAGTGTTCCCTTGGAAGTATGGAAGGCAGTATAGACAGGGCAGAATATGCACCCAGGGTACATAGATTACTGTCAGAGGGAAATGCAGTGATGGATGCATCCTGGCTACCTTTACAGACCAGTGTAATTCGTGATACAGATATTGGAGCGTTAATGCCAAATGCAGGTGAGGAAGAAGTGAGAGATTATTTAGAGAAATATACCAAAAGCCTGCAAAAACATAAAGATTTATATCTGGAAGCAAAGGAGAAACGAAAATGAGAAAGAAAGGGGAAGGAAAATCTATACAGCAGAAAGTCATGTCTGGTTTTTGTATTTTATTCGGTGTTTCTTTGTTGGCATTTTTGATTTTGTTTATCAGAAGTTACAGGCGGGAAGTAAGGACAGAACTGGAACATATGGAAGATTATAACCAGCAGTTAAGTATAAACTTGGATGGAATGATTGAAGCCATAGATTCTTTTCGCTACATTCATTTTTCGGACAATAAAATAAGAAATTTGTTATGTAGTGATGATTGTGATATTGATTCGAGGAGTCATCAAGAAACAGAGTATAAGCTGGAAGAATATTTAAAACTTTTAGTGGATATGGGACAGGGGGTACTCAGAGCAGTCATTGTAACAGAAGACGGAAGAGTTTATAAAAACGTAGAAGAAATAGAAGATGACTATATTCAGAGGATGAATGAGCAGCTTGATAAAGGTTGGAAAAAAAAGTTACCCGGTTTTTTCAGCCCCGTGCATAAAGAAATCATCAACTTAGTAAATTATCGTGTTGTGTCTATTGTAAGTCCTATATGGAATATTGGTCAGGATAGTCCGATTGCAACAGTTTATTTGGATGTGGATTTCGATAAACTATCCAATCAGTGGTATAATTTGGAGAAGAGAAATCAAAGTTTTGATTTTATGATTTTTTCGGAAAATCAGATGCTGTTTGATTCTCAAAAGGCAGAAGAAATCAAAGAATTTCAGAAGTTTATAGAACAATGCAAAACAGTGCTACAAACAAAGGAGAATGGAAAAGTTTTAAACATCCGTGGAAAACTTTGTGCGGTTGCTGTGGACCAAAATGAAAAGACAGGATGGTATTTGATGCAGTACATGCCGGTTTCGAAACTAGCAGGACGTATCTTAAATAATATGTCTGTATTGCTTCTTATCTTGGTATCTGTGATTTTCATTATGTTAATTGGGAGTTTTATTCTGGCGAAAAAGGTCAGCCATCCAGTAAAAGAGTTGTCGGAGTTTATGGGGAAAGTTGCCGGTGTATCTGAGGATGGACAGGAGATTTCCTTGTTTTCTCCTGAGAAAACAGAGGGAATAGAAGAAATCCAACAGATGGTCAATAGCTATAATGCTATGGCGAAACGAATCAACGACAACATCATTAAAGATTATATTTATAAATTGAATCAGAAACAGGCAGAATTGAAAATGCTGCAGTTTCAGATTAACCCTCACTTTTTGTACAATGCATTGAATACCATCAGTTCTATTGCACAATTACAGGATGTGGACTATATCCCGGAAATTGCGTCTGGGTTGTCAGATATGTTTCGGTATAATATTGATGGAAGAGAAGTGGTATCTTTACAGGAGGAAATTATTCAGACCGAAAATTATATGAGTATTCAAAAAATCCGCTTTCCAGAGCGTTTTGTTATAGAAATTTCTGTGGAGCAAGAACTTTTAGAGTGTCAGGTTTTGAAATTTATTTTACAACCTATTGTAGAAAATTCTTATAAGTATGGATTTAAGAAAAAACAGAAGAAAGATATTTTAAATATTAGTGGTCACAGGGAAAAAGACGGGGATATTTTGTTACTGATTGAAGATAACGGTGTGGGAATAGAGGAAGAAAAAGTAAAACGCATAAACGAGACTTTGGCAGGGGAAGATGGTTTTGAAACTGCCTCAGGAATCGGGCTTCGTAATGTAAATGCCAGAATCAGAAATTATTATGGAGACAATTACGGTATTTGGTTGGAAAGTAAACTTGGCAGCTTTACCAGAGTGTATTTGAAAGTACGGGAGATATCCGGTTCAGAGAAGAGGGAGGATAGGAAGTATGAGGATAATCGTAGCAGATGATGAGTTTTTTGCCAGAAAAGCACTGGTAAAGAGAATCGGAGAGCTTACAGAAGAAATTGAAGTCTGTGAAGAAGCCGAGGATGGAAGTGAGGTCATGCGGCTTTTGGAGGAATATGGTGCAGACCTGGTGGTGACAGACATCAGAATGCCGGATATGGATGGCTTGGAAGTGGCAAGACAAGTGCAGGAGCGGTTTCCTGATACCAGTGTGATCATCGAAAGCGGATATGCAGATTTTGACTATGCAGCTACAGCGATTCGATATGGAGTGAAGGACTATCTGACGAAACCGGTCAAAAAAGAAGGATTAGAAAAGGCAATACAAAGAGTAAAAGAAGAGAGAAAAAAGCTGAAACAGAAGATAGAGGAACAGATTGTAGCTCATAGAGGCCAGTTTATGGATTTTTCTCATGTTTTGGAAAATGAGGCAGCAGCAAAAGAGATTCTTCGGGATATGTTTTTAAAAATGGAAGAAGGATCATGGTATCTGCTGGCTGT
The DNA here is from genome assembly GCA_905200905.1 of uncultured Bacillota bacterium. Classification (GTDB taxonomy): domain Bacteria; phylum Bacillota; class Clostridia; order Lachnospirales; family Lachnospiraceae; genus Blautia. Next base: position 10,543 of record CAJKMA010000056.1, read on the forward strand.
ACAGAGTGGAAAAGAATCGTTGTCAAAGGAACAGATTCATTATATTTTAGAGATTTTCACACAGGGAGAGGAAGCTATCTGTGGATATTATTTCTATCCCAAAAATGAATTTATCCTACTTCTTTCGGTAAGACAGCAGGAGAGGTTTCCAGAGGAGTTTTTCAGAAGGAAACTGGTGGAATGTTGGAATAAGACGCAATGTAAGATTCATTTGGGTGTGAGTCAATGTCATAAAAAGACAGCGGGATTTGTAGAAGAAGCGGTTGGGGCGTACAGGGAAGCAGTATATGCCATGAACCAGAGACTTTTACAGCCGGAGGAACAGATTTATTTTTATGAAGCAGAAGTAAATGTGGTACAGTTGTTTTCCCAGGCAGAAGAGAGGGAGCTGGAGAAATGTCTTACAGAACATAGGATACAGGAGGCTCAGTATATTGTAAAACGACTTTTTAAACAGTGTGAAAATAACGTGGAAGTCAGCATTTATTCTCTGTTTACCTCGTTAATCCAGATTATGAATGTAATTAATAGAGTTTACACTATGAAACGGGGACAGGAGAGTGCAGAGACAGATAAGAGTTCCTATCTGTTGTTTAATTTTAAAGCAGATTTGTATGCCTTTCATTCCTTGGAAGAACTACAGAGTTATATTCTTGATTTGCTTTCTGATGTGTCCGAGGAGGAAGGGCAGAAGTCTTCTATTATTCAAGATTTGTTGAAATACCTGGAATGGAATTATCAGCATGATATTACGGTGAATGAATTGGCTGCTCATAAATATTTTGTGAATCCCAGTTATTTAAGTCGTTTGTTCAAGGCACAGACAGGAAAAACATTTTCCAAATATTTGATTGAACTTCGAATGAAAAAGGCATCTGAGTTTCTAAAAGAAAGCGGATTGAACATCAGTGATGTAGCTTTATGTGTAGGATATAATGATGTTTCTTATTTTATACAGACTTTTAAGAAGCATTATGGTATGACGCCTGAGCAATACAAGAATCAGTAAGAAAATTCTTATTGGTCACATCAGATAAATTATACCGAAAAAAACAGGTTCTCCTTATAATAAAGAACAGCAAGAAGGCGAAAGCCCCTGGAATGTTATTTATTATAAGGAGGATTTTTTTATGAAAGGGAAGAAATTAACAGCACTTGGTTTGGCTGCCATGATGGGCATGAGTGTATTGGCAGGATGTAGCGGAGGAAGTGCAGAAACAGGTAAAGAAACAAAGAAAACTGCTGACGGAAAGACTGAACTGGAATTATTAAGTACAAAACCAGAGAGCAAAGAAACATTACAGAAGTTAGTGGATGCTTATAATGAATCTCAGGATAAGGTAAAAGTTACTTTAACACAGCCGGCAGATGCAGGTACTGTTTTAAAAACACGTATGACAAAGAACGATCTTCCAGATATGGTTGCTATGGGCGGTGATTTCAACTATGCAGAACTGCAGTCAGCAGGAGTGCTTACAGATTTATCAGGAGAAGCGTTTTTAGATAATATCAATGAATCTTATATGAACATGCTTTACCAGTTAAACAAAGATCAGGAAGAGGCATGTTACGGTGTACCATATGCAACAAACTCTTCAGGTATTATTTACAACAAAGATATTTTTGCAGAAAATAATATTGAAGTACCAACTACATTCTCAGAATTAGTTGCTGCATGCGAAACACTTCAGGCAGCAGGCATCACACCTTTTGAATTAACTTTTAAAGATGCTTGGACCATTCTTCCTGCATGGAACTCTATGGCACCGGTTATGCAGCCAGAAAACTTCTATGTTGACAAGAAAGAAGGAAAATCTACTTTTGAGGGAACACACGAGGCAATTCTGGAAAATTATCTAACCCTGGTTCAGTATGCACAGAAGGACTACATGGGAACTTCTTATGATGACGGAAATAAAAAATTTGCAGCAGGTGAAGCAGCAATGATGATCAACGGAAGCTGGGCTATCACAGAAATTAAAAAAGCAAATGCAGAAGTAAATGTAGATCAGTTTAAATTCCCTGCTACAGATGATGCAGAGAAAAACAAAGTAAATTCCGGTGTGGATGTGCTTCTTAGTGTTACTACAAGCTGTGGTGATGAAGAAGGTGCAAAAGACTTTATTAACTTTATGGTACAGAAAGAAAATGCACAGATTTATGCAGAAGAACAGTTTGCGTTTTCTGCAGTAAAAGGAGTAGAGCAGAACGATCCGACTGTTGCAGGCGTAAAAGAAGATATTGAATCTGGAAATGTAGTAGACTTCCCAGACCACTATTATCCAAGTGGTTATGATTTAAGTGCAGCATTATCTAACTTCTTCCTGGAAAAAGCAAACGGAAAAGAAGATGCAGCAAATATTACAGATACATTAAAGAAACTGGATACTGACTACGATGCATTAAATATTAACTAAGAGGCAGAAGGATGAAGAAAAAACGCGGAAATAAGCCTGTTGTCAATCGGGCATTTTATCTCATGGTAATTCCGTTTATGATTCTGTTCTTTGTATTCCATACCATACCGTTTCTTCAGGGTATTTTCTACAGCTTTACTGACTGGAAAGGGTATGGAATCTGGCATACGGTTGGGCTTAGGAATTACATTCAGTTTTTTAAAGATCCGGCCATGGGACAGACTTATGGGTTCACCATTAAATTTGCACTGTGTGCAACTGTTTTAGTAAATGTATTGAGTCTTGCACTGGCGTGTGGGCTCAATGCAAAGATTAAATTTAAGAATACGATTAAGGCAATTTATTTCCTGCCGTATATGCTGGGAACCTTAATCATTGGTTTTGTATTTAACTTTATTTTTGGCAATGTAATCCCTCTTTGGGGACAGAAACTTGGAGTTGAAGCGCTGAGCACCAATATTCTGGGAACAAATCAGGCGTGGCTTGGAATCTTGTTCGTGACAGTATGGCAGGCAATGGCATTCAATACATTGATTTATCTGTCAGGGCTTCAGACCGTAGACCGCAGTGTGTACGAAGCGGCAGATTTGGACGGAGCCACAGGACTGAAGCGGTTTATCAAGATTACTTTCCCACTGATAGCACCATTTTTCACTATCAATATGGTATTAAGTGTAAAGAACTTCCTCATGGCCTTCGATCAGATTATGGCTATGACAGGAGGAGGTCCTGGTACTTCTACCACATCCATCTCTGTTTTAATCTATAAACGTGGATTTGATGGCGGACAGTTTGCATATCAGTCAGCTAACGCAGTTGTTCTGTTTTTGATTATTGCCGGAATTTCAATCTTCCAGCTAAAAGTACTTGAAAAGAGGGAGGCGAAGATGAACTAATGGGAAAAAGTAAAAGTAGTGTAAAAGTAAAATACAATTGGCCCATGACCATACTGTTGATTGCTTTAGCAGTTGTGTTCATCCTCGGTCCTTTATACATTGCAGTTCTCATTGCAATAAAAGACCCATCAGAGATGGCCAATGTACTGTCCTTTCCAAAAAAACTGCGCCTGCAGAATTTCGCAGACGCATGGGTAATGACAGATTATCCGAGAAAATTTATGAACACGCTGTTTATCACAGTGGTGAACCTGATTTTTACAATTTTAACAAACTCTATGGTAGCATATGCAATTACAAGAAATAAGGATAAGAATAAACTGTTCAGTCTAGCGTACTACTATTTTGTAAGTGCCATGTTTATTCCTTTTAATGTTATTATGCTTCCATTGGTAAAACAGGCATCTACCTTCCATATGGACAATATTGTGGGAATTACGTTCCTGTACATTATTTTTGGATTGCCGATGAACATATTCCTGTATTCCGGTTTTGTAAAATCCATACCTGTGGCACTTGATGAAGCTGCCTATATTGATGGGGCAACTCCTTTTCAAACATTTTACAGGATTATCTTTCCATTGATGAAACCGATGAGTGCAACTGTTGCGATTCTCTCCTTTATGTGGACATGGAATGACTTCTCTATGCCGCTGGTACTGTTAAGTGAAGAGAAATATCAGACCCTGCAGCTTGCACAGTATGTATTCAAGGGCCAGTTCAACACAGAATATAACCTTGCTTTTGCTTCCTACCTTCTGGTATTGCTTCCGATTCTTCTGGTTTATGTTTTCTGCCAGAAATGGATTATCGAAGGGGTAACAAACGGTGCAGTAAAAGCGTAAATATTAATGTAGTATCTCCATAAGATATTTTTCCATATACGGGCGGATTCCACAACGGATTTCGCCGGTATATCCTTTTACAGTGTCTGCGGCAACCATAGAGTTTAGCACCGCTTCCTCTTCCGCTTCGATTGCTGCCCGGAAAGCCAGATCCATTTTATTTTCATTTAGAATTGTAATATCCTGAAAATCAGAAGACGCATCTATTACATTTGCAGTAGAAAAGCCAATCATCACATCGCCGCTGCCATGCCCGACTCTTGAACCTGTCCTGCCAAGCCCAATGCCGAGCCTTTTTAAGATGCGGTGAATCTGGCGGCTGGATAGGGGAAGATCCGTAGCGAGAACAGACATAATGGAGCCTTTATCCTGTGAAGCAGCTTCTATTTCTTTTGCTATTTTTTCCCCAAGAGGGAATCCGTTGATTTCCAAGTCTTGAGTTCTTCCAAAGTTTGACTGTACAAGAATACCTATTGTATAGAGAGAATCTCCTACCTTTATCTGTCTTGAGGCAGAACCAATTCCACCCTTTAAACCAAAACAAATGGTTCCTTTTCCAGCACCCACATCACCTTGCTGGAAGTCTTCGGATGCATTGGAAATTGCTTTTAATACGTGTTCCGGCTTTACGGCACGTTTTTTGATGTCATTTAGATGGCAGTCATTACATTCGCCTACAACGGGATTAAAAGAGTGGATGGGTATCTGCTCTTTTTCACATCTGGAAACCATATATTCTACCAGTCCTTCCTGAACCAAACCTACATTTAGAGTATTTGTCAATGCAATGGGAGATTCGAGAGTCCCCAGTTCTGAAATTTGTAATAATCCGGTGGTTTTTCCAAAACCGTTTAAGACATAACAAGATGCAGTTCGCTTTTTTTGAAATATATTTTCTTGGGAGGGCATAATAACAGTAACGCCGGTTTTTGAGCTTTCTGTGTCAATGGTGCAATGGCCTACACTTACTCCGGGGACATCTGTGATAACGTTATTTTTTCCGCAAGGAAAATGACCGATGACAATTCCGTAATCACGGAGACGAGATTCATTCATAATAATAGTAATCCTTTCTATCTGTCTTTCGCTGTAAAATAATTATATTGTATGGAAAATAGTAACATAAAGAACGAAAAGAGGCAAATAGAGAAATGAGATTATAGAAAAAAAGTAAATTAGATTGAAAATAGCTTGTAAAATGATTGAGAATTAGGTACAATGAAATTTGTTTTTTAAAATTAACCATAATGGAGGAGAAAAAATGTTAGAAAAGATGTTTAAGCTGCGTGAGAACAACACGGATGTGAAAACAGAAGTGCTGGCCGGCATCACAACCTTTATGACTATGGCCTATATTCTTGCAGTAAACCCAAGTATTCTTGCAGCAACAGGAATGGATCAGGGGGCTGTATTTACAGCAACAGCACTGGCTGCATTACTTGGTACGTTATTTATGGCATTGTTTGCAAATTACCCATTTGCATTAGCACCGGGTATGGGATTGAATGCTTACTTTGCATACACAGTAGTTTTGGGAATGGGATATTCCTGGGAGACAGCACTTACGGCTGTATTTGTAGAAGGTATTGTATTTATTGTACTGTCTTTAACAAATGTAAGAGAAGCCATCTTTAATTCTATACCAAAGAATTTGAAGGCAGCAGTTAGTGTTGGTATTGGTCTTTTTATTGCTTTTATCGGTCTGCAGAATGCTAAGATCGTAATTGGCGGCTCCACTTTACTGCAGTTGTTTTCCGTAGAAGAATATAATAAGGTAAATGGGGTAGAGGCTTCTTTTAATGATGTGGGAATTACCGTGCTTCTGGCAATCATTGGAATTCTTGTTACAGGTTATCTTGTGATTAAACAGGTAAAAGGAAATATTCTGTGGGGAATTTTGATTACTTGGGGATTAGGAATCATCTGCCAGTTTGCGGGGATTTATGTGCCAAATCCTGAATTGGGATTTTATGGTTTACTTCCTGATTTCAGCAATGGTTTATCCGTACCAAGTATTGCACCTGTTTTTGGGAAACTTGATTTTTCCGGTGTTTTCTCATTGAATTTTATTGTTGTAATTTTTGCGTTTTTATTTGTAGATATGTTTGATACCATTGGTACGTTGATTGGTGTATCTTCCAAAGCAAATATGCTGGATAAAGATGGAAAGCTACCAAATATCAAGGGGGCTTTGATGGCTGATGCAGTAGCTACAACAATGGGTGCAGTTATGGGTACTTCTACTACAACTACATTTGTAGAAAGTGCATCTGGTGTTTCAGAAGGCGGAAGAACAGGTCTGACAGCAGTGACAACAGCGATTCTTTTTGGATTGTCTTTGTTCTTGTCTCCAATTTTCCTTGCAATTCCTTCTTTTGCAACAGCGCCAGCTTTGGTAGTGGTTGGATTTTATATGCTGACTAATGTTGCTAACATTGACTTCAACGATATTTCAGAGGCACTGCCATGTTATATCTGTATTGGAGCAATGCCATTTTTCTATAGTATTTCTGAAGGTATCTCCATGGGTGTTATTTCCTATGTAGTGCTGAATCTTCTGACTGGTAAAGCAAAAGAAAAGAAAGTCAGTGTGCTGATGTATGTGCTGGCAATCTTGTTTGTGTTGAAATATATATTCTTGTAAAAATTTAGAATGAAAAAAGGAACTGTTGTAGTAAGCAATCCATATTCTGAGATATGCATTACATACAACGGTTCCTTTTTGTTATACAAGGGCAGTCATTTCATCTTTAATTTGCTGCAATTCCTCCAAAGAAATATCGGCAACTTCCAGAATCTCTTTGTCACTGATAGAATTTAGTTTTAAGAGATTGATGACAACTTCTTTTTTTGCTTTACTTCTGCCTTCAGAAAAACCTTCAGAGCGTCCCTTAGCGAGTCCCTTAGCGAGCCCTTCAGCAAGTCCTTCAGCAAGGCCTTTCTCAAGTCCCTCAGCAAGTTTTTCCTCTATAACATCATCTAAGACATGATCCATTTTGCTCAACTCCTTTCCCAGATCATAGCTCATGGAAATATGGTATGTATTTTCCAGAGCCGAGCGTTTCTCCTGGTATGTTTTGTGTGTTGAAAGTAGGGTATTCATCATGTTGATAAAGTTATCGCTAGAGGATACACTTTCATTCAAGGCAATGACAACAACAGAAATTTTGTCATAGGATTTAGGAATATTCGGTAGTCCTGGAAGTAAATCCTCTTTTTCCATATGATAATGAGAGATTGCATTTCCGATTTTCTTAGGTGCATGCATACATATCCATAAAAACGGATATCATAGTATACGCTTCCCTCATTAGGTATTTTATCTTCGTTTGGCATACCGAAAATCTTCTCTGCATTGGTTTCTCCAGGATGAACTGGAATGGAGGAAACTTCAGGAGTCCCTTCGATGCAGGGAATAATCTCAGCTACAGCCATGTTTGTAAATTCTTTTACAGTACGCTGTAGAATCCAGGCAAGGATTTCTTTTTGGCTTAAAACCTGTTTGCACTGGGTGTCATACTGTATTTTCTCTTTTGCATAAGATAAATCTCTGGCTAGTTCGTTCATCATATGCAATTTCTCCTTTACATATTCATTATAAAAGAGAAGGGGGGAGAACGCAATATACAAAAGGATAAAGTTGTAAGGCTAATGAGTGCAGTAGGAAAATACTGGACTTGCCCCATAGATTTTGATAAAATTTATTGTATCCGGTGTAGTTTCCATCCGGAATGTCAGACAAAAGAAGGGGAAAGAAATATGTATGAAATTATGAGTTCTGATGAGGCAATCCGTCTGATTCGGGATGGAGATTGTATCTGTGTAAATTCATTTGTGGGGATTGAGAGTCCAGTGGAACTTCATGAGGCTCTGTATAGAAGATACCAGAGAATGCAGTCGCCGAGACACTTGACGGTAGTTTCCAGTGCAGGATTTGGTGTCTGGGATGAGGAACGTAATGCAGAGAGATATATTCGTGAAGGCGCGGTAGATAGATTAATCTGCGGTCATTTTGGCGCTATGTTAAGTACCAAAAAATTGGTTCTAGAGGACCGATTCGAGGCGTACAATCTGCCCCTGGGATGTATTTCACATGCCATACGTGCCCAGGCAGGTGGACTTCCGGGAGCACTTTCCAAGGTGGGGTTGGATATTTTTGTGGATCCAAGAAAGGAAGGCCCTGGCATTAACCGGCTTTCTATTGATAATTCTCTGGTGAAATATGTGGAAGTTGACGGAGAGGAATTTCTTTATTATAAACTTCCGAAGATTACTGTGGCATTGATTAAAGGAACGGCAGCAGATAGGAAGGGAAATATTTCTTTTGATAATATGTTTATGTCGGGAGATGCCTTGTCTATCTGTCAGGCGGTGAAGGCGAATCATGGAAAAGTAATCGTACAGGTAGATCAGCTTGTAGATACTCCTTCTCGTCCGAGAAATGCCATTATACCAGGATGTTTGGTAGATGCCATTGTGGTGACAGGACCAGAGGAGCGTAATGAAGCTTATACAGCTTTGACAGGAAGTTTTGAGATTCCCTATGAGGAGTGGGGGGAGTGGAATGAAAAGATTGATACTGCTTCTACCAAACCCTTAAAAAACAGTGCAGCGGGAAATATTATCGGCAGAAGAGCAGCCAAGGAGCTCAGGGTGGATGATATTGTAAATATTGGTATTGGGATTCCGGAGATGGTGTCCAGGCATGCGAAAAAGAACGGAATGCTGGACATGG
>CAJKMA010000057.1 GCA_905200905.1 uncultured Bacillota bacterium
TGTTGATGCAGGTTGAAAAATCCAGACTGGGATTAGAAGGAGATACGAAAGTAGACATCATCGATGTGAAATGTGATCCGAATATGGTGGGACTGTTGACACAGACCTATGGATTTTTACCGGGGTATCATATGAATAAGAAATACTGGATCACCATGCTGTTAGACGGAACCGTAAGCGAGGCGAAAATCTTAGACTTTTTAGACATGAGTTATGATTTGATAGATGGGAAAAACAGATAGTCAAGAATCTCATATAAGAAATATTTTAGTCATTTGACATGTCCTAATTGATTCTGCTATAAATTTTCAGAGCAACAATATTGTGAATATTATGTAAAAAGAAGTATAATAGATTATATCTTACATAAGGTGGTGATTTAATGTATAATCCACAATTAGAAACGTTTCTGCGGGTAGCGGACGCAGGTAGTTTTAATAAAGCGGCAGAAGAAGCATATATTACACCTACAGCAGTAATCAAGCAGATTAATTTGTTAGAGAATTCGTTAGATGTAAAACTTTTTGAAAGAACACACAGAGGACTAAAACTTACAAAAGCAGGGCAATCCTTATATCAAGATGCAAAATATGTCATCCAATATTGTAAGGATGCTGTTACAAGAGCAAAGAATGCCATGCAGGAAGATGATAATATTATCAGGATAGGAACTTCCCCTATTACGCCAGCACAGCTTTTGATGCAGCTATGGCCAAAGATTCAAAGCCATTGTCCGGATATGAAGTTTCAGATTGTGCCTTTTGATAATACTCCGGAAAATGCCAGAGAAATATTAAAGAATATGGGACAAAATATCGATGTGATAGGAGGTATTTTTGATGAAACTATGTTAGAAATGCGTAGTTGTGCAGGTATGGAATTGTCAAGAGAACCTCTTTGTTGTGCGGTATCAATCCATCATCCGCTGGCAGCAAAGGATAAGCTAAAAGTGCAAGATTTGTATGGGGAGAATCTTTTACTTATGCACCGGAATTGGAGTCATTATGTAGACAGACTTCGGGATGATTTATGGAAGAATCATCCGCAAATTCAAATCATAGATTTTGATTTCTACGATGTAAATATTTTTAACCGTTGTGAGAACGGAAAGGATATTCTGATGGCAATTCCAGGATGGGCAAGTGTGCATCCACTTTTGAAAGTAATCCCGGTGGAGTGGGAACATAGTATTCCGTATGGTCTGCTTCATTCGCCGGAACCGTCAGAGACAGTAAAACGGTTTTTGGAAGCGGCCAAAAAAGCAAGTGGAGAATAGCGGGTAAGAAGAATATTTTTTTGATGTGTAAAAGAAAGTTAATAATATGCAGGAGAGAGACTTATGATACGAGTGGGTTTAGTGGATGATGATTTAGAACATTTACGCCTTATGAAATCATATATTCAAAAAATAGGTAGGGAAGAATATTTGGAATTTGAAATACAGGAGTTTCAAAATGGCTTGAATTTCGTGGAAGATTATAATGGTAAACTAGATGTGGCATTTCTTGATATTGAAATGCCACATTTGGATGGATTGGAAGCTGCAAGAAGGATAAGAGAAAAAGATACAGCACTGGCTATTATTTTTGTAACGAATATGGCACAGTATGCAATACGGGGATATATAGCCTGGGTAGTTATTTCTTTGATCTGTAATGGTTTTAATAACTTATGGATGCCGATAGCCTCAGCTTATGTACCGCCGGCTGTATATAATATTCTTGTAACGTTTATTACAGGCGGTGTGTCAATGGTTATATTTTTCTTTGTTTTCAAAATTATTTTTCCGGAAAGAGAAGCACAGAAAACAAAGGGATAAAGAAATCAGAAATAAAAAGAAAAGGAGAATTTTTACTATGAAAAATGTACTTATTTTATCAGGAAGTCCACGTAAGGGAGGCAATTCTGATTTACTTTGTGATGAATTTATGCGCGGAGCAAAGGAGAATGGTAATCAGGTAACAAAAATAAATGTTACAGATCAAAAAATCTCTCCATGCCGAGCCTGCTATTTTTGTCGTGATCACAGTGGTGAGTGTATTTATAAAGATGATATGCAGAAAATTTTGCAGGCAATGATAGATGCTGATGTGCTTGTACTTGCAAGTCCTGTTTATTTCTATTCTATTAATGCACAATTAAAAACTGTGATAGACAGAACTGTTGCACGCTGGCTGGAAGTAAAAAACAAAGAGTTTTATTATATCATGACAGCGGCAGATGCAGAAAAAGAAGCTATGGATACAACGCTGGCATGTTTCCGGGGATATGCAGACTGTGTAGAAGGAGCAAAAGAAAAGGGAGTTATTTATGGCACAGGAGTATATGAAAAGGGAGAAGTGTTAGACAAACCGACACTGAAAGAAGCTTATGAAATGGGAAAAAGAATATAAAAGATATAGTTATAACCCATAAGTATAAACAGATGAACAAAACGAGACTTCTTAGGAGGTCTTGTTTTTTTTATAATAAAGGCGTAAACAGAATTAAGATTTTTACAGAGGTGATTGGATTATGAATAATTTTATTTTTGAAAATGCAACAAAAGTGTATTTTGGAAAAGGATGCGTAAAAGAATATCTGGCATATTTGTCCGGCAGCTATGGCGATAGAGTTCTTCTTGCTTATGGCGGCGGCTCTATAAAGAAAAATGGGATTTATGATGAAGTGGTATCTGCTTTGAAGAAGGCGGGAAAAACAATCATTGAATTTCCGGGAATTATGGCAAATCCAACCTACGAAAAAGTGTTGGAAGGCGCACGTCTGGCAAAAGAGCATCAGGCAGATATGATTCTTGGTGTAGGCGGCGGCTCTGTTATGGATTGCTGCAAAGCGGTATCTATGGCAGCTGTAAGTAAAAAGGATATTTGGGATGAGTATTGGGCGAAACCAGGAATCATTGATTTTGAACCGCTTCCGCTAGGCGTAATTGTAACTGTAGCCGGAACCGGAAGTGAGTGTAACGGTGGAGCAGTTATCACCAATGAAACTTTGAAGATTAAAACAGGACGGGACTATCCAAAGTGTAATCCTAAATTTGCTTTAATGGATCCGGAATATACTTACAGCGTACCTGTCAAACAGATGGTGTCCGGCGGATTTGATATACTGTCGCATATCATGGAAACTTATTTCAGTGAACCAAATGAAGACAATGTATCTGATGATATTTCTGAAGCATTGATGCGAAGTGTGATTAAAAATCTGCGGGATGCAATAAAAAATCCGGAGGATTATACAGCAAGAAGCAACTTGATGTGGGCTTCTACGATGGCGGAGAATCGTATCATTAAGTTGGGGAAAAAATGTGATTTTGAATGCCATCAGATGGAACATCAGCTGGGCGCTTACACAGACTGTAATCATGGATGTGGACTTGCGGTACTTCACCCGGTTTATTACAGACATATTTACGAAGAAGGACTTCCAAAGTTCATGCGTTTTGCAGAAAATGTATGGCAGATTGAGAAAGGAGATATGGAAGATCAGCAGTTTGCAAAAGCAGGTGTAGAAGCTTTAGCAGATTTTATCAAAGAGATTGGACTTCCGACTACTCTCAGGGAACTTGGGCTGGAGAGTCAGGAAGGCTTAAAGGAAATTGCCGATTCCTGTAATCTGGCTCCGGGAAGTTATAAGAAGATGACGCACAAAGAGATTTTAGAAATCTTTAAAGAGTGTTTCTAGGAGGTTGCCGGTGATAAGAGCAGGATATAGAAAGTGGTACAAATTGCTGATTTCCCTATGTTTGATTAGTGCGATAGTGTTAGCCGGCTGTGGAAGTGAAAGTAATTCAGCCGGAACTTCTGCAAATGAAGGGGCGGAAAAAGAAAGTCCGGCAGAGGGAGAAAACAGGATGGATGATAATGGTGAGTTTACGTTACAAACAAAAGTAACGGATGTTATAGAAGATCCGGTATTTGAGGATTATGGGCGTTTGATTTTTCCGGCGGATGTGAGTATCAGCAACAATCTGGAATTACAGGACATTGAAGATATCCTCATGTGGTACAACAATGTCAATCCAGAGAAAACAGTAGAAATTGTCAATTATATGAAAAATCAAGCAGAAGCAGGTGAGAAGATTTTTTATGATATTTATACAGATGAAGAAAAAGCAGAAGATCCGGCAAAGGAAAATACAGGATTATTTTTCTTCCAGGGGGATTCGCAAGAAAAATTCGCAGTGGTAAATGCAGGAGGCGGTTTTGCCTATGTGGCTGCTATGCACGACAGTTTTCCACATGCATTGGAATTATCAAAAAAGGGCTATAACGCATTTGCTTTGATTTATCGCCCAGGTGCACAGACAGCCTGCGAAGATTTGGCAAGAGCCATTGCCTTCATCCACGAACATGCAGAGGAACTTCAAGTGGATGTAGAAGACTATTCCCTGTGGGGAGGCTCTGCAGGCGCAAGAATGGCAGCGTGGTTGGGAGCCTATGGAACGGATAGTTTTGGTGAAGCAGATTATCCTGCACCGGGTGCAGTGATTATGCAGTACACAGGTCTGTCCGAGGTGACGGGAAATGAACCGCCAACTTACGCTTGTGTGGGAACCAGAGATGGAATAGCATCTTACCAAACCATGGAAAATCGCATCCGGCAGATTCAAGCGCAAGGAACCGATGCTCAGATAGAAGTGTTTGACGGTTTGTCCCATGGGTTTGGTCTGGGAGAAGGTACTGTTGCTGAAGGCTGGCTTGATACAGCGGTTAGTTTTTGGGAACGGAATATGAAGTAACCTATTTATATAAATTTGAATCATAACAGAAAGAAGGAAAATTATTATGGCGAAGAAACAAACAGCAGGAAGGACCCGTTTAGGGGATTTAGCACCGAAATTTGCAGAATTAAACGATGATGTACTCTTTGGAGAAGTGTGGGCAAGGGAAGAGCAGTTGTCTCCAAGAGACAGAAGTATGATTACTATTGCCGCACTTTTTTCCGCAGGACTTTACCCACAGTTGAAATCACATCTTGTATTGGGAAAAGAACATGGAATTACAAAAGAAGAAGCTGTGGAGATTGTTACTCAGTTAGCTTTTTACTGTGGCTGGCCGAAAGCGTGGAGTACATTTGAGCTGATTCGAGAGGTATATGAACAGGAGTGTTGATCGGAAAGGAGATTTTGGAATATGAGAAAAAAAGCATTTTCATTCCTGCTAATTTGTGCGTTGATGTTTTCGCTTGTTGCTTGTGGAAATACAAGTAGTACAGAGGAGACAGGCGGCGAACAAAACAACACTGTGAGTACAGATGAAGAAGTGCAGAAAGAAACAGAAGAATCCGCCACGCCAGAGACAGAAGGGAATTCTCAGTTAGTCGTGTATTTTTCTAATACTGGAAATACAGAATCGGTAGCACAGGTAATTGCAGAACAGACAGGTGCAGATCTTGCAGAAATTGAAAGGGCAGAAGACTATGGCGACCTTCAGGAAGAAGCGGAAGAGGAAATCCTAAATGGGGAACATCCGGAAATTCTCGTTGATATAGAAGATATATCACAATATGACACAATATATGTGGGATACCCAATCTGGTTTGATGAAGCTCCTGCGATGATTGCAACTTTTTTAGCAGAGAATGATTTAGCAGGGAAAACAATCGTTCCGTTTTGCACCAGTGCCGGAGATACGATTGAAAACAGCCTTCATATTTTTGAAGAACTAGCTATAGATGCAGAAATTCTGGAAGGTCTGACGGCAGAAGATGAGGCAGATATTGAGCCATGGTTGGAAAGTTTAGGACTTTTGCCATAAATGCTCAGAACGGAGAAATGAAAGTTATGAGTAAAACAATGAAAATAAAAACTACAATAGATATTTTGATGACGATTGCTTTACTTCTGCTAATGTCTTACGGGCTTTTGGGGGAAGAATGGCATGAGTGGGTTGGCGTAGGGATGTTTCTGCTCTTTGTGGCACATCATGTGTTAAACAGAAAATGGATTGCAAATATCAGAAAAGGATCATACACACCGTTTCGTATTGTTCAGACCATACTTGTAGCTGCCATATTGGTTACAATGCTTGGTTCTATGATCAGTGGAATCCTGCTCTCACGTTATGTATTTACTTTTATAGATGTCAGCGGTGTAGCTATGCTTGCAAGAAATATCCATATGGTTTGCGGATATTGGAACTTTGTTCTGATGGCGCTGCATTTAGGTCTGCATTGGGGTATCTTCGTGGGAATAGCCGGAAAGAGATTTGGGAAGCCCTCCGCAGTACGCGCATGGTTGGCACGTTTTATAGGAGCGATAATCGCTGTTTATGGTATCTATGCTTTTCTCAAACGTGCTATCGGGACATATATGTTTCTTCAGGTACATTTTGTGTTCTTTGATTATGAAGAACCGATCCTTCTATTCTTACTGGATTATTTGGCGGTTATGGGATTGTTTGTATTCGCAGGGCATTATATCGGTTACAGCTTAAAACAGAAAAAGAAGCATAAGAAATCTTAGAGAAAATGTGAGGGAACAGGATATGAGAAAAAGAATATTAGGAAAAGATTTAGAGGTTTCCGCAGTTGGACTTGGCTGCATGGGTTTCAGTCATGCTTATGGCGCACCAACCGGACAAAAGGAAACGGTCTATGCGATTGAAAAGGCAGTAGATTTAGGATATACCTTTTTTGATACAGCAGAGGTTTATGGAACTGCCCGGAACTCTCATGAAAATGAGGAATTGGTAGGCACAGCGCTTCAATCATGCAGAGAGAAAGTTGTGATTGCTACAAAATTCGGTATTCATTTTGATATGAGCAGTTCAGATGTCAACAAGCCATTGGTGCCGGATTCCAGACCGGAAGTAATCAGGGAATCAGTGGAAGCTTCTTTGAAACGCCTGAGAACGGATCATATTGATCTGTACTACCAACATCGTCCGGATCCGAAAGTGCCAATTGAAGAGGTGGCAGGAGTAATGTCAGAACTGATTCAGGAAGGAAAGATTACTCACTGGGGATTGTCAGAGTCAGATGAAGAGACGATTCGTCGGGCATATAAAGTCTGCCCGCTGACAGCTATACAGAATCGATATTCTATGATGGCAAGATGGCATGAGAATTTGTTCCCGGTATTAGAAGAACTGGGAATTGGATATGTGGCTTTTTCGCCGCTTGCCAACGGATTATTAAGCGACTGCTACGATCAAAAAACGCAGTTTGACAGGAACTATGATTATCGGAGTGTGATGCCTCAGTTTCAGGCAGATGCTATGGAGAAAAATCAGAAACTTCTGAACTTAATCCGTAAATTAGCAGAAGAAAACAAGGCTACACCGGCACAGATTTCTATGGCGTGGATGCTTTGTAAGAAACCATATATCGTACCAATTCCGGGAACACGAAAGATAGAGAGAATGGAAGAAAATGCAAAGGCAGCGGATATTCTGTTGACGAAGGAACAGGTGGATGCATTGGATCAGTCGCTGGGCGAAATGGATATGTCAGAAGTCTTTGGCGGATCCAGAATGAATACAGAAAAATAATCAAGAACGAGGAGAATTGGAAGATGAAAGCATTACTTGTAAATGGAAGTCCAAGAGCAAAAGGATGTACCTATACGGCACTTACAGAATTGGCAAAAACATTGGAAACAGAAGGAATTGAGGCAGAAATCATTCATGTGGGAAACAAAGATGTGCGTGGATGTATTGCCTGCAGGAAATGCCATTCCACCGGCAGCAGCAAATGTGTCTTTGACGATATCGTCAACGAAGCAGCACCAAAACTGGCAGAGGCAGATGCTTTTGTTGTAGGTTCTCCGGTATATTTTGCTTCACCGGCAGGAGGTCTCGTATCCTTTTTAGACCGATTATTTTTTAGTACAATGAATATAGATAAAACGATGAAAGTTGGAGCAGCCGTAGTTTCCTGCAGGCGCGGCGGAAATACAGCGACCTTTGACATGCTAAACAAATATTTTACGATAAGTGGAATGCCAATTGCCAGCAGCCAGTATTGGAACATGGTATATGGAGGTACGCCTGAGGAAGTGCTGGAAGATAAAGAGGGCTTGCAAACTATGCGTACACTTGGAAAGAATATGGCTTTCCTGATGAAGAGCATCCAGATGGGAAAAGAAAAAATGGGATTTCCCGAAAAAGAACCGGCAGTTTTTACAAATTTTCATAATCATAGTTAAAATGAGGAGGATTGTTTATGGAATATACAACATTAAAAAACGGTATTCGTATGCCAATGGAGGGGTTTGGTGTTTTTCAGGTGCCGGACAAAGAAGAATGTAAAGCAGCGGTGCTGACAGCAATTCGGGCAGGATATCGTTTGATCGATACTGCAGCTTCTTACACCAATGAGGATGCTGTTGGAGAAGCGGTTCGTGAAGCGATCGCAGAAGGTATTTGCACCAGAGAAGACCTGTTTATTACATCCAAAATGTGGGTACAGGATATGGAAAACTACGATACCGCAAAAGCGGCTATTGATGCTTCTTTGGAGAAAACAGGACTGGAATATCTGGATCTTTATTTGCTGCATCAAGCGATGAAAGATTACTTCAGTGCATGGAGAGCTATGGAAGATGCGTACAAAGAGGGGAAACTAAAAGCAATCGGTGTTTCTAATTTCTATCCGCATACGCTGACCAACTTCTGTGAAACAGTAAAGATCACGCCGATGGTGAATCAGGTGGAACTGCATCCGTACTATACCCAGGAGGAAGCACTGAAGGTAATGAAAGAATATCAGGTACAGCCGGAAGCCTGGGCGCCCCTTGGCGGTGGACGCTACAAACCATTTGAAAACGAGATGTTACGAGAGATTGCCGCAGCTTACGGAAAAACTGTTGGACAGGTGATCCTTCGCTGGAATGTACAGCGCGGTGTGGTCGTGATTCCGAAGTCTGTTCATAAAGAACGGATTGAAGAAAACCTGGCAATTTGGGATTTTCAGTTGACAGAAGAAGAAATGCAAAAGATTTCATCTTTGAATATGGGATATCAGGGTACTGCAATTAAACATTTTGATCCGGAGTTTGTCCGGATGTGTGTAACGAGAAAAATTCATGATTAAGGAGGAAGACAAAATGGAATATATTGTATTAAATAATGGAGTAAAAATGCCGGTGGCAGGAATCGGAACCTTTTTATTAACGCCGGATGAGGCGGAAGCCTCTGTCTTATATGCACTGGAGGCAGGATATCGTCTGATTGATACTGCCAATGCGTATGTGAATGAAAAAGCAGTGGGCAGAGCCATGAAAAAATCCAGTGTGGTAAGAGAAGAGATTTTCTTGGAGACGAAACTATGGCCATCTTTTTATGAGCAGGACGATGCAGTAGAGAAAACACTAGAGAGGCTGGATGTGGATTATATCGATCTTTTGTTGATTCATCAGCCGGCAGGTAACTATATTGCAGGTTACCGTCAGATGGAAAAGGCATATAAAGCGGGAAAAGTAAGAGCCATTGGACTTTCCAACTTTAACAAGGCTCAGATTGAGGAAATTCTTTCTGTTTGCGAAGTACGTCCGGCCATTCTGCAGACAGAGGTACATCCGTATTTTCAGGAGCAGGAACTGAAAGAATTTCTGGCAGAAGAAAAAATTGCAATTCAGGCATGGTATCCTCTGGGGCATGGAGATGCAACGCTTTTGCAGGAACCGGTATTTACAAAGTTAGGTAAAAAATATGGGAAGTCTCCGGCACAGATTATCCTGCGCTGGCATACACAGGCAGGTAACGTGGTAATTCCGGGTTCCAAGAATGCAGACCATATTCGTGATAACTTTGCTTTGTTTGATTTTACACTTACTGCAGAGGAAATGGATGAAGTTGCGGCTCTTGATAAAAACACAAGATATTATACAAGTACCCCGGATATGCTGAAGGCTTATGCCGAGATGGTACCGCCGGTAGACGAGCAGAAATAAAGAAAGATGGAGGGAACACAATGAATATTTTGTTTATTAATGGTAGTCCAAACAAAAATGGAAATACAGCTTCTCTTGCAAAAGAAATGCTGAGTGGAAAAGAGTATAGAACATTAAATTTGGTAGATTATAAGATTGGAAGCTACGGTCAGAAATTTGAAGAGGATCAGCTGGATGAAGTGATTGCGGCGATGAAAGCGGCAGAGGTGGTTGTTATTGGTTCTCCGTTGTACTGGCATAATATCTGTGGTTCTGTAAGAAATGTACTGGACAGATTTTATGGCTTGGTGGAAACCGGAGAATTACAAGGAAGAAAATGTTACTTCCTGTTTCAGGGAGCTTCTCCGGAGAAATGGATGATGGAGGCAGGGGAATACACCATGAACCGTTTTGCAAATCTCTATGGAATGCAGTGGGGCGGTATGGCTACCAACCGAAAAGAAGCAAAAGAATTAGGAAAGAGTATTTCATAAAAGAAGAGGGGGACTTATGCAGTTTGAATATCATAACCCTATAAAATTTCAGTTTGGTACAGAGGTATTTGAGCAGATTCCAAAACTGTGTGCAGGCAAAAAAGTGCTGTTAGTCTATGGCGGCGGATCCATCAAAACCACAGGTGTATATGAGCAGATTACGTCTCTTTTGGAAGAAGAAAATATTCCATTTGTAGAATATGGCAATCAGACAACAGCTACTTATCAAGGAATTTTGGATGGAATCGAATTGGCAAAGAAAGAGCAGATTGATGCGGTGATTGAAGTGGGCGGTGCAAGTGCTATGGATACAGGGAAAGCAATTGCTTTTGGCGCAGTCCATGAGAATCTGGAAGATTACATAGAAGGCAGAAAGAAGTCGGATCATCGTCATCTGTTCAATATTATCATTCCAACTTATCCGTCCACAGGATCAGAGGCAAATGGTGTCTGCGATATTATGGAATATCATGGATATGGAGTGGAGATATTTGACGCATACCCGGACTATTGTCTGATGAATCCCATGACAACCATGTCTTTGGATGAAAAAAGTACCGCTTACTCAGCTATGATCTGTTTTATTCAGACCAGTGCATGGTATCTGGGAAATCATCAGAATGAGATTGCAAAGGGCTTTGCGAAAACAGTATTAAAAACGTTGTTGGAAAGTTTGCAGGTTTTGCAGAAAGATCCAAAAGATGTAACAGCGCGGGAGAACATTATGTGGGCGTCTTGTGTGAACACAATGGGAATTTTCCGTTCAGGAGTGGATTGTTCCTATCCCTGGACAGTGTTTTCCGTAGGATATGTGCCGAGAGTTGCTCATGGAGTGCCTTATAGAGAAGCGTTGGTTCCGGCTTACATTCAGTGGCTGAAAGGAATATCCAAATATCACATGGAGGATATCCGAATGCTTTTTACGGAAGTGGTAGGAGTTTCCGGTTTGATTGGCGATGAACTGCTGGTAAACAGTGGATGTGAGCTGTTAAAGAAACTTATGCGAGAAAGCAAAGTGCCGCTATCTTTGGCGTCTTATGGCAGTTGTCCAACCAAAGAATATGTCATGCAGTCACTTGTACCGGGTGATTTTGGTGAGTTTACACAGGATGAGATGTATCAGATGATTGCAGGGTGTTATGGAGCAGAGTAGGATAAAGGGAGTGAATTTTAATGAATGCAGGAAGAAGAAAAGCAGCATGGATATTTGCAATTCTGTTGCTGGCGGCCATGACTTTGACCGCTTGTCAGGATAGAAGCAGTGAGAGTGAGGATGCAGACACAGTGAAGGAAGAGAAAGGAAATCAAGAGAAATCCACATCATACGAATTGGAGTATATTCCGGAGGAATATAGAGAACCGTCAGAATATCCGGGACGCCTTGAAAAACTGACCTACCAGACATGGGAATCATTTTCTTATGAAGAAAAATCGCAGGAGCTGACAAAAGAAGCATGGGTTTATATACCATACGGATATTCAGAAGAAGAACAGTATAATATTTTTTATATCAGTCATGGCGGCTGGAGTGATGAGACAACCATAATGGGAACGGATGATAATCCGAAGACGTTTAAAAATGTGATTGATAATGCAATCGAAGCAGGTGAAATACAGCCGCTGATCCTTGTATTTCCAACTTACAATAATACCAGTGAAAGTGACAGTGGAGATTACAGTCTTGCATTGCAGCTGACAGACCAGTTTCACAATGAACTTTTAAATGATCTTCTTCCGGCTGTAGAAAGTAAATACAGTACCTATGCGGCGGATGTAACACCGGAAGGGTTGATTGCCTCTCGCGATCACAGAGGATTTGGCGGATTTTCTATGGGTTCTGTAAATACATGGTGTACGTTCCGATATGGACTCGACTACTTCCGATACTTTATGCCTATGAGTGGAAGCTATACGACAGACGGAGAATATATGGCAGAAATAGTAAGGGAATCAGGATATGAAGGGGATGATTTTTTCATATTTTCTGCGTCCGGTACAGAAGACTTTGCATATAGTGCATTTAAACAGCAAATCATGAACATGGGAAATGTTCCGGACGGTACCTTTCGATTTGCAGACAATGAAGAAGAAGGAAATCTTTTGTTCTTGGAACGAGAAGGATATGAACATGATGCAACTGCATCCGAGGAATATACTTATAATGGGCTGAAATTCTTTTGGAAAGATATTTAAAAAATATAGTAGAAAGGCGGTTTTAGAATGAAACAGTGGGAAGAAAATGCCCGGAATGAACAGGAAGAAAAGATTCCTGAAAATGAAGATACTGTGGCAAGTGTAGAAGTTACGCCGGGACAGAGACAGTCCTTGTATCTGTGGGAAGAAGGAAATATGCCTGCAGAGACAGAGTACAAGGAAAATAGCGGAAACTATGCAGATGATCCGGATTTCAGACCGTATATTGTCTATCATCCGGTACCGGAAGGAACAGAGGTAAAAGGTGCTGTGCTGATTAATGCGGGAGGGGCATTTATGTTCCGAAGTGATCAGATGGAAGGAACACCAGTGGCAGAGGCGTTAAGTGAACTTGGATTCCAAAGCTTTGTTGTAAATTATCGTCTGCGTCCGTATACACAGGAAGAAGGAGCGTTGGATTTGGCAAGAGCAGTCGGATTTGTCAGAAGTCATGCAAAGGAGTATGGGATTGAAGAATCTGATATTGCTGTGATGGGATTTTCAGCAGGCGGCATCCTAAGTGGGGAAGAACTGCTGAACTATGACGGTTTGATAAGTCCGACTGGATTGGATGAAAGTTATGTTCCGGATGCACTGGATGAGGTTTCGGCGGTTACGCAGAATGGTTAGAAGAGATTTTTGAAGGAGAACAGTTATGAAAAAAATGAAATTGTGGAAGAAGATTACATTGGTATTTTTAGTGTTAGTAGTTGCTGTCGGCATTGCAGCATTTTTCGTTATACGAAATATGTTTACACCGGAAAGAATTGAAGAAGCAAAAGGAAATGACAAGGCGATAGTGGAAACAGCCAAAGGAGATATACGGGGAAGCGTAGAAGATGGCATTTTTCAGTATCTGGGCGTACCTTACGCACAGGCAGAAGAGCGATTTGTCCCGGCAGAAGAAGTGGAAAGCTGGGAGGGGGTATTGGATGCAACGAAAACAGGCCCTATGTCTCCGCAAAGTGGAATGTTAGGAATGTCTGCCGGAAACCAGGAAGGAACGGATAATAACTGCCAGAACTTAAATATCTGGACACCGGGAATTGCGGATGGAGAAAAAAGAGCAGTTATGGTGTGGCTGCATGGCGGTGGTTTCTCGACAGGCTCAGCTAATGAAGAAGGCTACAATGGGGTAAATCTGAGCAAAAGCGGTGATGTAGTGGTTGTTTCTATAAACCATCGTCTGGGCGTATCAGGGTTCTTAGACTTGTCAGCTTATGGAGATAAATATCGGTATTCTGCCAATGCAGGTCTGACAGATATTGTAAATGCATTAGAATGGATCCAAGAGAATATTGAAGCCTTTGGCGGAGATACGGAAAATGTGACGCTATTTGGGCAGTCAGGAGGCGGAGCAAAAGTCCTTTCTATGATGACGACTCCTTATGCAAAAGGTCTTTTCCACAGAGGCATCGTACAGAGTGGAGCAACAGAGACCATGGGAGTTACCTTTACTTCGCAGGAAGCTAGTACAAAATTGACGGAGCGAATTTTAAGCAAACTTGAAATTACAGCAGAGAATATTGAAGAAATCCAGAATGTAGATATGAAAGAACTGGAAGATGCAGCTTCCGAAGCCTTGCAGGAAACAGCGGAAGAATTTCAGATACCGGCTCCGTTATCTGCCGGATATGCGATGGAATGGGGACCGGTTGTAGAAGGGGATTATATGCCAACTAATCCGGTAACGGAAGATTCATTTGCTGAAAACGGTAAGGATATAGAACTTCTCATTGGAAGTAACTTAAATGAATGGACAACATTTATGGGTGGTGATCAGGGCGAACTTACGGAGGAGGAAGTGCAGGCATATGCAGAGGCCTATCCGGAAGAAGATTCAGAAGATGCAAACAAAGTAGATACATTGATTCGTCTCCCGATGCTGAAGATTATGAGTCATAAAGCGGATCAAAACGGTGCAGAGGTCTATGCTTATGTTTTTACATGGAACGAGTCAGAACGGGGAGCATATCATGGCGCGGAAATCCCCTTTGTATTCAATCAGACGCAGCAAGATACAGAGGCACAGACATTTGCAGAGCAGGTTAGCCGGCTTTGGGTTAATTTTGCGAAAACAGGTGTTCCGTCTGCCGAAGGAATACCGGAATGGAAACCGTACGACAGAGAACAGGGTGCAACGATGCTGTTAGACAAAAAATCATCTCTTGTATATGGGCATGACACAGAATTGATGCGTTTATTGGAACCGTCATATGAATATTAGTAAAGGAGAGATGCAGATTGAAACAAAGAATGAAAACCGCAATATGTATGCTTGCCGCAATATTGTCGCTTGCGGGATGCGGAGCTGAACAGGGAACAAATAATACAGAAAACGAAACAACAGAGCAGAAGACAGAGTCTTCATCACAGGGAGAAACAGAAGTACAAAACGAAGATAGCGGCAGCGTTTCAGCTGGAACGGAAGAGTATGAAGGGTTTTTGCTGGATAATGTGCTGCATTCAGAAACAGAGGGGGATATTCACTATAATGTCTATATTCCGGAAAGCTATGATGGTACTAAAGCCTATGCTTTATATTTTACACTCCCGGGCTACCAGGGGCTGTATTTTCAAGGAGTGGGTACAAATGTGAGAACCGAAGATTTTGGGTTTACCGCAAGAGAATATAATCCGAACATGATTATCGTTGCTCCTCAGCTTAATGACTGGCAGGAAACTTCTGCAAGGCAGACGATTGTATTGGCAGAATACTTTCTGGAAAA
This sequence comes from uncultured Bacillota bacterium, assembly GCA_905200905.1. GTDB lineage: Bacteria > Bacillota > Clostridia > Lachnospirales > Lachnospiraceae > Blautia. The sequence continues at coordinate 15,291 of CAJKMA010000057.1, forward strand.
CTACAATATTGATACCGGAAGGGTATATGCAAGTGGGTACTCCGGCGGTGGAGAAACTATGTCGCTGGTAATGGGAATGAGACCGGATTTATTTACGGCGTATTTACAGTGCAGTTCTCAGTGGGATGGAGAGTATGATCTGGTAGTTGAAAACAGAACTCCCGTTTATTTTGCAATTGGTGAGTCTGATGAGTATTACGGTTCAGAACCAACAAGAGAAGCTTATGACCGGATCTATGAATTATACAGACAAGAAGGACTTAGTCAGGAAGAAATTGACCGGTTGCTGGTTTTGGATATTAAAGATGCTTCTTATTTTGAAGAACAGGGAATCTCGAATCAGCATGGCGGCGGTGGAGCATTGTTTGCGCATGATGAGGAGATTATGGGCTGGCTGTTTGAACAGTCGAAGTAAGTACCTTTTGGTATAAACTGGATAACAAATGGAGACTTCTTATAAGACGCCATTTTGCTTATGATAACTATAGAGAAACTACAAAACGCACTGAAGAAAAGGAGTATGACGATTATGAAAGCAAAAAAAATAATTTCTATGTTACTGGTTGGCGTAATGACATTGGGATTACTGGCAGGATGCGGTGCTCAGACAGAAGAAACTGAGCCACAGCAGGATACCCAGACAGAAACAGAGGCTTCTGGAAATGAAGCCGGTGAGGAATCTGAAAATACAGCATCTGTGGATGATGGAGGAAATACTTTGGTTGTGTATTACTCAGCAACAGGGAATACAGAGGCAGTAGCAAATGCCATTTCTGAGACAACAGGCGGTGACTTATTTGAACTGGAGCCTGCAGAACCGTATAGTGACGAGGACTTAGATTGGACAGATAATGATAGCCGGGTATCAAGAGAGTATGAAAATGAATCCGAAAGAGAAATGGAACTGGTAGCAGATACGGTAGATAACTGGGATTCATATGATACAGTCTTTATTGGATATCCAATCTGGTGGGGGATTGCAGCATGGCCGGTAGATGCCTTTATTAAAGCAAATGATTTTACAGGTAAAACAGTGATTCCATTTGCAACATCTTCTTCTTCCGGATTGGGAGAAAGTGGAGAATTACTGGAAGAAATGGCAGGAACCGGCGAATGGATGGAAGGTGAAAGATTCCGCTCTGGAGTATCTGATGATGAGGTACAGGCATGGGTAGACGAACTTGGAATTATTCAGTAACAATAAATAGTACAAAATATAAACAATACTTACAAATGATGATAACTATGCACCTGGGGTTTCTGGCGTTTTTGCTTGTATATGCTTTTATTGACAATTACGTTGGATTGATAATGGGAAGAAATTATATCATGGAGCTGCCGCCTTATAATATGAGTGGGTTATTATTAATGGCAATGGACTTATTTATGGCATATTTTATCGGTTTTTTTGAAGAATTATGCTTTAGTTTATATGTAGATAGTTCATGGAAAAACATCATGATAAGTATCCTGATAGCTGTTGGAAATCTTATTTTTCTTTATATATTTGTACTGGAGGGCTATCGGCTGCAGGAGTATTTCTTTGGAATAGAGTTATGGGAGTCAGGCATTGACAGTATAAAAAAGGCAGTAACCATTACAGGGAAAGAAACGGTAGGAATGCTTTTGGGTGGCATTTTTGGAAAAATAATTTTGAAAAGACCCAAATATATAGTGGTTTCCTGAAGTCAGAAAGGAAAGTATGCAAAAGTATTTGAAGATGTTTTTGGATAAATTTGTCTCGGTAAAAAAACGTAAAAAGATAAAAAAATTTCTTTTCAATGTTAAAAAGAAACGATTGTTTTCAATGAGTTTATTGTTTATGGGAATGTTTCTTCTGCTGTTAGGACGCTTCTTTTTCCTTCAGGTAATACAGGGTGAAGGGTATCTGAAAGAGTATGAGGAAGAAATTTCAAGGGAAACATCATATGTGCCGGTGTCGGCGCATGGATAGGAGGACAGGCATTTATCAATCTTGGAGTAGTATCAGGAATTCTTCCCAATACAGGATTAACACTTCCTTTTGTCAGTTATGGTCTTACTTCATTGATCGTATGTTTTGCTGCCATAGGGATTGTACTAAATGTTGGGTTACAAAGTGAAAAAAATTCTGTCAGCGCAGAGTTAAAACGAAAAGAACGAAAAGAAAACACAAGCAGGAGGCAGTCGCATGAAACAAAAAATAGTGACTTTATTATTAGCGGGAACAATGATAGTTTCTCTGGCAGCATGTGGAAGAGAAGATGCTTCGCTGGAAAATAGTAATGAAAATGTGCAGGCTATCCAGGAGACGGAACAGGATGCCGGGAAAAAGAATGAAACAGCAGATTCAGGTTCTGATCAAAATACAGGCAGTAATATTTTAATCGCTTATTTTTCTGTTCCGGAAGACATTGACATCAGTGGTATTGATGCAGATGCAGGGGCCAGTGTAGTTGTTCAGAATGGAGAAACGGTAGGAAATATGCAGTTCATGGCAGAAGCAATACAGCAGGCAGTTGGCGGAGATCTTTTCCGTATTGAAACGGAAGAGGAGTACCCATTGGATCACGATCCGTTGGTAGATCAGGCGGCAGATGAGCAGTCAGAAAATGCCAGACCGGCACTTTCTACACATATAGAAAATTTAGAAAATTACGACACGATTTTTGTGGGTTATCCAAATTGGTGGGGCGATATGCCGCAGCCAATGTATTCATTTTTTGAAGAGTACGATTTCGCAGGAAAAACGATTATTCCCTTTAATTCTCATGGAGGAAGTGGCTTTTCTGATACAATTTCGACGATTGAAGATATGCAGCCGGACGCTGCAGTTGTTGAGGACGGATTGACCATTTCCAGAAATGATGTGGCAGTCAGTAATCAGGAAGTCATGGAATGGGCAAAAGAAATCGTAGGTAATGAGTAAATGATAGGAGGTAGTGTCAAATGATTTATGAAAAAACAGAGTCAAAGAAAAAGGCTCTGATGA
>CAJKMA010000058.1 GCA_905200905.1 uncultured Bacillota bacterium
AGAGCACTTGACTTTTAATCAAGTTGTCCGGGGTTCGAATCCCCGATGCTTCACTAAATGAAAATAGCTCAAATCCTCATGATATAAGGATTTGAGCTATTTTTTTTTAAAGCGTTATGTCTTGTCATCTTAAATAGTTTTAAATGTCTCTTTTCCTTTCAATTATTAAGTAATTTAAGTGGTATTCTCCACATGTTTTGGAGAATACCTTATAGTTATCCACAAAAAACGATTCAAAAATTAAATTCTGGGGATAACAGTTTAATCATAAGTAGGATGCAGAACATAAAAAAGAAACCAGAATCAATGAGGGGGGAAGTTGATTCTGGCTTCTTTTTTTAATATAAATATTAAAAAGAAGGAGAGCCGGCCTTTTATACCGGCATATGAAAAAGAAAAAGATTTTTGAAAAAGTCTTATTGGCTTTTACAAGTAATACTATAAATCCAAATTGTGATGAATCTGTGTTTAAATAATAAAAGAAATGTAAAAAACAATTGGCATTTATATTTTTTTTTGCTATAATACATGTAAATCATTTTCTATTAGCATTTCATACTTGTCGAAGAGTCTAAAATCTTTATTTATCCAAAATATTTAAGATTTCTAGGAGTTTTTTCTGGTTTTCATAGCTCATTTTTTCAATTGTTGCTTTTAGTTCTGGAAGGATAGTATCAGTTTCGGTTTTTAGAGAAGATTGTAGTCCGGTAAGTATATCTAAAGATACGTTGAGTTTTTTGGCATAACTAATTAAAACATGTGCATTACATTTGTTTATACCGCGTTCCATTGCAGATAAATAATTTTTAGATAATCCACAATAATCTGCCATTTCCTGTTGTTGTATATGAGCTTCTTTGCGGAAGTCCTGCAGCCTTTTGTTTAGTCTTTTGTTCTCTTCTGGTAATGTTTTCATTGGTATTCTCCCTTTTCTTTCAATGTTTTTATTATAACCGTTTGTATAGAGATAGGTCAATGAGAAAGTAGAAAGATAAGAAAGGGTAAGGTGAAAATGAGCAAACTAATACGTTTTTTTATGGGAGTGAGTTTGATTTTAGTTAGTTTAGGATGTTTTTTTTATCCTGATTTAAAAAATATGGACGTAAAAAAGGAGGTGCAAGATATTGAGGAGAAAATAGAAATTCAAGATTCTGATTCAAGGGAGGAGGATTTACAAAGGGAAGATAAAAATAAGAATAAAGAAGCTCTTTATCAGGAGATGAAGAAATATAATCAAGAATTGGCATTAGAGGGGCAGGAACTTGTAGATGTTTGGAGTTATGAGGATCTTCCGGTAAATTTTAAAAATTTAACAGAAGAGAATTCAGTCGTGGGATATATAGAAATACCAGATATGATGGTAGAGCTTCCACTTTTAGTTGGTGCATCAGAAGATAATCTGGCAAAGGGGGCAGGAATTTTATCAGAAACCAGTATGCCGGTGGGAGGTGAAGATACCAACTGCGTTATAGCCGCACATCGTGGATGGAAAGGAAGTACATATTTCCAATATATTGAAAATATGCTGCCTGGTTCTAAAGTCTATGTTCATACTTTATGGGAGACAAGGGAGTATGAAGCTGTAGAGATAAAAATAGTAGATGCACATGATTTGGATTCTATTTTGATAAAGCAAGGGAAAGATATGATAACATTAATGTCCTGTCATCCTTATGGAATACCGGGCGGGAATCTTCGATATTTAGTCTATTGCGAATACGTAGAAAAGGCAGAAGTACAGGAAATAAAAGATGAAGAACAGGAAAAGGAGAAAGAAAAAAAAGAAGAGCTGGTTTATGCATCGGGGCAAGAGATAAAAAGTTCAAAGGAATGGATTCGATGGGAGAATAGAATACGATATATATTGCCTGGTATTGTTATGTTGTATTTTCTTTTTCTTTACATAAAAAATAAATGAATATGATAATTTTTTTGAAAAAACACTTGAAAAATAAATGGAAATCAGTTATTATAGTGGATATAACAACTGTATACAGTGATAATGGAGAAAGGAGTGTAGTATGAAGAAGTCATTTTTTAAAAGGACTGGAATTTTGCTTGCAGTAGTATGTTCTGTAATTTTGTTAAAACAGGAGGTATTTGCTGCTACAGAAGATGTAATTGACATGAACAGAAGAGGAAGTTTGACTATTTATAAGTATGATTTAACAGCAGCGGAAGAGGATGGTTTAGATACATCAGAGAAAATGTTTTCCAACAATGGAAAGGCAGACGAACAAGCAAAGGAGGAATTTAAGAATTATATAATTCCAGGAGTAGAATTTACTTATTTACATTTGGGGAATGTTCATATGGAGCATAAACAGACTGAAGTTCAGATTTTATATGATATTCCAGAAAAGATAGAAGAAATTTTGGGGATGGAAAATAAAAGAGGAAATCACACGTATACATCAATAGAGCTGAATATTGCTTTAAAGACCTTATTATCTCAACCAATAGAGGGAAAAAATCAATTGGAGCGATATATGGTCAGTGCAGATGGAAAAAAGGTGATGTCTCTTACAGATGAAACAGGAAAAACATCGGCAACAGGATTACCTCTGGGTCTATATTTGATTGTAGAGACGAAAGTTCCTGCAAATATACATACGACAGTAGAGCCATTTTTTGTTGCCATACCTATGACCGATTATGAAGGAGAAGCTTGGTTTTATGATGTAGAGGTATATCCTAAAAATCAGACGAATATACCAGATTTAGACAAGCTGGTGAAGCAGCAGGATGATAATGGAAAACTGCCTTATGAAGATGTTGCGACTGGTTCAGAGGGAGATATTATGGACTATATTTTTGTGTCACATCTTCCAGGCATTACATCAGAAGCAACTTATTTGACACAATATACATTTACAGATCAGATGGATAGAGGTTTAACGTATAATAAAGATGTAAGATTATATTTTTACGATACAGAGGCTGAAGCAATGGAGAATAACAAGGAGAGAGCAATTAGAGTATGGGAAGAAAAGGAGGATCTGTTTAAGTCAGAATATCATGGAGAAATTTCAGGAAGCAGTAAAATGGTGATAACAATCACCAAGGAAGGTTTAAAAGAGATAAATACAAAGTTTTCAAAAAAATGGATGGTTGTTTCATACTCATGCAGGATAAATCCAGATGATAGTCCTATTTTAGGAGATCAGGGAAATATCAACGATGTAAGACTGGAATGGAAACGTACAAATATGGAGGAATTTGATATACTTGAGGATAGGGCAAAAGTATATACTTTTGGATTAAATATTAAAAAGAAATTTTCAGACCAGAAAGGAAAATTTTCAGATGTAAAGTTTTTATTGCAGAATCAAACAGATGGGTACTATTTAAAGGCGAAAGGGGAAAATGGAATCTATTATATTACAGATGAAGAAAAGGGAGCATCAGAAAAAGAAGGTACAAAATTTATTCCTGGAAATGAAGGAAGTCTTATTATTAATGGATTGGAAGCTAATACTTATATTCTAACAGAGATTGCCACAGCAAATGGTTATTCTCTTCTAAAAGAACCTATGGTGATTGATATCAGAAGCACAGTGGATGATATTATCCCATCTCGCACAACTCTATATGACATTTTAGATATTGCAAATAATCCCAATAAAGAATTAATTGAAACACAAGGAGAACGTGCCAGTGCATCTATAGATGGAAAAAAAGCAACTATGAGTGAGTTTCATTCAGACAAAGGAATGGTATCTACTAATGCAGAAGTAGATATGAAGATTATTAATAATAAAAGTTTTAAATTGCCACAGACAGGTGGATATGGAACATGGATTTTTACACTGGCTGGTTGTGGAGCGGCTTTAGGAGGAGTGGTACTTGTGACAAAAAAAGATAAAAAGAAAGACAGTTGATATGAAAAAAGGTTTTGCGGTTCTGTTATTGTTTTTTATTGCTTCTTTATTAATGGGATATCCATATTTGGCAAATTATATATTTGAGCATCAAACAGAATCCCTGGTGAAGTCTGTGGAGACAGCAGAAGAAGAGGTAAATGATACAGAGAAAGAGGAAATAAAGAATACAGTTAAACGCTATAATGAGGAAATTTTTAGTGGGGGTGTGAAACTTTGTGATCCATTTAAAGAAGAAATTATAAATATAGATACGGAAGAGTATAGCAAAATTTTAAATATGAATGAAGAAGGGGTTATGGGAACAATTTCTATTCCAACTATTGATGTAAAATTGCCAATTTATCATGGAACATCTGAAAAAATTCTGGAAAAAGGAGTTGGACATTTAGAAGGCAGTTCTCTTCCCCTGGGAGGTGAGAATACACATACTGTTTTGACAGGACATACAGGTCTTAGTAATGCAAAATTATTTACAGATTTATCAGAACTGAAAAAAGGAGAAGTATTTTTCCTGAATATTTTGGGGGAACAGTTGGCATATCAGATAAATAAGATTGAAACAGTACTTCCTACGGATTTGGAGGAACTTTATATAAAAAAAGGGAAGGATTACTGTACGCTTGTTACTTGTACACCTTATGGAGTAAATACACATAGGCTTTTGGTACGAGGAACAAGAATTCAATATGGAGAAACACACTGTTATTCTCAGAATATTAAGGCAAAACAGGTAGAATCAAAATGGATGGAAGAGTATGAAAAGGCATTAAAAATTAGTTTGGGAATTTTGGGAATAGGTGTGTTTGTATTACTATTGTGGAAGAGAGAAAGGAAAAAGCTGTATATAGACAGCAGGTGATATATGAAATATAAAAACAGGATTCTGACATTTTTAATTGCAATGGTTCTCATATGGAATTTGTCAGGTTCTGTATTGTCGGTATATGGAAGTGACGTTCAAAGTATGCAGGAAGAAATTACTGCATTTGACGCATCTGTTACAGTACAGGATACAGGGGAACCGTTAAGAACAGGGGATAAAGTGGTGCTAAATGTACATGCAGAAAATAAAACGGAAAATAATGAAATTTTACGTTTGTATTTTTGTGAAGTAGAAGGGGATTTTAATAATAATACAGAACAATGGGGCACTTATTTGGAAAGGCCGTCTAAGCGGATTGACATTCTGGAGTTTAAGGAGAGCAATGAATGGTTAATCTCTTTCAAAGATTCTAATCAGCAAAATATAGAAGGAGTTTTGAAACAATGTAAGGAAACAGAGACTCATGGAGGTTTTCGTTATACAGAGTTAGAACTTCCAGCGGGAACATATACAGAATTTTCTTTGACCGTTGTTTCAGAAAATACAGCAAGGATAGCAGTTATTCCTGTTTTTGAAAGGGAAAAGTCCATTTATGGAGAGCCAGCAGTTATTTATTGGGAGGAAATAATAGAGAAGGAGGAGATACAAGGAGAGAAAGAAAGTGAGAGCATAAAAGTTGTACCTGAGTTATGTAAATTTAGAACGAAGATACCTCAAAAGGGAGGAGTTTTAAATATAAAATATGATTTTGAAGAGGCACAGTGGACAACTATTTATCCAAAGAAAAATGGTTATGCTACAGCAGATGTTTTACAGGGAGGAGAGATCATTCATACAGTATTTGTAGCAGATACAGGGTATAAAATTGAATCTGGAAGAATTTTGTCAGAAGATGGACTTGAAATGGAAGTATTAAGTGATTGTGCAGGTAAAGAAAAATACGAGTATGATGTAAAGCTTTTAGATGAAACAATGATTTTAGAAGTAGTATTTGCACCTAAAGGGATGTTGAATGAAACAGAGGTGGGGTATCAAAAAGCTTTGGACTTTATCTATCATAGAGATTCTTGTGTACAAGTGTTAGAAAATTCGATTACCTATCAAAGAAAACAGATAAGAGCCAGAATACCTGAGTCAGTAAAGCTGGAAGTAGGAGAAAAAATACTATATCCTTCTCAATTTTATCATACACGGGAATTCTATATTTCAGGTTGTGATGGAATCGTGGGAATTGGTTACTGCATGCAGCCAAATAAAAAGAATCCGCCCAGTGGTTGGTATGATGATATTGAATCTCTGGATGAGATGAGACCAGATTATGCGAATGCGTATAAGCTGGCTATGTTGACAAATTATGGGCTAGAACTGCAGGAATTGGGCGATTCCTGGTTTGGAGAGTTGGATCAGGGAAATAAAATGTACAGGCAAATTTATATTCATGCAGTAATTGGATATTTAGAAACAGGAAGTTTGCTGGGACTTGTAGGAGAAGAACAGGGAAAAATTATAAAAATAGCAGATGAAATTTATGAGGAGGCAAATCATGGAGAATCCGCAGAAGTTTTAAAAAACTATCGGATTTATACAATTAATGGAGGTATTAGCAGGTACCAGGATATTTGTTTTTTAATACAAAATGCCAAGGGTGGATTAAGTATTCAGAAAGTCAGTGCAAATCCTGAAGTAACAGAAAATAATAAAAATTATAGTCTGGCCGGAGCTGTTTATGGTATTTATAAAGATGATTCATGCACAAATGAGATTATGACTATGACAACTAATGAAGAAGGATATGGAGCGACTGGAGATGAAGTGTTAGAAAGCGGTACTTATTATGTAAAAGAAAAAGTTCCCTCACAGGGATATTTGTTGGACACACAGATTTATACATATGAAATTGCAGGAGGGATTACAGCACAAGAAAACCAGAAAAATTCAAAAGAGCCACCAAAGAAAGGAAGAATTGTGCTTGAAAAAACTTCTGCAGTTTTAGAAATTACAAATGGAAATGCCTGTTATAGTTTGGAAGGTGCAGAATATGTTGTTTATAAAAATAAGGAATGTACAGAACCTGTCACAAAGATTGTAACAAATTCCAAAGGAAATGGTACAAGTGACACAATTCCTCTGGGAGAGTATTACGTAAAAGAAACAAAAGCGCCTGAAGGCTATGAGAAAAATGAGCAGATATATCCGGTTTATCTGGGGGAAGGAGAGGAGGCAGTAATAAGTAGTGTAGTCAAGGTTCAGGATTACCCAGGATATGATAAAATGGGAATTCGTTTAATAAAGATGGGTTATGGAGATGAAACTTCTGAAATGCCAACTTTAGAAGGAACTCAGTTTACAGTTAAGTATTATGATGGATACTACAGTAAAGAAAATCTGCCTGATATAGCCAAAAGAGAATGGGTAATAGGAATAAAAAAAGAAGGAGAGCAATATGGAGCACAGCTTAGTGATGATTACCTGGCAGAGCCATTAAGTGATGGTTTGTACAAAGACCCCAATGGACAAACGATTCTTCCTTATGGAACGATTACGATTCAGGAGACAAAGCCAGCTGCCGGTTATACTTTGAAAGGATACTTGAAGGATGAAAAAGGAAACGTTGTAGCAAAAGATGGGGAAATATTTGTATCTCAGGTAAATAGGAAAGATGGAACTGTAAAATTGGAAGGAGGAAATCAGTATACAGCAGAGGATATGCCAGTGGAGGGCAGTATTAAAATTAAGAAGTTTGATACAGATGGAGTGACACCTTTAAAAGGGGCTGTATTTGAAATAAAAAATGGAAAAGGAGAACTTATTCATACAGCAGAATCAAATGAAAAAGGGGAAATTTTATTTGAGAAGTTGAAACCAGATACCTATACCATAACAGAGAAAAAGACAGCACAGGGACATACACTTCTGAAGGAACCTCTGGTGGTGCAGGTGCCTACAAGAATTACAGAACAGCAGATAGAGGAACAGAATATAGATAAAAATCAGTGTATTTATGATCCAATAGATAAAATTTATTATATTTATCAATTTGTCTATGAAATTACCAATCATGCTAACTTTCAAGTACCCATGACAGGAGGAGAAGCTACATCGGGCATGTTTTTTCCAATGGTAGCAGGATTGGCAGTTTTAGTAGGAGCAATAAGTATCCTTATAAAAAGGAAGAGATTCACTCCTTTTAGGAACACATAACAGGAGCAGGAATCCGAGGGGGTTAGATTCCTGCTCCTGTCTGTATTTCATAAAAAAGAAGGAGTTACTGGCAATTTGTTGCCAGTAATATGAAAAGAAAAAGATTTTGAAAAAAGTCTTATTGGCTTTTACAAGTAATACTATACCTTGTAAATAAGGATAATTTATGACCAAATACTAAAAGAAAAATGAAAAACAAAAAAATCATTTATTCTTTTTTTATAATTGCTTTCAGAAATCTTTTTAATTAACGATCCGCTTTGTAGACTGGATCAGCGGGATAACCTCCAGCAGCTTTTTGCATCCCTCTTTGGATGGCATCTTTGGAAGTTTTCCAGTCTGCATCTTTGTTTCGGAAGTCGAACTTATCGCAGAACCATTCTAAATCTTCTGTAATTCGCTGGAGGTTTTCTGTCATGAGAGGAAACAGAGAATCATAGAAGGTAGTTTTCTCTTTGTCTGATAAGAGAGTTTCTGCGGTTTCTACCAAATCTGCAAAATGTGGAAGACAAAAGCCTTTACTATTTTGAAACAATTCCTGAAATTCTGGATTTTTCCGGTAAAGTTCAAAAAAGGTATCTAGATAGCGATTATACGTATCTTTGGAATAATCACAGATATAGCAGCGATTACTTTCTTCTTTAATCCAGGATCCGATGCTTGTCTTGGGATTTTCAGGATCGATTTTTGCTTTTTTAAAGTGACTCAACATAGAGGCTTTACCGGGTGAAAACATTTTGAGTTGCTGTTTTAACTCTTCATTTTTTTTCTTAAAATGGGTGGTAAGAATCAATCCAGTGCCAAGGCGATTTCCATAGTCAAACATTTTTTTGTAATGATTTCGGCAAAAGCCCATTTTATCTGTTTCAGCACGAATATCATCTTCCATATAAGAAGCTCCAGAACCCAAGACAAAGTCGATAGCATGTTGTTCCAGATTACGTTCAATAAAACAGAAAGGGCATTCGTCATCGGCCCGAAAAGCATCCATAAGAGGGATGGTGTAAATTTTTTCTTTCATTTTTAAATCCTCTATTCTTGTTTTTTTAAGCGTACCATAATTAAGAAGGAAAGAAAAGAGAAATAAGTATTTACGGCACAATTAGAGTCTGTTAAGATAATAAATAAAGAATCGTGGAATAGACAGAAGATAGAGGCGGATGGAGGAAAATGAAGAAAAAGATGGATTTGTTGGAAGGGCCTATAGCGGGGACTCTAGCCAGACTGGCTTTTCCCATTATGGGAACTTCTTTTATTCAGATGGGTTATAATCTGGTAGATATGATTTGGATTGGACGGCTTGGGAGTGGAGCAGTGGCAGCAGTAGGGGCAGCCGGAATGTTTATGTGGATGGCAAATGGAGTTACAACCATTCCAAGAATTGGAGGCCAGGTTACAGTTGCTCAGAAACTGGGAAGCGGAGAAAAAGAAGAGGCGGCGCAATATGCAAGAGGTGCCCTTAGAATGGGTACTTTTTTGGGGATTCTGTATGGAATTTTGAGTTTGTTATTTCACAGGCAAATGATTGGATTTTTTAAGCTTAATAATACAGACGTTATTCAGGATGCCAGGGTTTATCTGATGATTGTCTGTGGATTGATTGTATTTTCTTTTCTGGATCAGATAATTGGAGGAATTTTGGCTGCCATGGGAAATACAGTTACAACTTTCCGTGTTACCACCATGGGTCTCCTCATTAATTTGATTTTGGATCCAGTATTGATTTTTGGAATAGGACCGATTCCTAAACTGGGTGTTGCAGGAGCGGCAGCTGCAACCGTTTTGGCTCAGATTATTGTATTTGTTCTTTATTTAGAAGCAATTTGGAAAGAACCTGTCATTTTTAGAAATTTATATTTGTTAAAACCAGCGAAGAAAGAGCAAATAAGAACAATTGTAAAAATTGGCTTTCCTTCTGCAATACAGGATTCCTTATTTTCAGCTATTTCCATGGTTATTGCAAGACTGGTAGCTGGATGGGGAGATGCAGCAGTAGCAGTACAGAAGGTAGGAAGCCAGATAGAGTCCATATCCTGGATGATAGCAGGTGGCTTTTCTACTGCAGTAAATGCTTTTGTTGCACAAAACTATGGTGCAGGAAAAAAAGAGAGAATTCAAAAAGGATATAGGACAGCTTTAATGATTATGGGGGCTTGGGGAATTTTTACCGGTTTTCTATTAATGGCGTTTCCAGAAGTTTTCTTTAAGATGTTTATAAGAGAGCCAGATGTTATCCCTATGGGAGTCGATTATCTTCGGATTGTTGGAATAAGTGAGCTATTTATGTGTCTGGAAGGGGCGGCTACAGGAGCTTTTCAAGGACTTGGTAAGACAGTGCCTCCTTCTGTAACGGGGATTACCTTTAATCTTTTAAGAATTCCTGCAGCTATGCTGTTATCTAAAACACCACTTGGCTTGAATGGTGTTTGGTGGGTACTGAGTATTTCCTGTGTTTTAAAGGGAACAGTTCTGCCTATTTGGTATAGGGCTGAATTTAAAAAATATGAGAAAAAAGAGAAAGAAAGGAACAAAAGATTATGACAACGAATGTAGTATTGTTAGTTATTGCAGCAGTGATTATTTTAGGAGGGATTTTCTTAGCAGTAAAGGGAAAACCGTCTATGATTCGTGATCGGTTTGCTAGTGGGGTATCACCGGAAAATGAACGGAAATTTATGATGACAATAGGTGGTGCTGTTATGATTATTGGTTTGGATATGCTAGCTTTGGCATTGTTATCTATGAATAGGATAGCTAGTCAGGAGACAATGTTAATTATTTTAGGCATTGGTCTTGCATTATTTGTGGGAGTAATCTTAATTGGGCAGAAATATTTCCGTAGATAAGAGAAATTCCAGAAAACAGAAAATTTAACTATTCACAGTAAAAAAACAGTGGTACAATATTGAGCAGTAAAATAGAAACTAATGAGAGAAAATAGTGAGGTTTTGTTATGAGCAATGAATACCGTATAGAAACAAAATGCATTCAATCTGGATGGAAACCCAAAAAAGGGGAGCCAAGGATGTTGCCTATTTACCAGAGTACAACTTTTAAATATGACACTACAGAGGAAATGGGTAGATTATTTGATTTAAAAGACAATGGATATTTTTATACTAGATGTCAGAATCCTACCAATGATCTGGTAGCAGCTAAAATAGCAGACTTAGAGGGTGGTGTTGCAGCAGTACTTACATCTTCAGGGCAGGCGGCAAATTTTTATGCAGTCTTTAATATTTGTGAAGCAGGAGATCATGTAATTTGTGCATCTGCAATTTATGGAGGAACATTAAATGTACTTGGAGTAACAGCTAAGAAGATGGGAATTTCTTGTACATTTGTGGACGTAGATGCTTCAAAAGAGGAGTTAGATAAAGCCTTTCAGCCAAATACAAAGGCTGTGATTGCAGAAACCATTGCAAATCCATCTTTAGTAGTGCTGGATATTGAAAAAATGGCAGAAGTGGCCCATAGTCATGGTGTACCTTTGATTGTAGATAATACCTTTGCTACACCAGTAAATTGCAGACCATTTGAGTGGGGAGCTGATATTGTAACACATTCTACTACTAAGTATATGGATGGTCATGCAGCACAGGTAGGCGGTGCTATTGTGGACAGCGGAAACTTTGATTGGGATGCACATGCAGAAAAATTCCCAGGATTAACCACACCAGATGAATCCTATCACGGAGTTGTTTATACAAAACAGTTTGGAAAAGCAGCTTATATTACCAAAATTAATGCTCAGCTTATGAGGGATTTAGGCTCTATTCCTTCTCCTATGAATTGTTTTATCTTGAATTTGGGATTGGAATCCTTGGTGCTAAGAGTAGAAAGACATTGCTATAACGCACAGAAGGTAGCAGAATATTTAAACGAGCATCCATTAGTTGGAAAAGTGAATTATCCAGGTCTTCCAGGAGATAAATATTATGCACTGGCACAGAAATATATGCCAAAGGGAACTTGTGGTGTTATTTCATTTGAGTTAAAAGCAGGAAGAGAAGCTGCCGTGAAATTTATGGACAGCTTGAAATTAGCATCCATTGTTACACATGTTGCAGATGCAAAAACCAGTGTACTGCATCCGGCAAGCCATACACACAGACAGTTAAATGATCAGCAGTTAGAGGCAGCAGGAGTATCACCGGGAATGATTCGTCTTTCTGTTGGAATTGAGCATATAGATGATATTATTGCTGATTTAGAGCAGGCATTAAAAGCTAGCGAGAGTGAAATATGATATCCTATCAAATTACGAAGTGGAGCCATGAATTGTTTCAAATGCAGGTAAGGCCAGGTGGATGTTATGTGGATGCCACGATGGGGAATGGACATGATACGTTGTTTCTCTGTAAGTTGGCAGGAGAAACAGGGATGGTAACCGCTTTTGATATTCAGGAAAAGGCATTAGAAGCTACAGGAAAACTTTTGCGGGAATATCAGATGGAAAAGAGAGCTAGATTATATTTGGATAGCCATACGAATATGGACAAATATTTAGAAGCGGAATCAGTGGATGGCATTTATTTTAATTTTGGATATCTTCCAGGAGGAGACCATAATCTTGCTACGAAAGCAGATACCAGTGTAGAAGCCATTGCTAAAGGGCTTGCATTACTTCGAAAAGGTGGGGTTCTGGCACTTTGTATCTACAGTGGAGGAGATACTGGATTTGAAGAAAAAGATCGGATTTTGGAGTATTTAAAGAGTCTGAATGAGAAGAGATATATAGTGATTGTAAATACGTATTATAATCGTAAAAACAATCCACCCATCCCAGCTTTTGTGGTAAAAAAATAGAACCGGTCATATACTGTCAATGAGAGATAACGCGGATTCTGTATTTTATGAAAAAAGAAAGAGAATCGTGGGTATTGGCAGTAGTGCTATTGTTATTGCTTCCCTATCTTATTACAGTAGTAGTTTTAGGGCGTAGGGCCTGTCCAGTCAGTAGAAAGCAGGAAGTTGAGGATTATGTAGCAGAAGTGGCGGCTTCTCAGATCTCTTGGGATTATGCAAGAGAAACGATTAAGGCTCAGGTAGTTCTTGCCAGAACGAATCTTTCTGTGAAAAGTGAAAAAGAGAGAAAAGAAATATTAGAAGAAACAGCAACATTTTTCAAAAAGAAACATATGAATATGGAAATGTTGGAAAAATTTCATGTGTTTCAGGAGGCTGCCAGGGAGACCAGAGGAGAGGTTTTAACTGCCAAGGGAGAAATAAAGGAGGCACCTTACCATACTCTTAGTTCAGGGAAAACGAGAGATGGAGCAGATGCAATGGGAGAGTCTTACGGATACATAACTTCTGTAGAAACAGCGAAAGATAGAGACAGTCCTCTTTATGTGGAGGGCTGTTATTTTTCATTTCAGGAACTGGAAAAAAAGATGAAGAGATTTTACGGCGGTTTTGCTTTTGGAGAAACAAAAGTAGTAGAAGTAAAAAAAACAGATGAGGCAGGTTATGTTATGGAGCTTCAGTTGGGAAAACAGATGATACAAGGAGAAAGAGTAAGAGAAATTTTAGAGCTGCCTTCTTCTTGTTTTTCCGTACAAAGTTTTGAGGAAAAGGTAAGGTTTTTATGCAAAGGAAAAGGCCATGGTGTTGGATTAAGTCAGTATGGCGCACAACAGATGGCTTTGGAAGGAAAAGAGTATAAGGAGATACTGAAGTATTTTTTTCCTGAACTGAAAATCAGTGGAAAGGAATAAAAAAGGAATATTTATACATGTTCGGCATATTCGTCAGAACTGTATAGATATTCCTTTTTAAATTGTTTCAATGTTTTACTCAACTGGCTCGCCTTTTGTTTGATTTTCCGCCAGATTCAGGACAGAGGTAGTGACTACAATAGAATCACCCGTTGTAAGTTCATTTACAGAAAAGGTTACAAAATCACCTTCCTTGATTTCATAGAAGCCCTGCACATTGTAAGGATAGAGGATGGTCATAGTTCCTTGTATGGTAATGGTATCGCCTTTTTTTACATGAGAGCCTTGATAATCGCCAAGGTCAGTGATAGTCGCTTCCATGGTGTGGTCATCTATTACCGCTGTGATTTCAGCTTCCAGAGAGTTTAACTTATCTGTCTGTGTATAGGTTTTGGAAGAAGGGGTTATCTCCACTAGGTTTATCACTTTTTTAGAAACAGGTAGATATTCTGCCCTAAGTTTGGAATCTTCGGAGTATTCATAACTATATAGGATGCGATTGCTTTCTTCATTATATTCCATATATTCTTTTTCTGTAATGTAAGAATATTTTTTGTAATCTTTTTCACTAATTTGCAGAGAGACTTTTTCATCTAAAATGTCAGTTCCCTCCATGGAATAGGTATCTTTCAAAGAAAAATTGAAAATAGTATGAGGGGTTCTGAAAAATTTAGTTTGATTTACTGTGGTCTGCAGGGGATGTTTCATAGCAAGCCCGTCTCTGATTCCAGTGTAAAGGAAAATACCGCTGAGAAGTAAAATCAGGAGAGTAAAGGCTGCCGATATCCATGGGCGTGTAGAATTTTTAAGGCGTTTCTGTAGTTTCGTCTGGAAAATTACAAAAAGAAATATTGCTACAAAAATGCAGGCAAGGCAAATATAGTAGTAACCAGGTGCAGCAGAAAAGTTAAAAAAGTATGCCAACACAGTAAGATCTGTAAAAAGCAGTAATAAAATAAAACTATAACAAAGTATGTTTCCAGGTTTTTTCATATGTAGAAATCCTCCGTAATGCCTGAGTGTTTTTCTTTATTTTAACATAGATAACAAGAAAAGAGAAACAGATAATGTATAAGTTTTCATTTTCTGGCAATCCTATGATTGAAGCTAAAAAAGGGGCGGATTGCTCCATCATAGGTAGAGGTGAAAGATATGAGTAAAAAAGGTAAAATTCGTGTGGCATTAGGAAGCCTGCTGGCATTGACACTAGTAGTCACATGTGCGGCTGTTTATCAGTCCGGGAGTAAGAGCACACCAAACGAGAAAGAACTTGTTAAGGAGAATGAGGAGGATTCTGTTGACCAGGCAATAAAGACAGAAGAACGGGAAGAAACAGAAGATGCAAACACTTCTGATGTGGAAGGGACCAGAAAAAAAGAAAAAGAGCCAACAGCAGAAGAAAAGGAAACATTAGAAGAAGTCACGGAGCAGGCAACAGAAACTCTAGAGGAACCAGCAGCAGAAAGTGCTTCTGTAGAAACACAGAATCAGCCTGTGATTTCCAAAACAGTAGACTTAAATTTTACAGAGAGCTCTCTTATGCAGTGGCCGGTAAACGGACAGGTTGTGTTGGATTACAATATGGAGAATACCATATATTTTCCTACACTGAATGTATATAAGTTGAATCCCGCTGTGGCAATTTCAGCAGAAGTAGGAACGCCTGTAGCAGCAGTAGCTAATGGTAAGGTACTTTCCATAGTGGAAAATGAAGAGACTGGAACAACTGTAACAATGGATATGGGAAATGGATATCAGGCAGTGTATGGACAGCTAAAAGATGTGCCATTCCAGACAGAAGAATATGTGTCAGCTGGAAGTGTATTAGGATATGTAAATGAACCGACGAAGTATTACACAAAAGAAGGAACAAACCTGTATTTTGCATTAACAAAAGATGGAATGCCATTAGATCCTATGCAGTATTTGCCATAGAAAAGATTCACAAATTTAGATTGTAAGAGTATAATAAATTAAATGGCAGAAGAATCAGCAGCCGAAAAAATCTTACAATCTTAAAATAGATATTCCAGAAAATAGATGCGCCTTCAAAGAAAAGAGCTGCATACGGTTTTCTGGCTGAGTGAAATACTTTTTGCATCGGCGGCTTAATAATAGAGGGCGTTTTGTTTGGCTTAGGAAAGCAGACGGAGCGTCCGTACATAGAACGGTAGGAACGAGAAATATGGAGCATGAAAAATTAAAGTACACTTATATGTTAAAGTGCCGAGACGGAAGTTTGTATACAGGATGGACCACAGACTTGGACAAGCGGGTAACCTGTCACAATGCGGGAAAAGGAGCAAAATATACCAGAGCAAGGAGGCCGGTAGAATTAGTTTATTTTGAACAATTCAAAACCAAGGAAGAGGCCATGCGGCGAGAATGTGAAATTAAAAAATTATCCAGAAAGAAAAAAGAAGAGCTGATAAAGCAAAAGGAAAAACATCCGACACATTGAGAAAGTGAGGATGTTTTTTCTTTTATAATCATATTTTTTAGGATCTTGCCATACCATCTACACTCAAGACAACCCCTGTAATATAAGAGGCCTCATCAGATGCAAGGAATACAAATGCATTAGCAATATCTTCCGGCTGACCAAGACGGCGAAGAGGAATCTGATTAATAAGAGGATCAATCACTTCCTTTGGCACAGATTTCATCATATCTGTTTCAGTAATACCAGGTGCAACTGCATTTACCCGTATTCCCTTAGGTCCCAGTTCTCTTGCCAGAGAAACAGTTAGACCATTTACTGCAAACTTGGAGACCGGGTAAGCAAGGCCGCTGGCCTGACCATAAATACTTACCATGGAAGAAGTGTTAAGAATTACGCCATCGCCACGAGCAATCATGCATTCAGAGGCAGCTCTTGTAGAATTAAAAACGCCTTTCACATTCAAATCCATAATACGGTCAAAATCTTCTTCTTTGTATTCCATAAAAGGAGTACGCTCAGAAAGTCCAGCATTATTTACTAAAATATCAACGCACCCATATTTTGATGTTGCTTCTTTAAAAGAGGAACGCACAGATTCTAAATCTGCCAGGTTTGGACTAATACCTGCTACGGTAGAATCTGGATATTTTTCTTTTAATTTTTTCACAGCATTGTCTGCAGAAGCCTGAGTACTGGCAGTGAGAATTACAACAGCGCCTTCTTTTAGAAATGCATCCGCAGTGGCGAAACCAATGCCACGGCTGCCTCCTGTAATAATTGCAACTTTATTTTTTAATCTCATAGGAAAACCTCCTGTATTTTAAGCGTTATGTGTATTCTTTAGTTTCTGTAATTTTGCTTGTAGTATACGAAAAAAAGGTGATTCTGTCTGTGACAAAATCACCTTTAAAAATGATTTATAATACTCTTACAAGTTCGTAGTTTTCATTTACCAGCAGCACATCTGCAAATTTACCAGGTGTAAGGGAACCAACTTTTTCATACACACCAATGCTTTTGGCCGGATTCCTGGTAGCAGCAAAAATAGCAGTGGATTCAGGAATACCGAATTCCATGGCTTTTTTCATACAGTCAAAGAGGTTTGTGGCAGAACCTGCAATGGTTCCGTCAGAAAGAGCGGCAAATCGGTCAACCATGGTTACCTCCTGGCCACCTAGTTCGTATTTTCCGTTTGGCATACCAGTTGCCATCATAGAATCGCTGATAAGAACTACTCTTTCGTTACCAAACATTTTGAAGGTAGTGCGGATGGTTGATGGATGAATATGATAACCATCGCAGATAAGTTCTACCATACAGTCAGGGGTATCACAGGCAGCACCTACAACGCCAGGATCTCTATGGGCAAAAGGCGGCATGGCATTATAAAGATGTGTTACATGTTTTGCACCTAAATCCATAGCTTTTTTTGCACAATCATAGTTGGCAGTGGTATGTCCAATGGAAATCACAACTTCATCTTTTACTTCTTCAATAAAATCAAACGCCTTGTCCACATTTGGAGCCAAGGTCACAAGTTTTATCTGATTGCCAGAAGCTTCATTACATTTACGGAAAAAGGAAGCTTCCGGAACTCGAATATATTCCCCTGCCTGAGCGCCTTTTTTTTGAATATCAATGAGAGGACCTTCCATATTTACACCAATAATTCGGGCCAATTCAGGACTTTCTGATATCTGGGTTACAGTCGAAAAAATATCCAGAAGTTTGTCCTTTGCAAGAGTCATGGAGGTTGGGCAGTAGGAAGTAATACCATGTTCTTTTTCATATTTTAATGTGACTTTTAATCCTTCTGGATCTGCATCACAGAAATCATGACCAAAAGCACCATGGCTATGGATATCCACCAGCCCTGGCAGAACTTTTAAGCCTTGGGCATCAATAATAGATTTATCTGTTACTTCTGATTCGGAAGCTACAATCCTGTTATTTTCTAAATATAAATCCTGTTGCAGGAAAGTGCCATCCTCTTGAAAAACTAAGCCATTTTTTATAATCATAGAGA
>CAJKMA010000059.1 GCA_905200905.1 uncultured Bacillota bacterium
TTTCTCTTGTACAGGAATTAAAGGAAAAGCGTAATCGCACGAATTATCGTGGAAGCAGGGGGGAATGGATTGGTTCAGAAATTCCCAATCCTTTTGGAAGCTGTTTGTTTTGTAAAGATTGTGGAAGTCGTTTGACACCGATTAAGCGTCAAACATCCAGCAGAGAAAGAAAATATTATATTTGTACTACCTATAATACGAAAGGTAGGCGGTATTGTGAGAAAGCGCATCTGATTGAGGAAAATGATTTGATGGAAGATGTGTTGAATTATATTAAACTGTGCAGAGAAGCGCTTTGTGAAGTGATTTCCACATATGATATGAGGGACTTTGAGGCAGAAAAGAAAACGCTGGTAGAAAAACGACAGGACCTTCAGGAAGAAATTCAAAACCGAAAAAATCAACTAAAGGTACTTTTAACACAAAAAATAAAAG
The DNA here is from genome assembly GCA_905200905.1 of uncultured Bacillota bacterium. Classification (GTDB taxonomy): domain Bacteria; phylum Bacillota; class Clostridia; order Lachnospirales; family Lachnospiraceae; genus Blautia. The sequence goes on from CAJKMA010000059.1 coordinate 436, forward strand.
ATTTATCCATAGCATCTGAAAATGAGGATTTAATCCATGAAACCTATGATTCTATGCAAAAGGATTTACTGGCGCAGATTCATGGTTTGGAGATGCAGGAAAAAGAACTGAATGAAACTACTATAGAAACACCGGATGTAAAGGACAAATTGAGAAACGCATTGGATGTAGTTGATAAAATCATTGCAGGTGGAACTCTTGACCGAAGAGATATTGAACTGTTGATTGAGAGAATTGACGTAGATAAAGAGGGAATGCCAGAAATTACTTTAAAATATGGTTTGTCTGATTTAATCAATTACAGTCCTGCTGATGAGATGAATCGCCGGGAAAATACTGTAATCGCTCTTGTAATGAAGCTGATTATAGAAGATGAACGTGGATATACATCTGCAAAATACTTGTCAGAACATATCACAGCATTGGGATTTAAGAAAACGAAACAAAGTATCTTACCTTATATCAATTTGATGAAAGAATTGGGAATTTTGGAAGATACGGATAATCCGCTGAAACCTTACAATATTGTGAAAACAAAAGAAGAGATTACGGTATTGATGCATCAATACCTGCCGGATTTACCGGCTCAAATGACTTCTGAACAATTATCGGAAAATTATTTACATTATATTGATGGCGACAGGTGGTATGCCAGAGATGGTTTTTGAGTATATTTTGAAAAAACATGGTATGGATCCAGATACAGATATGAATATTGACAGAAGTATTGACTTTGGTTCTACTGCAGCAGCTTTTTCAGGCGGACAGGGAGAGTTTAGCGTGGAGTTTGAGCCATCAGCCACAGCTTTGGAAAAAGAGGGAACTGGATATGTGGTAGCATCCTGCGGTGTAGAATCAGGCTATGTCCCTTATACAGCCTATAGCGCCAAAGAAAGCTATATGAAAGAAAATCCTGAGGTGATTCAAGGGTTTACCAATGCTTTGCAAAAAGGCATGGACTATGTAAATACCCACACCCCAGAAGAAATCGCAAGTAAGATACAGCCGCAATTTAAAGAAAATGATTTGGATACCATCACAACTATTGTGAAGCGATATCAGGAACAGGAAACTTGGAAAGAAAATCTAATTTTTGAGCAGGAGAGCTTTGAACTTCTGGAAGATATTTTAGACAGTGCAGGAGAGCTAGAAGAGAGAGTGCCATATGAAGAATTGGTAGATACAGGATTTGCAAAAGAGGCGGCAGGGAAATAGGAAAGAAATGTAAAGAAAGCATGGGAATATTGATGCGGTTTTCACAAAAGTGGAAACGTATCAATATTCCGAAATTCTTGTTATTCCTCTTCCTCAGCTTCCAGTTTTTCTTCCCGCTTTTTATAAATATGGGAAAAGAAACTTAATATCACCAAACAAAGGAAACCAGTGGAAAGAGATATGAACATTCCTGTTGCAATAGAACCGGAAAAATTATGATAGTTGTAATAGGATTTAAAAAACCAAAGGATTCCAAGAAGCGTTGCTGCAATGGTGCTTATCATTACATTGGTTTTTACAGTTGGTTTGGATTTCCTATCCCAGATACCATTTTTTATACAACTTACGCAAAGATAAAGGCTAAGGATAAAAAGCACGATTAGTTCGCCAAAGAGATGTTTGAGGTTGCCTTTATCCAGAGTATTCTGAATAAAAATCACAGCTACTAATCCCCAGTAAGCCAGCCAACAGCCATAATGTTCAATATGCAGCAATTTTAATTCTTGTCTTTCATCTAAAATTGTTTTCCTCTTTTTCATTCTCATCATCCTCCCAAAATAAATCATCTAAACTTTTGTTCAATACCCTGCAAATCTTCCTGCATAGTTTAATGGTAGGGTTATATTCTCCTTTTTCAATAGCGTTTATCGTTTGGCGTGATACACCAACTTCCTCTGCCAGCGCTTTTTGCGTCATATCTTTTTCTGCTCGGGCGACCTTTATTGCAATATTTTTTGGCACTTGCCCTATTCACCTCCTCGTTTGTGAATGTATCATCTACAAATATAGATTATAATATAAGTGATAAAAAGTCAAGTATATATTACTTTTTGGATAAAAAAAGAGTGGGAGAATAAAGGTCGCCCACTCGTCAACTTATGAAATGTCTTTCTCCAAATCTCATGTTGGCATTTTATTTGGCATAGACAGTACACTGTTGTGATACTTGCTAGAGAACGTGACATCTTCTCCAAACCATTCCGGAGGCACAAAGGCATTGGCTTCTTCTTCAGAAGAAAATTCCACTTCTGCTAACCAGAGATTTTCGTAAGGTGCATCAAATACATCTAGTTCAACCGTTAGCCCCTGGGGAAGAGGCAGAAGATATCTGGTTTTACTAAGAAGGATACCATCTGCTTTTTGCAGTAAATGTTCGTAGGATTCCTGATTCAACGGCAGGTTATACTCTTCCCGTACCATAAATCCTTTGCCTTTATAGGTGAGAAAGTATTGGTCCTCTTGTTTGCGGATGCGAACAACAGGATTGGTGCATAAGTAAGCCTGCTGGATTTTTTTATGGGGATAGGTTTTTAAATCTTTAGGTAATTTGTGAATAAGATATTTTTTTTCGATTTCCATATAAATCCTCCTGTAAAAGGTCATTCTTGCAGTTCTTTTTAAGGTATCATATAATGTTCAAAAGAAAAAAGCAAGGCAGAATCAGGAGGAAACATATGGAGTTTCAAATAGAGAAAATGACTATAAATAATTTACCAGAAATCATGGAGATTATGGAAAATGCAAGACAGTCTGTAAAGGAAGCGGAATGGTTTGTGTCGGATGAGGAAGGGTATGTAAGACAGGTGCTGGAGGGAAACGGATTTCTGGTAGGTGCAAGAGAAGAAAAAAGTAGAGAACTGGTAGGTTTTTTTATGGTATTTTATCCAGAAGCACAGGATAATCTTGGACAATATGCAGGTCTTACAGGGGAGGAACTAGGCAAGGTAGTGTATATGGATTCCGCAGCAGTGAAAGAAAGATACCGAGGAAATGGTTTACAGGGACGTATGCTTCAAAAAGCAGAGGCTTTGCTGAGAGAAGAGCAAACAGAAAAAGGACAGGATGTGCAATATTATATGTGTACAGTGCATCCGAATAACCACAGTAGTCTGTATACTATGAAGAAAAATGGATATGAAATTGTGGCTAGAGAAAAACTTTATGGCGGATTAGATCGATATATTTTATGCAAAAAAAATTTTTTATAGAAACTTTAGAAAATCCTGCATTTGTTTAGATGAAATACAGAGGAATGTGTGCTATGATAAGCATAACAAAATTCAAAGGGGGATATGGAAATGGCAAACGTGTGTGTTTTTACCGCAGATGGTTTTGAAGAAATAGAAGGGCTTACAGTTGTAGACTTGCTCCGCAGGGCAGGAGCGGAGGTACGGATGATATCCATCAGTGACGGGCTGGCTGTCAAGGGCTCTCACGGAATTGAACTGAAAGCGGATTGTTTCTTTGATGATGTGGATTATGATACCGTAGATATGCTGGTGCTTCCGGGCGGTATGCCAGGGACACGCTATCTGGGAGAACATCAGGGACTTTGCGGCTTATTAAAAAACTTTGCATCAGAAGGAAAGAAAGTAGCAGCTATCTGTGCAGCTCCAAGCGTTCTGGGAAAACTAGGGATTTTGGAAGGAAAAGAAGCTGTTTGTTATCCTGGATTTGAAGAGCAGCTAACCGGTGCAGTTGTATGCAAAAAAGAAGTTGTCCGAGATGCCAATGTGATAACCAGCAGGGGCCTTGGCACAGCGATTCCCTTTGCTCTTGCGCTGATTGCACAGTTATATGATGAAGGAAAAGCAGAAGAAATCAGGAAATCCATTATTTTTCAGGCAGAAATTTAGCCAAACCCTAAAAAAATACTGGCGTTTTTAATTTCCTTGTGCTATACTGTTTCAATGACTGTAAGTATGTAAAAAAGCGCTGTTCCTACGGGAACAGAATGCATATAGAATTCAAGGAGGAATTTTTAACAATGAGTGTACAGGTAGAAAACTTGGAAAAGAACATGGCAAAACTGACAATCGAAGTTGCCGCTGAAGAATTTGAGAAGGCAGTACAGGCTGCTTATATGAAAAACAAAAACAAAATCACAATTCCTGGATTCCGTAAAGGAAAAGCTCCTCGTGTGATGATTGAAAAAATGTATGGCACAGGAATCTTCTATGAAGATGCAGCAAATGCACTGATTCAGAGAGAATATCCAAAAGCAGCAGAAGAAAGCGGATTAGACATTGTTTCTTATCCAGAAATCGACGTTGTACAGGTAGAAAAAGGAAAATCCTTTATCTTCACAGCAGAAGTAGCTGTAAAACCAGAAGTTACATTAGGTGAATACAAAGGTCTGGAAGTAGAAGTGACTCCTGTAGAAGTAACAGAAGAAGAAGTTGCTGCTGAATTAAAGAGAGAGCAGGAAAACAACTCCAGAACAATCGATGTAGATGACAGAGCAGTAGCACAGGGCGACATGGTTACTTTAGATTTCGAAGGCTTTGTTGACGGTGTTGCATTTGAAGGCGGAAAAGGAACAGATTATCCTCTGACAATTGGTTCTAACTCCTTTATCCCAGGATTTGAAGATCAGTTAGTTGGTGCTGAACTGAACAAAGAAGTAGAAGTAAATGTTACTTTCCCAGAAGATTACCATGCAAATGATTTAGCTGGAAAAGCTGCTGTATTCAAATGTACAGTAAAAGCAATCAAAGTAAAAGAACTTCCTGAGCTGGATGATGAATTTGCGAAAGACGTTTCTGAATTCGATACATTAGCTGAGTACAAAGCAGATGTTGAAAAGAAATTAAGAGAACGTAAAGAAGGCGTTGCAAAACGTGAAAGAGAAGACAAAGCAGTTGATGCTGTAATCGCAAATGCGCAGATGGATATTCCAGAAGCAATGATTCAGAACCAGATTCAGCAGTTAATGAACGATTTCGTTCAGAGAATGCAGGCACAGGGACTTTCCATTGACCAGTATTATCAGTTCACAGGTCTTGATCAGGCTAAGATCCAGGAACAGATGAGACCACAGGCACTGAAGAGAATCCAGAGCCGTCTGGTATTAGAGAAAGTTGCTGAAGTAGAAAATATTCAGGTTTCTGATGAGAAATTCGAAGAAGAATTAAAGACAATGGCTGACATGTACAAGATGGAAGTCGAAAAATTAAAAGAATTAATGGGTGATGCTGAGAAAGAACAGATGAAGAAAGACATCGCTGTTCAGGAAGCAGTTACTTTAGTTGCTGAATCAGCAAAAGTAGTGGAAAAGAAAGAAGAAGCTGCTGAATAATCAGCTATACTTGGCAGGATAGGAGGAGTTTCATGAGTTTAGTACCATATGTCATTGAACAGACAAGCCGTGGAGAGAGAAACTACGACATCTATTCCAGATTATTAAAAGACAGAATTATTTTCCTTGGAGAAGAGGTTACGGATGTATCAGCAAATTTGATTGCAGCCCAGCTTCTCTTCCTGGAGTCCGAAGACCCGGGAAAAGATATTCATTTGTATATTAACAGCCCGGGCGGTTCCGTAACAGCCGGTATGGTGATTTATGATACCATGCAGTACATCAAATGCGATGTATCTACGATTTGTATGGGTCTGGCTGCCAGCATGGGAGCATTCCTTCTGGCAGGCGGTACAAAGGGTAAGAGAATGGCTCTTCCCAATGCCGAAATTATGATTCACCAGCCATCTGGCGGTGCACAGGGTCAGGCAACAGATATTGATATTGTTGCAAAACAGATTCTGAAGACAAAAGAGCGTTTAAATACGCTTCTGGCGCAGAATACAGGTCAGCCTCTGGAAGTGATTGCCAGAGATACAGAGCGAGATAACTATATGACAGCCCAGGAGGCTCTGGCATATGGTCTGATTGATTCTGTAATTGAACACAGATAAGGACACAAAGGATAGAATAGACAGAAGAAAAGACTCCTGCAAAGATTTGCGGGAGTCTTTCAAGGTTTCAGGAAAAATCAGAAAGATTCATAGAAAGGGAAAGTATATGGCAATAAAAGGGAATGATACAAAATTCAGATGTTCCTTTTGCGGAAAGACAGATGATCAGGTAAAAAAATTAATTGCAGGTCCAGAGGGAACCTATATTTGTGATGAATGTGTTGGGCTTTGTTCTGAAATCATTAAAGAAGAAATGAACAAAGAGTATGAGGAAATGTCTGATGAGATTAACCTGTTAAAACCACAGGAAATCAAAGAATTTCTGGATGATTACGTGATTGGTCAAGATGAGGCCAAAAAAGTTTTATCTGTGGCAGTTTACAATCATTACAAACGTGTCCTGGCTGGAGATAGTACAGATGTAGAATTACAGAAAAGTAATATTTTAATGTTGGGGCCAACAGGGTCTGGAAAAACTTTGCTGGCTCAAACTTTGGCAAGGTTATTGAATGTGCCTTTTGCTATTGCAGATGCCACGACACTGACAGAAGCAGGATATGTAGGAGAAGATGTGGAAAACATTCTTCTAAAGATCATTCAGGCAGCGGATTACGATATTGAACGTGCTCAGTACGGTATTATTTATATTGACGAAATTGATAAAATTACAAGAAAATCAGAGAATGCGTCCATTACCAGAGATGTTTCGGGAGAAGGGGTTCAGCAAGCTCTTCTGAAAATTGTGGAAGGAACCATTGCCAATGTTCCGCCGCAGGGAGGCAGAAAACATCCACAGCAAGAATTTATTCAGATTGACACCACGAATATTCTCTTTATCTGCGGTGGTGCCTTTGAAGGTCTGGATAAAATCATTGAGACAAGAAAAGATACAAGTTCCATTGGATTCAATGCAGATATCCGAAGAACAGGAGATAAGAATGTAGGAGAATTATTGAAGGAAGTTATGCCTCAGGACTTGGTGAAATTCGGGCTGATTCCAGAGTTTGTAGGACGTGTTCCAGTGGTGGTATCTTTAGATGCACTGGATAAGGAGGCATTGGTGAAAATCCTTACAGAACCTAGAAATTCCTTAGTTCGCCAGTATCAGACCTTGTTCGGATTAGATGGCATTGAGCTGGATTTTGAGAGAGAGGCATTGGAAGCGATTGCAGATAAGTCCATGGAAAGAAAAACCGGAGCCAGAGGGCTTAGAGCAATTATGGAAAATTCTCTTATGGATTTAATGTATACCGTACCGTCTGATGAGAGCATTGCAGGCTGTACCATTACCAGAGATGTGGTAGAGGGAAAAGGAGAAGCTCTGTTAGAACGAAGAGAGCTTCCGGCTAGTAGAAGGGCAAAATCAGCAGCCCGAAAGAACAAAGGAAGAACGCCGGAAAGCGCATAAATACCAAAGGTTAAGGAGGAGCGAGTATGAGTGACATGATTGAAAATTTACCAGCAATCGCCCTTAGAGGAACAACGATTCTTCCTGATATGATTGTACATTTCGATGTAAGTAGAGAAAAGTCTATCAAAGCCATTGAAAAAGCTATGGTGCAGGAACAGAGAATTTTTCTCATTACCCAGAGAGATCCAGAGGTTGAGGAGCCAGTTCAGGAAGATTTATATAGAATTGGAACCATAGCTGAAATCAAACAATTGGTAAAAACCAAAAATAATATGATTCAGGTATTGGTAGAAGGAAAAGAACGAGCAGAGTTACTGCATTTTGAGGAAAATTCTGACTATTTAGATGCAGAAATTGCTCTTTTTAAAGAAGAACATGCAGAAGAAATGGATGTAAATCTAAAAGAAGCTATGATGCGTGGTATGAAGGAGCTGTTTGTTCGTTACTGTAATGAAAATCCAAAGTTAAGTAAAGATTTGGCAAATCAGATTTTAGAGCAGGAAGAAGTGCAAAAGGTCATTGATCAGATTGCAGTGAATCTGCCTATGCGCTATGAAGATAAGCAAAAAATCTTAGAAGCGGTGACTTTGGAAGAACGGTATGAGGTTCTTGGCATGATTCTCAGCAATGAGATTGAAATTATGCAGATTCGTGTGGATTTAAATCAAAAAGTGAAGCAGCGGGTGGATAAGAATCAAAGAGATTATATTTTAAGAGAACAGCTAAAAGTTATTAGGGAAGAGCTGGGGGATCAAGATACGATTTCAGAGGCGGATCAGTTTCGGGAACAAGTAGAAAAGCTGAAAGCTTCCAAGGAAGTAAAAGAGAGAATCAAAAAAGAAATTGATCGGTTTAAAAATACAGCAGGTTCCCAGGCAGAAGCAGGGGTTATGAGAAGTTATATTGAAACCTTATTGAGCCTTCCATGGGATAAAACCTCTAGAGATAATAAAAATCTGAAAAAAGCCAAGGAAATTTTGGAAGAAGATCATTATGGACTGGAAAAAGTAAAAGAGAGAATCATGGAATTTTTGGCAGTCCGCACTCTGACGAAAAAAGGAGATAGTCCTATTTTGTGTTTGGCAGGACCACCAGGAACCGGAAAAACATCTATCGCAAGATCTGTGGCAAGAGCTCTCGGCAAAGAATATGTGAGAATGTCTCTGGGCGGTGTTCGAGATGAGGCGGAAATTCGGGGACATAGAAGAACCTATATTGGTGCTATGCCGGGGCGCATTGCCAACGGCTTGATTCAGGCAGGAGTAAAGAATCCCTTGATGCTGCTGGATGAAATTGATAAGGTGAGCAGTGATTACAAGGGAGATACCTCTTCGGCTCTTTTAGAGGTATTAGATGCAGAACAAAACAGCAAGTTCCGAGATCATTATGTGGAGATTCCTTTGGATCTGTCAGAAGTGTTGTTTATTGCGACGGCTAATGATTTGCAGACCATTCCAAGACCTCTTCTGGACCGTATGGAAATTATTGAAATTAATAGTTATACGGAAAATGAAAAAGAACATATTGCAAAGGAACATTTGATTCCAAAGCAGATTCGTATTCACGGTTTAAAGGAACATCAGCTTACCATAGATAACGAGGCATTAAAGGAAATGATTACTGGATATACCAAAGAAGCTGGTGTGAGAAATCTGGAACGAAAAATTGGAGAGATTTGTAGGAAAACGGCACGGAAGATTCTGGAAGAAAAACAGGAAAAAGTAGAAGTGACGAAAGAAAACCTGGAAGAATTTCTGGGAAGAGCGAAGTTTACCTACCAGAAGAAGAATCAGTCTGATGAAATTGGAATTGTAAGAGGGCTAGCATGGACAAGTGTAGGAGGAGATACCCTGCAGATTGAAGTGAACCTGATGCCAGGAAAAGGGGAATTTCTTCTTACTGGACAATTGGGAGATGTGATGAAGGAATCTGCACAGGCGGGAATCAGCTATATCCGATCTGTGGCAGAAGAGTATCATATTGAAAGCGAATTTTTCCAAGAACACGATCTGCATATTCATATTCCAGAAGGAGCTGTGCCAAAGGACGGGCCTTCTGCTGGAATTACCATGGCAACAGCTATGCTTTCTGCCATTACCAAAATTCCTGTGAAAGCCAATGTAGCTATGACAGGGGAAATTACCTTAAGGGGAAGAGTGCTTCCCATTGGAGGGTTAAAGGAAAAACTTTTGGCAGCGAAGAGTGCTGGAATCGAAAAAGTCCTGATTCCTATGGAAAATCAGGCGGATGTAGTGGAAATGGATAAAGAAATTACAGAAGGACTGGAAATCGTACCAGTCAGTACCATGAAAGAAGTACTGGAGCATGCTCTGGTACAGCAGCCATAAATCAGCAATAAGCGGAGGAACAAAAATGGTAATTAAACATGCAGCTCTGGATATTGTCTGCGGAATTACTAGTACACTGCCGAAAAATCAGGTGCCGGAAATTGCCTTTGCAGGAAAATCCAATGTAGGGAAATCTTCTTTGATTAATGCATTTATGAACCGGAAGGCACTGGCCAGAACCAGTTCTTCCCCTGGAAAAACCCAGACAATTAATTTTTATAATGTAAATCATGCCATGTATCTGGTGGATCTTCCAGGATATGGCTATGCAAAAGTATCACAGTCAGTTAAGGAACAGTGGGGAAAGCTGATTGAGCGCTACCTTCACGAATCGAAACAGTTAAAAGCTGTGTTCCTATTAGTAGATATCCGGCATGATCCTTCAGAAAATGATAAGACTATGTATAACTGGATTTTACATAATGGATATCAACCTATTATCATTGCTACCAAGGCAGATAAGCTGAAAAGAAGCCAGATTCAAAAGCATGTAAAGGCAATTAAGGAAGGTTTGCAGCTGAAGCCTGGAAGCGTAGTAATTCCTTTCTCAGCCCAGAGTAAACAAGGGCGAGAAGAAATTTGGAACCTGGTAGAAAAGCTTTTGATGCAGGAAGAAGGATAATATGCTCAAAGGGATTATTTTTGATATGGATGGGGTTTTGATTAACAGCGAACCCTTTCATTATCAGGTGTGGAAGGAAGTTCTGAAACAGCGAGGAATAGAAATTTCCTATGAGATTTATAAACCCTGTATTGGCTCTACGGTAGGTTTTTTAATGGAAATTCTCCATGAGCATTACGGAGTTGACCCAAAAGACAGGAGCCTTCCAGAGCAGGTCAAAATTACCAAAGATAAAATGATTCAGAAGCAGGGGTATCCCCAGCTCGTGCCCTATGTAAAGGAAATGCTGGAACGGTTTCAAAAGGCAGGTTACTCTATGGCAGTGGCCTCCTCTTCGCCAAAATCCTATATTGAGCAAGTAACAGCCTTTTGGGGAATTGACCATTACTTTAAGATTCTGGTCAGCGGCGAACAGGTAAAAAGTCCAAAACCAGCGCCAGATGTATTCTTAAAAGCAGCGGAAATTTTGGGATTATCCTCAGATGAGTGTCTGGTCATTGAAGATTCTGAAAACGGATGTAAGGCAGCAAAAGCAGCTCATATGACCTGCATGGCATATTATAATCCGGATTCCGGAAAGCAGAATCTTAATACAGCGGCTGTTGTGGTGGAAGGATTTGAGGAAATTGATGCCTTGTTTGCAGAGAAGATTTATTGCCACAACCATCATCTTCCTGCCCTGGTCTGCGAGACAGAGCGGCTTTTGATTAAAGAGATGGAACAAAAGGATATTCCAAGACTTATGGAAATCTGTGCACAGGAAACTTCCCAAGATGCCTGCGAAGGAATTGCAAAGCCTTTAGAGGAGGAGTTGGAAGGGTTTGAGGCATATCGCAGATATATGTACGAATTATGTGATATGGGATACTGGTGTGTCATAAAAAAGGATACTGGAGAAATTATTGGAAGAGCAGGTGTAGAACCGAAATATTGGAATGACAGCAAGACTGTGGTAGAAATGGGATATGTGATTGATGAAAAGTTCCGCCAACAGGGGTTTGCTTATGAAGCTTGCAAGGCCATTTTGAAAGTATCACAGCAAAGAGGTGCCTGTTATCTTCACTGTAGAATCAAAAGAGATAATCAGCCATCTGTGGAACTTGCAAAAAAACTAGGATTTGTAAAAACAGATTACCGTTTAAACCAGGATAGTGAAGATATGGAAGTCTGGAGATATACGTGTAGTTAAGGAGAAACAGCAAAATGGGAATCATAAGAGCCAGAAATTTAAAATATGAGTATTTCAAATATGATGATAATGGACAAACACAAGAAAGCCAGACTGCTGTGGATTGTGTGAATTTGGATATCCAAAGGGGACAGTTTATTTCTATTCTGGGGCATAATGGTTCTGGAAAATCTACTCTGGCAAAGCATATGAATGCCTTGCTGATTCCAACAGAAGGAACCATGTGGGTAGATGGAAAGGACACAGCAGTCATGGAAGAACTGTGGGAAATCCGACAGACGGCTGGAATGGTGTTTCAGAATCCAGATAATCAGATTATTGGTACTGTTGTGGAGGAAGATGTGGGATTTGGACCAGAAAATATGGGTGTGCCTACGGACGCTATCTGGGCTAGGGTAGATAAAAGTCTGGAGGCTGTGGGTATGACACCCTTTCGTCACCGTTCTCCTAATAAACTTTCTGGAGGACAGAAGCAGAGAGTTGCCATTGCTGGTGTTATGGCTATGCAGCCAAAGTGTATTATTTTGGATGAACCAACAGCCATGTTAGACCCGAATGGCAGGAAGGAAGTGCTGCAAGCTGTTCATGAATTAAATAAGAACCAGGGAATTACCGTTATCCTCATTACCCACTATATGGAAGAGGTGATTGATTCGGACAAGGTTTTTGTTATGGATCAGGGACAGATTGTTATGGAAGGAACACCCAGGGAGATTTTTTCCAGAGTAGAGGAATTGAAACATTACCGCTTGGATGTGCCCCAGGTGACGCTTTTGGCATATGAACTGAAAAAAGCGGGAGTTATGATTCCAGATGGAATACTTACAGCAAAGGAATTGGTGGATGCATTATGTCATTGAAACTAGAACATGTTACCTATACTTATAATCCCAAAAGTGTTTATGAGACACATGCATTAAAGGATGTGAATCTGGAAATTCCTTCAGGACAATTTCTGGGAATTATTGGTCATACAGGAAGTGGAAAATCTACACTTATTCAACATTTTAACGGACTTATGCGCCCAACAGCAGGAACCGTATATTATAAGGATGAAAATATCTGGCAGGAAGGATATTCCTTAAAACAGTTAAGAAGTCAGGTTGGGCTGGTTTTTCAGTATCCAGAGCATCAACTATTTGAGGCGGATGTGCTGTCTGATGTGTGCTTTGGCCCTAAGAACCTGGGCTTGTCTGAGGAAGAAGCAAAGGAGCGGGCTGTTGCAGCCCTTAGGCAGGCAGGATTAAAGGAAAAGTATTATACAAGTTCACCTTTTGATCTGTCTGGTGGACAGAAACGTCGAGTTGCCATTGCCGGTGTTTTAGCCATGAATCCAGAGGTACTTATTTTGGATGAACCAACAGCAGGGCTAGATCCCAAGGGAAGGGATGACATACTGGATCAGATTGCTTATCTTCATGATGAAAGAAAGATTACCGTGATTCTGGTCTCTCACAGTATGGAAGATATTGCCAGATACGTAGATCGTATTCTGGTTATGAATCAAGGACAAAAAGCCTTTGATGGTACACCAAAGGAGGTTTTTACAAAGTATAAAGAACTGGAAACCATTGGGCTGGCAGCACCTCAAATTACTTATATCATGCATGATTTGTATGATGCTGGTCTGGCTGTAGACACCCAGGCTATTACCATAGAAGAGGCAAAAGAAAGTATTTTGAATGTACTTGGGGGACTGAAATCATGATGCGAGATATTACCATTGGACAATATTATCCGGCAGATTCCATTCTGCATCGTTTGGATCCCAGAGTGAAATTTATTGGAACATTTTTATTTTTAGTATCCTTATTTGTGGCAGATAATTTCTGGGGCTATATGCTGGCTACCGTGTTCTTAGTAGGAATTGTAGGCTTGTCAAAGGTTCCGGTGAAGTTTATGCTAAAAGGTCTGAAACCGTTGTTTCTTATTTTTTTAATTACACTGTGTTTTAATTTATTTCTGGTACCTGGGAGGGTTATCTGGGAGTTTGGATTTTTGAAACTGACGTATGAGGGAATCAGGCAGGCAGTGAAAATCGGAATCCGTCTGATCTATTTGGTTATTGGTTCTTCAGTTATGACCTTGACCACTACGCCCAATCAGCTGACAGATGGACTGGAAAAAATATTAAAGCCATTGAATAAAATCAAGGTTCCAGTTCATGAGATTGCTATGATGATGTCTATTGCCTTGCGGTTTATTCCGATTTTGATGGAAGAGACAGATAAGATCATGAAAGCTCAGATTGCAAGAGGCGCTGATTTTGAAAGCGGAAATCTGATACAAAAGGCGAAAAATCTCATTCCCCTATTGGTTCCACTATTTATCTCTGCTTTCCGTCGGGCGGATGATCTGGCTATGGCTATGGAAGCCAGATGCTATCACGGAGGTGAAAACCGGACACAGATGAAGCCATTGGTTTACCATACAAGAGATTACTGGGCATATGCAGTCACTTTGCTTTATCTTGGGGCAGATATTGCAATCCGGATTTTATTATGATAAAAAAGGAGACTGCAAGATGAAACGAGTAAAACTTACCGTAGCATATGATGGGACCAATTACTGTGGCTGGCAGGTGCAGCCTAATGGAATAACCGTTCAGGAAGTGCTGAATCGCCATTTGTCAGAACTTACAAAGGAGAAGATTGAAACCATTGGAGCTAGTAGGACAGATGCTGGAGTACATGCTCTTGGAAATGTAGCAGTGTTTGATACCAATGTGAGGATGCCAGGAGAAAAATTTTCCTACGCCCTGAACCAGAGGCTTCCAGAGGATATTCGCATTGAAAAATCAGAAGAAGTATCCATGGATTTTCATCCCAGATACGTGAAAAGCATGAAAACTTACGAATATAAGATTTTGAACCGTAGATTCCCCATTCCAACTCAGAGGTTTTATTCTCATTTTACGTATGTTCCTCTGGATGTGGAGAAGATGCGGGAAGGTGCGGAATATCTCATTGGCGAACATGATTTTAAAAGCTTCTGTGGTACCAATGCCCAGGTGAAAACCACAGTTCGTACTATTTATGAAATTAATATCCAAAGAGAACAAGATATGATTACTATAAAAGTTCGCGGAAATGGGTTTCTGTACAATATGGTGCGGATTCTGGCAGGAACCCTTATGGAAGTAGGAAGTGGTGCACTAGAACCTTCCAAGATAAAAGAAATCCTACAAGCCAGAGACCGAAAAGTTGCCGGTCCGACAGCTCCTGCCAGGGGGTTGACACTGGTGGGCATTCAATATGAAAAGGAAACTTGTGAAACGGTTAATGAGGCTTAAAGCCTTCTCCTAAGACCTCGTTCGATTCCATGATAATCACAAAAGCGTTGGGGTCAAGTTCTTTCACTACACTGCGGATGCCATACATTTGCTTGTTATTGCAGGCACACAGAACCACGTTTTTGTCCTCCTTGGAATAGCTGCCTTGAGCCTTTAAAAAAGTTGAACCTCTTCCAGTGGTGCGATCAATTTCAGCGGCCACTTCAGGGGCATAGTCTGTGACAATGAGCGCTAATTTTCCGGCGCTGATTCCGTACATAACTTTATCCACCATCGTGGAGAGAAGAAAACTGATGATGATACCATAAATCAGGCTATCCATATCTTTTGAGACAATGAGGACACCCAGCAGTACAATTACAGCATCCAAGGCAAAAGAAATTTTTCCAATGGTCAGATGGGGGTACAGGGATTTCAAACTTAAAATAATGAAATCTGCACCTCCAGTGGAAGAATCCCGCATATAAATGAATGCAAAGCCCAGCCCAGACAGAATGCCAGTACAGATGGCTGCCAATATCCGATCTCCCTGATATAAGGGAAAGAGAGGGGCTGCATAGTCCATGAGAAAAGACGTAATGAAAATTGTACGAACCGACCTAAGAAAAAATTGTCGCCCAAGTACCTTAAAACAGAGAAGGGCAATGGGGATATTTAGAATCATAGCAGTACGTCCAATGGGAAGTCCCCATAAATGATAAAAAATCAGGGCAATACCATTTACTCCAACCATGGGAAACTCTGCTGCTGCAGCGAAATTATAAGTGCCAAGGGCAATGAAAATCCCACCAAGGATATCCACGAAAATGTCCAGACTCCATTTTTTTGCATACCAGATTTTAGAATGTGATGTTTTCATGTGATAAACCCTCCTTTTCAAGCTGTGTCGAATGAAAAAAGAGCAATCACGAATTATAAAGCTATAATCCGCAAATGCTCTTTTCATTCTTAGTATATACAAAAAGGACGGGACTGGTCAAGGGGGAATTTTCATTGCTGCTGCTTGTAAAGACAGGAGAAATTGTGCTATACTAATTGATAATTGCTAATCTATTGAAATATAAGGAGAAATACGTTATGAGTCAGGAAAAAATAGACAAATATAAAAAAGAGAAAGCAAATCGTGAAAAAATTCAGAAAAGGGAAAAAAGAATCTTCTTTTTGGAAAAGCTGGCAATTGGTGTGGTTGTCCTGGGCATGGTGGGATGGATTGGCTATTCTGCTTATGGAGTTCTGACAAGAGAAGATCCAAATGAAGAAAAGACAGTGGTTACTACAGAGATGGACACCACAGCAATCTCTGATTATCTGAAGGGACTGGAAGAGGAAACAGCAGAATAAAGGAAGAAAAAACAGGGGACTGTCGTATTCATATGACAGTCCCCAAATTTCGTCATTTATAGAATTATAATTTTTCTACGTTAGCTGCCTGCATTCCGCGAG
>CAJKMA010000060.1 GCA_905200905.1 uncultured Bacillota bacterium
TTGGTTGTACATTTTTTTAACGTGATTTTTGTACATTTTATCACCGTGATTAACATTAAATACAAATCCATTCTCGGAGGCAAAAATGTAATATCCGGGCAAAGCTGCTTTGCCTGCCATAAAACCATCCCTGTCTTCACACCGTATTTCTTGGCTGTATAATCGGCTGTAAGAATAATACCATGTCTACTCTCCGGGTCACCGCCAACAGCCACAGGTTTGCCTCTAAGCTCCGGATGATGCAACAGTTCCACACTTGCATAGAAGCAGTTACAGTCACTGTGCAGCACAACTCTGTCTCCCATTATCCATGCCTCCTTTTCTGTCAGATTTTTGAGTATGTATCCCTTACTCACAAGGCAAATTATAATTCCAATCTCTTTGTATTTCAAGTGACAAGTTGGTTGTATTTTTTCATTTGCTTGAATTTTCACTTGCCATTTATCTGACGGTCGGTTATACTGTATATACCGAAACCATATAGAAAAGAGGCGTTTTTATGCATTCATTAGGTGAGATTATTGCGAAATACAGAAAAAAGAATAAATTATCACAGAAAGAACTTTCCAATATGCTTGGAAATATCGGACACAGCACCAGCAACACTTCTGTATCGAACTGGGAAAAGAATTTCTCCGAACCTACATCTTCCATGCTGATGGCATTATGCAAGGTTCTTGGCATTACAGATTTATATGGGGAATATTATGGAGTAAATCCAGACAATCCTTTATCCGAATTAAATGAAGAAGGAAAAGAAAAGGCTTTGGAATATATCTCTTTACTTGTTGATTCCGGCAAATATACACCGGAAAAGGCAACGATTATTCCATTTACCAGAGTGATTAAGCTATTTGATATCCCTGCTTCTGCTGGAACAGGCAGCTTCTTGGATAGTGATGATTTCACTGAAATAGAAGTTGGGGAGGAAGTTCCCACCGATGCAGACTTTGGTATCCGTATCAGCGGTGACAGTATGGAGCCAAGATTTATCAACGGGCAGATCGTATGGGTAAAACAGCAAGAAACTCTGCTGAATGGAGAAATCGGTATCTTTTATCTTGACGGAAATGCTTACTGTAAGAAAATAAAGGATGATAAAGAAGGGCTGTTCCTTATCTCTCTGAATAGTAAATACAACCCTATTCCGGTTACAGATAACAACTCGTTCAAAGTTTTTGGCAAGGTTGTGGGATAAGTCCAGTTTTTCGGACAATATAAGGTATAGAATTTTATGTAACAGTTCAGCCATGACTTCAGCCATGACCTGCACGAGAGCAAAAATTATGCTCGCATAATTTTGCGAAGATGCAGTGTCATGGACTGAGCGCCATTTTATGAGCAAAGTTAGCTGCGAAGCAGCGAGAAAGCCTCAAAGAGGCGGCTTTGCGAATGGCGAGGCTGAACTGTTACCACTTTATCATCAAGGAAAGAAGGGATAATAATGGCTGTATCTAATACTCTGAGACAAGTCAGAACCGAAAGAAACATCTGTCAGGAAGATTTAGCTATTGCTATCGGCTCCTGCGGTCGCACCATCGGTCGAATAGAACGTGGCGAACGGAATGCTTCGCTGGAGTTGGCTCTCCGCCTCTCCAAATATCTTGATGTAGCTGTGGAAGAGTTATTTATTCTCGATGAAGAAAAATGATTCATCACTAATGCCAGCCCCTAAAGAAGAGGCTGGCAATTTTTCTACTTTATTGAATCTACAACATTGTCATAGGCGCCATTTCGTGTTATCCGTTGTTGAATAGAAAGTACACTACAATCCTTATTTGCATAAATAAATGTACCATCCTTCCATTGACAACGCTATTCCAAAAAGTGACTTATTGTTCTCCCCATACTTCTTCCGCAATCTCCTTCACGAGCTTAAGTTTCGCCCACTGTTCCTCCTCTGTAAGTTTGTTTCCAATTTCACAGGATGCAAAACCACACTGTGGGCTTAAATACAACCTGTCTAATGGAATGTATTTTGTAGCCTCATTTATTCTTGCAATAATTTCCTCTTTATTCTCTAATTCAGCTCTTTTTGTAGTGATAAGTCCCAGAACAACCTTCTTCTCACCAGTAATTTCTTTTAAAGCTTCAAAACTTCCAGAACGTTCATCATCATATTCGAGATAATATGCATCAATATTTTCTTCTCCAAATAAAGGTTTTGCAACATAATCATATGCCCCACTACTGAAATATGTAGAATGATAATTTCCACGGCAAATATGAGAATTAATTATCAAATCCTCTGGTTTTCCTTCAATTACTCTATTATTAAGCTCAACTAATTTTTCCATCAACTGTGGAAGTCTTTCTTCTGTTTCGCCAGTTAATTGCAAAGCCAATTCAAGATTTACAAGTCCACCCCATACACAATCATCAAATTGAATATTTCTACAACCCGCTTCGTATAAATCATTTATAACAGTCTTGTATCCTTTAACAAGATCATCTGCAAATTCATCCACTGTATCATAAATTGTAAGCGTGTGATTAAGTTCCTCTCTTCCTGTAAAAAAAGCATAAAACTGTCCTGGTGATGGCATTGTCTGTTTTGCTACGGTATTATCATCTTCCAAATCTTTTACAAATTTATAATGTTCGACAAAAGGGTGTTTTTCTACCGAAATCTTTCCTGTCATAATGGTATCGTCAATCATTGCAGATTCACCTTTAAAGGTAGTATTTCCATCTATTGTTTTTCTATGAGTGATTCCATTAAATCCCCACATAAAATCAAGATGCCATGTTGCCCTTCTGAACTCTCCATCTGTAATAACGTGGTATCCTGCTTTCTTTTGTTTTTCAACAAGGTCGGTAATTGCCTTGTCTTCTACATTCTTTAATTCTTCTGCTGTAATCTTTCCATTCTCAAAATCTCTTCTGGCTGCTTTCAAATAATCAGGTCTTAAAAAACTTCCCACAAAATCGTATCTAAATGGCGTATTTTTTTTCATCGCAATAAACCTCTCTTTTCTGTTTGGTTGATAGGTTTATTGTATAAGGAAATCTCTTGATTGAAAAATACAAATTTCTGTTACTTTACCATAGTTTCAAACTATAACAAAGCATATCTTTCGAGGCATTCTATTCTGCTTATATTTCTTAATGTACCTTATCCAAAACTGCCATTTTAAACTGTCTTGCTGCAGCAGAAAGTGGTCTGTGAAAATCATATACCATGCATATATTTCGTTCCGGAATCTCTTCCTGCAATGATATTTGTACAATTTCTTTTTTCATAATAGCATCCTGTGCCATTGCTTCCGGCATGAACGCAAGACCGAGTTCACACTTTACTAATGGTAATATCTGGTCAGTTGTTGCAACTTCTGTATCTGGTTCCAATTCAAGACCAGATGAAAGAAACAATCTATTATAAAACTGAAATGTCGTCGTTTCCCGTCCCAAACATATCAACGGATATTTTTTTAATTCTTTCATAGAAATCTGCTGACTTCCTAACGCAGTAAACGTCCTTCCTCCTATAAGAATCTCACGAAATGACTTAAGCATTATTCCCTTTAATGGTATATTTACTTCTGTCGGAGTTGTCACAATTGCAAAATCAACCTTCCCACTTTTTACTGCATCAATCGCCTGAGGTGTAGAATGATTATATATTTTCAGGCGAATTCCAGGGTAATTCATATGAAAATTCTTCAGTTTGTCCAAAAGAAAGATATTTAATGCAGTTTCACTTGCTCCGATTGAAATACTTCCACCGGAAAGGTCAGCACTATCCGTCAATTCCTCTTCTGCCGCAATAATTTGAGACATTGCAGCGGAAATATGGACAAATAATTTTTCTCCTTCCGGTGTCAACTGAATGCCACGATTCGTACGGACAAATAATGTGCAATGCAACTGCTGTTCCAAACAGTTCATTGCCCTCGTAACATTAGGCTGACTGTTTCCCAATGCCCTTGCCGCTTTCGTAAAATTTCCATATTTTGCAACAAAATAAAAAATCTTATAATATTCAAAATTTACATTCAATGCCAAAATCTCCTTGTATTTTCTAATATAGCAAACACAGCATCCGCAATCTTTGTCATATCATATTGTTATATCTGATATATCAATAATAGTTTTTACATATTTCAATGCCATTAGTATAATTTTTCTTGGCAAAAAAAGCAAGTGCTGATTAGGAGGTCAGATTATGAAGTCATACAAAGAATTAACCAAGAACGAATTATTGGAGTTAAAGAATCATCTTGAAGATGAGTATAAGGAGGTTTCTTCCAAAGGATTAAAACTGGACATGTCAAGAGGAAAACCATCGTCCGCACAGTTGGAGTTATCCAGAGATATGTTAGATATATTAAACAGTTCATCTGATTTGAAATCAGAGAATGGACTTGATGTGAGAAATTATGGTTGCCTTGACGGTATCCCGGAAGCTAAGAAATTAATGGCTGATATTGTGGGAGTATCCTCTGAAAATATTATTGTATGTGGTAACGCCAGCCTTAACATAATGTATGATATATTTTCTCGTTCTATGGTATTTGGAGTGTTGGGTGAAACTCCATGGAGTAAGTTAGATAAAGTTAAATTTCTTTGCCCTTCACCGGGATACGACAGACACTTTGCTATTACAGAATTGTTTGGTATTGAAATGATTACAATACCTATGACTCCGGAAGGTCCTGATATGGATTTAGTAGAAAAATATGTAAATAACGATAAAAGTGTTAAAGGAATTTGGTGTGTTCCTAAATATTCAAATCCACAGGGTATCACATATTCTGATGAAACAGTTAGGAGATTTGCAGCATTAAAGCCGGCTGCCAGGGACTTTAGAGTATTCTGGGATAATGCATACGCAATACACGATTTATATGAAGATGATAAAGATGAATTATTAGAAATATTTGCAGAATGCAAGAAACATAATAATGAAAATATGGTATATGAATTCTGCTCAACTTCAAAGGTATCATTTGCAGGTGGTGGAATATCTGCTATCGCAGCATCTATAGAAAATATTGACGCAATAAAGAAAACAATGTCTGTTCAGACGATCGGATATGATAAAGTCAACCAATTAAGACATACAAAATATTTTAAAGATATAAATGGTGTATACACACATATGGCTAAACACGCTGAATTATTAAGACCTAAGTTCGAGACTGTTATTAGTAAGTTCAAAGAAGAATTAGAAGGTCTTGATATTGCTACATGGACAGAGCCAAAGGGAGGATATTTTATATCTTTTGACTCAATGGATGGATGTGCCAAGGCAATAGTTGAAAAATGTAAGGAAGCAGGAATAACACTTACAGGTGCAGGAGCAACATATCCGTATAACAAAGATCCTAAGGACAGCAATATCAGGATTGCTCCGTCATACCCTGCTACAGAAGAACTTAATCAGGCAACAGAGCTGTTTATACTTTGTGTGAAATTAGTTAGTGTAAATAAGTTGCTGGAAAATAAATTGAAATAATCAGGAAGTAACTAAAATACGGAGGTCAAAATTATGCTAACAGCAGTAACAGGAATTAACTGGGGCGATGAAGGAAAAGGTCGCGTTATTGACCTTTTGGCAGAAAACGCTGATGTTGTTGTTCGATATCAGGGTGGCAATAATGCGGGACACACCGTAGTCACAAAACAAGGAAAATATGTTCTAAACCTTTTACCATCAGGAATTCTGCATCCGGATGTTGTCTGTGTACTTGGAGATGGTATGGTTGTTGATTTGGAGCATCTTGCAAACGAAATGGATGATATTAGTCAAAAAGGGGTACACATTTCTCCGGAGAATTTAAAATTATCAGTAAGAGCAACAATTTCTATGCCATGGCATAGAGTCCAAGATGAATTGGAAGAAAACAGGCTTGCTAAATCAGGGGTTGCATTTGGTTCAACACGTCGTGGAATTGCATATGCTTACAGCGACAAGTATCGCAAGAAAACACTTCGCCTCGGAGATTTACTACATTTAGAGGAAGCTTCTGTTCAGCAGAGATTACGTACCATGCTTGAAGCAAAAAATATGGAGTTTGCAGGATGTTACCATCAGGAACCAATGTCATTTCCAGCATTGCTTACATGGTGTGAAAAACAGGCGAAACAATTTTCAGAATATATATGCGACACGGGGCATTACATAAGTCAGGCTCTGGATGATGGAAAAAATGTCGTATTAGAAGCTCAACTTGGTGCTATGAGAGATATTGATTATGGAATTTTTCCTTATACTTCGAGTTCATCAACCATTTCTGCTTACGGCCCTATTGGAGCCGGTATTCCCATGTATTCACCTGATCATGTGGTCGGTGTATTAAAAGCATATTCAACGTGTGTTGGTTCCGGTCCGTTCGTAGCAGAAAATGCAATGTCAGAAAACTGGATGGAAGCCCTTCGGAAAGCCGGTGGTGAGTATGGAGCCGCAACTGGTCGCCCACGCCGGGTTGGTCCATTTGATGCAGTAGCAAGCCGATATGGGTTAAAATGCCAAAATGCAGATAAAATTGCACTTACAAAGCTTGATGTTTTAAGTCTATTGCCTGAAATCCCTGTAATTACCGGATACAAATATGAAGATACGGTAACAGGAACATTTGACACAATGGACGATATGGAACATGTTACACCGGTTGTGAAGATGGTTCCCGGATGGCAGCAAGATATCACAAACTGCAGACGATTTCAGGAATTACCTCAAAAAGCCAAAGACTATGTTCATTATCTGGAAGAACTTTTGGAACATGAAATACAGTTTATTTCTGTCGGTGCAAAACGTGATGAATATATATTAAAAGGAGCATGGTTATGAGACATTTAATAGATCCTATGGATTTTACAGATAAAGAGACACTAATGGTTCTGGATTTAGCCGATCGAATTGCTACAAATCCTTCACAGTATTCCCATGTGGCAGAAGGTAAGAAACTTGCCACACTATTCTATGAACCAAGTACCCGAACACGTCTTTCCTTTGAGTCAGCAATGTTAAGTCTTGGAGGAACAACACTTGGATTTTCAGGTGCAGACCAGTCCAGTGCAACAAAAGGAGAAACCGTTGCAGATACAGCAAGAGTCGTAAGCTGCTATGCAGATATTATTGCTATGCGGCATCCCAAGGAGGGTGCACCACTCCGGGCTTCCATGTTTTCACGCGTTCCGATTATTAACGCTGGTGATGGTGGACATAATCACCCTACCCAGACTTTGATTGATTTAATGACCATTCGTCAGCGAAAGAATCGTCTCGATCACCTTACAATTGGATTCTGCGGTGATTTAAAATTTGGACGAACAGTTCATTCTCTGGTTAACAGCCTTGTACGTTACCCTGATAATCAGTTCTATTTTATTTCTCCTGAAGAACTCAGGATTCCAGACTATCTTATCGAAGATACCTTAAAGCCTACTGCCACACCTTATCAGGAAGTGACCAGTCTGGAAGATACCCTTCCTAAGCTGGATGTCCTTTATATGACACGGGTTCAGAAAGAGCGTTTCTTTAATGAAGAAGATTATATTCGTCTAAAAGGAATCTATACATTGACAGCTGATAAATTGCAGCTTGCGCCCAACGATATGCCGGTACTGCACCCTCTCCCACGAGTAGATGAGATTTCTATTGATGTGGATATGGACAATAGAGCTGCCTATTTTGATCAGGTGCAAAACGGTGTTTATGTTCGCATGGCTTTAATTATGACATTATTAGGATTAACTGACCCACAGACCGGAAAGGAGGTTGTTTTATGTTAAATGTAGAAGAAATTCAAAACGGAGTTGTGATTGATCATATCACACCAGGGAAAGGGTTGGAAATATACCGAATGCTACATTTGGAGGAACAGCCTCAGTCTGTGGCTTTATTGCAATCGGTAAAAAGTCAAAAATATGGAAGTAAAGACTTGATCAAGATTGAAGGAGAAAATCTTCCAGAACGCTTAGATATATTGGGATATCTGGATGAAAGGATTACATTAATCTATATTCAGAATAATCATGTAGTCAATAAGTTTCACCCAACTTCTCCTATGGAGTTAAAAAATGTAATCAAATGTACAAATCCTAGGTGTATTACCAGTATAGAACCAAACTGTGACCACATTTTTTGTCTGTCAAAATCAAAAAAGTATCGTTGCATTTACTGCAATCAGGAAATGACAGCCAAAAAATAATTAGTAAAGGGACTATCATAATGACAGTCCCTTATTCTTATAAATTTTCTTTTATCTGTTTCGCTGCTTCCACCATATTTTTAAGGCTGGCTTTCGTTTCCGGTACATCTCTTGTCTTTAATCCACAGTCCGGATTTACCCACAGCTTATCTCTGTCGATTTTAGAGAGCATTACATTTAATGCTTTCACAATCTCCTCCACTGACGGTACTCTCGGTGAATGAATATCATATACACCAGGACCTACTTCTGTTTCAAAATTGTTTTCCTTTAACGAATCTAATATCTGCAAATCTGAACGGGATGCCTCAAAGGTAATCACGTCTGCATCCATGTCATCAATCGCCGGGATAATATCCGTAAATTCGCTATAACACATATGGGTATGTATCTGGGTTTCCGGTTTTACACCGCTGTGTGTCAGGCGGAATGCAGGAATGGCAAAATCAAGATACTCACTATACCAGTCAGATTTTCTAAGCGGAAGCTTTTCCCGTAGTGCCGCTTCATCAATCTGAATGATATGGATTCCGTTTTTCTCCAAGTCAAGCACTTCATCCCTGATGGCTAACGCAATCTGGGAAATGGACTCTTTGATGGAAATATCTTCTCTTGGGAATGACCAGTTTAAAATGGTAACCGGTCCCGTAAGCATTCCTTTTACCTGTTTTTTTGTCTGGGACTGTGCATAAACGGACCACTCCACTGTAATAGGCTTTTCTCTATATACATCACCCCAGATAATTGGTGGCTTCACACATCTTGTACCATAAGACTGCACCCATGCTTTTTCTGTAAACAGAAAACCACCTAAGGCTTCTCCGAAATACTCCACCATATCATTTCTTTCGTATTCACCGTGAACCAGCACATCCAGTCCGATTTCTTCCTGCCATTTGATGCATTCAGCTATTTTCTTCTTGTTAAATGCCTCATATTCTTCTTTGGATATCTCTCCTTTGCGGTATGCAGTACGGTTTGCTTTTACATCCTTTGTCTGTGGGAAAGAACCGATTGTGGTAGTTGGAAGCTCAGGAATCCCAAGTGCTTTTTTCTGTAACTTTTGACGTTCGCTTCGCTTAGGAAGTCTGATATAATCTTTCTCGGTTACCCGGGAAAGTCTCTCTTTCACATCTTCATTTTTACAATTTCTCTTTTTTGCAAAAAGCTTTTCATTGTTCTTATATGTTTCATCTACACTATAATCACTGCACTGTGCAAGTTGCTTTAATTCCTTTAACTCTGTCAACTTTTCATGTGCAAAAGCAAAATGAGATAAATACTCCTGAGACAATACAGTTTCATTTTCCATAGTATATGGAACATGCAGAAGGGAGCAGGATGTGGACAATACCGTCTGTATTCCTCTTTTCTTTAATACATCCAATATTTGTAATGTATTCTTATAATGATTTTTCCAAATATTCTTTCCATTTACCAAGCCTGCAAAAAGCAGCTTATCCTTTGGAAAACCATGATTTTCTATCAGATGATATGTCTCTTTTCCTTCCACAAAGTCAAGTCCGATACCATCAAATGGCATCTTTATCAAATCTTGATATACATCTCTCACATCCCCAAAATAGGTCTGTAGCAAAATCTTGCACTTATCTTTTGCCGAAAGAACTACGTCATAAATTCTGAGAAAGAATTTTAGATCCTCCTGACTCATATCCTGGACAAGTGCAGGTTCATCTAACTGAATCCATGCAATTCCATAGCTCTCACATTTTTTGATCACATTCTGATAAGCATGGATCACTGCATCTTCAAAATCTGCAGCAGATTTTTCTCCGGTATACCGGCATAACTTTAATAACGTGTAGGCGCCGATGAGAACAGGCTTCGTTTCAATTCCAAGTTCTTTTGCTTCTGTGTATTCATCCCACAGTTTATTTCCCAAAAGCGCAATCTGCATATCATCTTCTATCTCAGGGACAATATAATGATAGTTCGTATTAAACCATTTCTTCATGGCAAGCGCCTTGACATCTCCCAATGCTCCCTGATAACCACGAGCCATTGCAAAGTAAGTATCCAGTTCGGAAAGGCCAAGTTCCTTATAACGCTTCGGTACAATTCCAAACATGACTGCTGTATCTAACATGATATCATAATAAGAAAAATCATTGCTGGATATATAATCTATGCCTGCTTCTTTTTGTTTCAACCAATGTGTTCTACGCAAAGACTTCGCCGTATTCTTAAGCTCATCTGTCGTAATCTCTTTTCTAAAATATTTCTCAGAAGCAAACTTTAATTCCCTTAAAGCTCCGACTCTGGGAAAGCCAATCACTGATGTCTGCATAATGTCCTCCTAATCCTGAATAATAATTTCTTGTTTTTTATTATAGTTTGTATCCGATTTCTTGTATAATATATAAAAAAGCAGGCTATCCATAGTTTTAAACTATGGTCAGCCCACCTAGGTTAGTGCAGTTTCCTGATATGTTCTTTAACAACATTTTCGACATCACACAGCATTTCTCCATTTTTACCTAATTCATTAAATCTACCCCTTCGCTCCAGCTTTTTTCCTGGTAATTCTGACTTTGTGTACTTTTTCAAGGCTTCCAGATAGGTATTTCCAAGTCTGCTGATAAGACCTTTCCTATGGGTGATATATCCGATACGCATATCATTTTCTTCCGCCAATGGCACTGCAATAATATCTTTTCCATTCAGCTTTCTATCAATGATACCGCTGCATACCGTATACCCATTCAGACCGATTAACAGATTAAATAAGGTTGCCCTGTCCCGTACCCGGATATTTTTCTTTCGTTCCGAAGACGAAAATATTTCCTCCGAAAAATAAAATGAATTATGTTCTCCCTGTTCAAAAGACAGGTAAGGATATGGTTCCAATTCTTCATTAGTTATCACAGATTGCCCTGCAAGAGGATGATTACTGCTGATAAACACATGAGGCTTTGCAATGAAAAGCTCATGAAACTCCAAATCATGGGACTTTAAAATTTTATTAATTACTGCTTCATTGAAGCTGTTCAAAAACAAAATTCCTATTTCGCTTTTCATCTTTGCCACATCCTCTATGATTTCATAGGTTTGTGTCTCTCTAAGGCTGAAATCATATTCATCCTGTCCATATTTCTTAATCAGATCAACAAAGGCATTCACTGCAAAGGAATAGTGCTGTGTAGATACACAAAACTGCTTTTTTCCACCCTCACTGCCCTTGTATTTGTCTTCCAGAATTGCCGCCTGCTCCAGTACCTGTCTGGCATATCCAAGAAAATCTTCTCCTTCTTTTGAAATGGAAATTCCCTTATTGCTTCTGTTGAAAATCTGTATATTCATTTCTTTTTCCAACTCATGAATTGCATTCGTAAGACTGGGTTGCGATATATATAATTCCTGAGCCGCTTCTGTAATTGTTCCGGTTTCTGCAACAGTAATCACATATCTTAACTGTTGTAATGTCATTTTTCCACCCCGTTTCCTGTAATCAGATATTGTTTCAATTCTCTGGCTGCTGCATTCAGTGTTTTCGTGGAATCCTCCAGAATAACAATTTCCCGTTCCGGCTGTATGCCCTCCACATTCAGTTGGACTAATACTCCCTGTTCCAATTCCTGCCTTGCCATAAATTCCGGCAGAAAACCTACGCCCAGTCCTCCCTTTATCATAGGCAGAATCTGGTCTGCAGTTGCAACATCTATATCCGGCAGCCACTCCACCCCAAATGGTAAAAATAATTTAGAATACAATTCATAGGTTTTCGTGTGACGTCCCAATCCGATAATGGGGTATTTTTTCATATCCGCAGGCTGTATCTCTAACTTTTTAGAAAATGAAGTATTAGCCGCTGCAACCGGAATTTCCTGAAAACAACCTATCGTAATTTTGCTAAAGCCTGATGGTATATCCATTGGAGAAGTCACAACCGCAAAGTCTGCAACGCCTTTTCGTAGTGTCTGAACTGCTTCCGGCGTGGACTCATTTGTGATGAAAAGATGAATTCCAGGGAAAGATTTTCGAAACTCAATCAATGTATCCATAAGAATACCGTGCAAAGCAGTTTCAGTAGTACTGATACGTATTGTTCCGGTATTCATGCTACTATAGCCGGCAATTTCTTCCTCTGCTTCTTTTAACTGTGTATACGCAATGGATACATGTGCAAAAAGTCTCTCACCCTCCGGTGTAAGCGTGATTCCTCTATTAGAACGTATCATAAGTTTGCAATTAAGCTGATCTTCCAGCTTATTCATAAATTTTGTAATGTTCGGCTGATTGCTGTGCAATATTTCAGCAGCCTGGGAAATGCTTTTATATTTCGCAACATAATAAAAAATTCTGTAATAATCGTAAGTAATTCGCTCCATTTTATGGCTCCTTATGTAAAATGTGTATATTCATTATTCACTATATGTATTTTACACCTTTTCAATCATAAGTATATACTAATATTCGGTAAAAAACAACCAATGAATTAGAGTAAAGGAGGCAAATAAAATAAATATCATAAATGAGTTGCATAAGTTAGAAATCTTTTCAGAAAAAATAACCATTAACATCAAAAGTAATAAAGAACGTATGGTTGTACAAGATTCAAAACTGTACTGGATTAATGTAAAAATATTCAATAACAAAAATGTATATCAGGAAACAGATCAGAAATATATCAATGAGTTACGTCAGATTTTGGAAGAATTGATTCACATACAGAACGACATGTTGAATATGGCAGAAGATTTTCAATCAAATGTCAGGGAAGTTAAAAAAATAATTGCCAAAGCGGATTTACAAGATGAAAAACAGCAAAAAATGATAGTTGGACATGTCGAAATGCTCCATACCGAAATAAACATTTTGCAAAACTTATTTGATAAAAGCTATCAAAAGCAAAACCTATTCGAAGAAGAGCTGAAAAGAGTCGAACTTCTTCTGCGTAAGAAATATCCAAACAAAATAACAACACTAAAAGAAAAGATAAAAATGCAAATTAGAAAAAACCGGTAATTTCATTGCCCATTATATACTATATACATATTCATTATTCACTATATGTATTTTACACCTTCTAAATAGGAGTATATACTAAATTATAGAAAAAAACAATACAAGGAGTGATGATTATGGACAAAACAATTATCTGTATTGGTCGTGAATACGGCAGTGGTGGCAGAGAAATCGGCGAAAAGCTGGCAAATAAGTTAAACATCCCATGCTATGATAAATTACTTTTAAAACAGGCTTCAGAGGAATTCGGCATTAGTCATTCCAGAATAGAAGAAATGGATGAAAAACCGCCAAAATCTCTTTTTTCCGGAAATACATTTGCAGATACAGCAATGATGATGCAGACATTTTATTCAGAAAGCGAACAGACAGCCAACGCTGTGCGAAAAACAATAGAAAAAATTGCATCGGATAAATCATGCATCATCATCGGCAGATGTGCTTCCTCTTTTTTGAAAACTTATCCGATTGTATCAGTTTTCATATATGCAGACGAAAAGGACTGCATAAAACGTATTATGGATAGAAATAACCTATCCCTCAAAGATGCAGAACAACGTTTCAAACGTGTAAATCGCCTTCGTAAGCAATATTTTGATTTCTACTCTGACACAAAATGGGGAAAACCTGAAAGCTACGATTTTATGCTGTCTACCAGTGCATTAGGTGTCAACGGTTGTGTGGAACTAATTGCCAATAGTATCCCTCTTAAAAAGGAGGCATCCCACAATGAATAAGGATTTAACAGTAGGAAATCCACAGAAAGTTCTATGGAAATTCTGTCTTCCACTTTTTGGAAGCATCATCTTTCAACAGATTTATAACATTGCCGACAGTCTGATTGCCGGTAAATTTATTGGCGAAAATGCACTTGCTGCTGTTGGAAACAGTTATGAAATCACCCTGATTTTTATCGCATTTGCTTTTGGTTGCAATATCGGATGCTCGGTAATCATTTCGCAGCTCTTTGGTGCAAAGCAATATACAGAATTAAAAACAGCGGTTAAGACAGCAATGATTGGAAGTGCTATACTTTGTCTTATACTTATGATAATAGGTACTTTTGGAAGTCATGTACTCCTTACCCTGATTCATACACCCGAAAATATTTTCAGTGACTCCCAGTTATATCTGGATATTTATGTATGGGGGCTTCCCTTTGTATTCTTTTATAATATTGCTACAGGGATTTTCTCAGCCCTGGGAGATTCCAAAACACCATTCTGGTTTCTTGCAATCTCATCCACAGCAAATATCTTTGTAGATATTTTATTTGTAAAGACATTCCGCATGGGTGTTGCCGGAGTTGCATGGGCAACCTTCCTGTGTCAGGGTATCAGTTGTATTCTGGCTCTAATATTTGTCTTTGTAAGGCTTCATAAGATTGAAACAACCTCAAAAGGAAAACTGTTCTCTTTTGAACTATTTAAGAAAATTGCCATAATTGCCGTTCCAAGCATTTTGCAACAAAGCTTTATATCTGTGGGAAATATTATTATCCAGAGCGTAATCAATGGATTCGGTTCCAGTGTCATTGCAGGATATTCTGCTGCGATCAAATTGAATAATCTGGTCATTACATCATTTACCACTCTTGGAAATGGAATTTCCAACTACACCGCCCAGAATATCGGTGCACAAAAACTAGGGCGTGTCAAAGAAGGCTTTTCTGCGGGCAGAAAAATGGTATGGCTTCTATGTATTCCGCTTTTTCTGCTATATATGTTTGCCGGAGAAATACTCATCAGATTTTTCATGGACAATCCATCACAGGAAGCTTTGCATACCGGAATAACAATTTTAAGAATCTTTTCCCCATTTTATTTTGTAGTTTCTGTAAAACTGGTTGCAGATGGTATCCTTCGTGGTGCCGGAATGATGAAACAATTTATGATTGCTACATTCACGGATTTAATTTTGCGAGTAGTTCTCGCCTTTGTGTTATCCGGAACCGCCCTGGGAGCAACAGGCATCTGGTGTGCATGGCCAATAGGCTGGACCATTGCAATGATTTTTTCCATTCATTTTTATAATGAAAAATTCAAAATATAGCTTTTGAAAATCTATTTGTTTTTGATGAAGAAAAATAATCCATCCATATTTGCCAGCCCCAAAATTGTGGCTGGCAATTTTTGTGTCTTTATTGAATCCCCCAAACAATAGTTACATTATCAGATACTTCAATATCTTCTGGATCAATGTCAATATCATAAGCTCCACCTGCTGGTTCAGCACACTTCATAAGACACTCATCCATCATCATATGCTCCATGGGTCTGCTCACAAAGTCTATCTCGCCCCAAGAATAATCAATTGTAACTATATTTCCAAGGGATACTCCGGCAGCTTTTGTCAGAACCTCTGCTTTCTGTTTAGAATCCATGACTGCATTCGCGAGCAGCTCATTTTTACATTTTTCTGGTTCAGCCACAGTATATTCTATTCTAAACTCAGGTTGTATTGCAGCATGTCCGATAGCATATAAAACTCTTCCTAATCTTGCATTATCAGCCGGAAATTCTATTTTTGTCCTATGAACAAATTTGTATCCTTCAAATCTCCTCTTCCAGCTCTTGTCTTTCGCCTGATAGCTCTCGTATTCTGCACTAATATTAAAATATAAGGTCTTTATACTATTTCTTTCAAAATCAAGTGTTTCAAAGATATCTTTCATCTCCTCAGTCATGCGTGACGATTGCTCAATTGCTTTATCATACTCATCCTGCATACCTTCCAGAGTCATAATAAGTCTGACTGTGTCCGGTTTGACCGACAAATTTCCTTTTCCTGTCACTCTGATTGTTCTTTCCATATTGCTGCCTCCTATTCTTCCCATTCTTTCTCATATTCCTGCAACAGAAATTCAAGTATTTTCTTATCCAGTTTCACATACTTGCCAAACGGATTGATTACAAGACCTGACACCTTATCGCTGTCTAGTGCAGTCTGTAACATATCTTTAATAGGTATGGACATAATCACATTACCACATTGCTGTTTTCGCAATTCTGCTTCACTTGTAAACAGATACAGCCATTCTTCCTCTTTATCCTGTGTTACTGTATCCATCCTAAGTCTCACATCATGATCCAAACTAACAGTATCCCCTTCTTTTAGCCGATAAATATCCATATCAGAAAAGAAACCTTCTCCTACCTCTACAAAAGGAACCAGTCCATGTCCTTCACATTTCATTCTTGCACACAGCACAGTCAACAAAAACAGAAAACTTTCTTTATCATCCTTCTGGTACAGCTGAGCTATAGCAGCCTCTATTCCCGCATTTCCTGACAAATCCTCATTTTCATCTGTATCAAATCCTACCCTGCCGATTGCATTATCAAATAATTCCATAACTTCAAGAATATCATCACTCACTCTGCTTCGAGAGTGTAAAATAATCTGTGTAAGTTAAGAAAAATGCTTTATTTTTCCAACAT
>CAJKMA010000061.1 GCA_905200905.1 uncultured Bacillota bacterium
GCAACTTTCATCCGACTACGGTAAGCAGATGCAATATCAGGTACTTCCACCGCAACATCGCCTGTAATCTTACTTACACATGCCAGTCTCCAGCCGCCCTGATATTCTTCGTCAGAAATATGACGGGTTTGGGGAGAATGGAGTTCACCCTCAACTAATTTTACTTTACACTTTCCGCAGGAAGCATTGCCACCACATGGGGCATCAATGGCTACATTGGTGAGACGAGCTACTTCCAACAGATTTTCACCTTCCTGGGCAAAGGTCGTGACATCCTCGCCGCTTTCGAATTTAAAAGTCACTTTAAACATAGAAACTCTGCCTTTCTCTGCTTTTTATACAGGCTGCTACAAAATTGCAGCAGCCTTTCATAAATTGTCTTGTATAAAATTAAATTTCCAGATAAGAATCTGCATATAATGTATTGTTTTTGAATACATCACAAGATTTAATGGTTTCCATCAGTCTTAAATCACATGGATTTACGATTGCGGATGTAAGACCCTGCATCATGCACATAGCTACTAAAGCAGAATCCATAATTGGACGGATATGTTTTGGCATACCGTTGGAGTTATTGGAAAGACCACCTGTAGAATTCAGTCCCATATCACTGAACATCTTGATTGCTTCCAGAACTTCCATCTGTTTGTCCTGCATACCTTTTACAACCAGGAATAATGGGTCAAACCATAAATCAGTTGGTTCCATACCTAACATCATACCCCTTTCCAGCATGTTCTGGCAGTGCATCATACGTTCATCATTGTCTGCTGCAATACCTTCTGCGGAGCAAAGAGCAATAACGATTGCATCGTTTGCTGCTGCAAGGTCGATGTTTTCAATTCTTCCGCCTGCATCTGCAGAGTTTACGATTGGTTTTCCTTTGCTTCTGTTATATACGGAGATACCAGCTTCAATTGCTTTTTTGTTAGCTGTATCCAGAGCCAATGGAACGTTGTCAAAGTTAGACTGAATCAACTGAACAGCCCATTTCATCAAATCTTCTCCATCGTTTTCAGCAGGTCCGATATTTACATCCAGATAAGTTGCACCAGCATCTAACTGTTCTTTTGCACGTTTTAAAATTGGTTCTGGATCACGCTCAGCCATTGCTCTACGGATTGCTGGGGAAATACAGTGAATTCTTTCACCAATTGTAACAAATTTAGCCATAATAGTTCTCCTTTTACTATATATATAATTTTTTTACACCTTTTTTCACTCTATTCATTTGATACCTTCCCCACTGCCAATTAAATTTGGGGGAAGTTGGGAAATGAAAAAGAGATGTGTGAGAATATCCGGCCCGCATAAAGCGGACCGGCTTCTTCATATGTACAGTTTTCACTGTAGCATTACACAGCCTGCCATAGCTGTTATACAAACATTAAGCAGTTAAATCTTTTAAGAATTTTACTAACTGTACAGCTTCCATAGGTCCTACAATGATTTCCCATCCTGGAAGTTTTGCTTCGATATCACCTTTTAATACGGCAACTTTTCCTGGAATAACCAGTTTTCTGGATTTTACTTTACCTTCTACGTTTTCCTGAATGTATTTTGCAACAGATGCAGAAGATAATTTACCAGCAGCCCAAGCTGTTAATACAGAAAGTCCGCCTGCATCAGAGATGATCAGGTTACATGGAACACCGGAACGTTCCAATTCACCGGATACTACGAAGTAAGTAAGAGCAAAGTCTACAGTTGTCAGGCAAACAGAGTTTTCATCAGCACCATTTAATGCATATACGCCTGGTTCCACTTTCATTGGCTTCTGTGGGTCTGTAAATACGTTCTGTCTTAAACCGAATAATGGAAGAGCTTCTGCATAATCCAGAGTTTCCATAACAACGATAGAACCATATTTCATTGTGAACAGAGAAGCAAGAGCCTGCTGTAAGTTTCTGTCACCATGAGCCAGTACTGCTGTATTAACGATAGTAGGATATCCAAAAGTTCTATCCTGATCTTTTAATGCAGCACGACGAATCTGAACAGCGTTTGCATATGCTTCTTTAATAGAAGCACCTGTAGCATCAATTACCAGGTTTTTATTTCCTGCTTTTTCTAATGCAGCTACAGTATCATAAACTTCGTTTAAGTCAGCACCTGATACACCGAGAACAACACCTGCTGCTTTTGCAACTTCGTTCATTTCAGCGTAATTTGCTGCTGTAGCACCATTTAATACTGGTTTGCCATCTTTGCATACTTCCAGAGCTGCTTTTGCAACTTCTACATCTTTACATCCAAGAACTAAAGTTCTTCCTGTAGCTGCTGCTTTTTTAACCATTTCTACGTAGCGGTCTTTGTCTGCACCTTCTCTAAAGTTTACATATACCATTTCTACGTACATTCTTTCACCGATACGGTCATAATCAACTTTCTGAAGTTCAGCAAGTTTTGCATCTACTGCTGCATCATCCATATCTGTGCAAACAGCTACTGCATATCTTGTCTTGCTGACAAAAGTTTTCTCATGTCTGTATAAAACAGTTTCACCACCTAAGGTGTACTCGTTTTCACCAGCACCAACTTTGATTGTCTTCATTGGCGGAGCGGTAGCCTCGGATAATTCAGCCAGTGCATCCTCAGACATATGAGGGCATTTGGAAATTTCCAGTGCACCCTGAGCAACTTTCATAGCGAAAGCCATACATGTAGGGCATCCGCACTCTTTACAGTTTTTCTTTGGTGTCATTTTAAAGATTTGAATACCTGTTAAAGCCATTTGTTTAAATCCTCCTGTTCTACGATTACATTAATTCTTTAATCATTTTTGAGATAGTTGCAACGGACTGAGGATGTTTCAAAATAACAGCATCAGAACCAGATGCCAGTACAGCTGCTGCTGTCTGAACTTCCATACTGATACCTCTGTCTTCCAGAGCTCCCCATTCAGGCATATCTTCTTCAGAAGCCATAGCTTCTTTTACACTCCAGGATTCATCAGCTACCGTTGTGATGATCGGCATCTGCAGCATATTATCATTCTGAGATAATGCAGCACCTTTGATACGGTCCATAGTGGAAACAACGTATTCAAATCCGTAACCTACAGCAGCAGAACCAACGTTCATAACGATGTCCTGAGCTTTCACACCTAACTGTGTCATTACAACATTTAACTGTTTTGCAAGGTTGATATCAACAGCAGACTCAGCACCAACCTTCTGGTTGTAAGCAAGACCTGCAGCAGCACCAACTGCTTTGTAGTTTTCTTCTCTTGCAGAAAGAACTAAAGCGTTTTTACCCTGTAATGCTTCAGCAACTTTTGGAAGCAGTTCAGAGTCTTTCTCTACGTTCTTGCATCCCTCTACTACTAATGGGCAAGTAACAGCTTCAGCAACTTCTTTAACAATGGCAATCAATTCTTCAACAGATTTGTTTTCTCCGTTTGGATCTCCGCCTTCCAAACGTAAGCATACAAAATCTGCACCTTCCATAGCTTCTGCTTTTTTAGCAATATCTGCCATGGATTCAGCACCAGCGTAATATGCCTGGATACCAGGAATATTAGCAAGACCCATATCGGAAATTTCCACACCTACTTTTGGTGCATTTTCCATTGGAGCGTCAAAAGTATAGAAAGGAAATGTACATTCTCCTCCTAACTTAATAGCTTTGTCCCCGCATCCAATTTCAACTGTGTTAATGTTTGCATTGAATTTCTGTGGTTTCTGATTAAACGGCATTTCAGTTAGCCTCCTTCATATTTTTTATAAACGGCAAACACTTATGGCAATCCGCATTTGCCGCCTACATTATACTACATAACAAGAGTTATTGACAAGATTCCCTAGTATTTTCCATAGAAAAACTTCCCGATAACCTTCTAAAAATCTCCTCTTCAAACTGGAGTTTTTCAATCCACTATTGTAAACAGTGGAAACGGGAGCTCTTCCCATTCGAAAAGATGCTCCCATTTCATTTTTTACATCATTGGTTCCATAGAAAGTGCTGGATGATTCTTTTCTGTTAAGAAAGCAACCAGTGTTTCAGGATCTGTTGCAATTGTTTCATCACCAATCATATCTGTGAAGTTATCAATTCCATACAGTTCTTTTGCTGTAGCATTTACTCTGTCAGCAACAAATTCTTTCAGTTCTTTTGGCATCCATACGATACGTTCAATACCGCCTTCTGCTTTCATGAACTTCTTAGAACCGATAAAGTGTTTACCATGTCCCATGAAGCCTGGTGTCTGAACACCACCACCTGTCATCGAAGCCAGTTCTGGGAAGGTCATTCCAAGAGGAGTCATTCCTGCATATTCACGGTTTGTAATAACAACACCATTGGAGAATGGCTCGATACCACAAATACATTCGAAGCATCCGCAGGATGTCATTGGTTTTTCCATGATGGAGTACAGAGATACATCTTCCAGAGCACCCTGAGAGAATTTACGCACTGCTTCGTTTACGTCTTCGTACTCACCGATTCTTTCATCGATTGGTCTTTCTTTTGTGATTACCTGGCAAGGTCCGTTTGGATCAAGCTCGTTTGTAGCTTTTGCATCCAGCCATGAAACCGCGCCACAAAGTCCCAGACGTTCTGGTGTTACAACACATACGTGAGATGGGGAGAATGCCTGGCAAAGGATACAGCTGTAATATACATCTACAGATTCATCAGTCAGAGATTTCAGTCTGTCATCACGTTTATTGAAAGTAGGAATTGCTACTTCATGACGGATTCTTGTACATTCAGCAGGATCTGTGTAGATCACAACTTCACATTTGTCGACAACAGCATCAAATTCATTCTTAACAGAAGCATATAATACTTCACCGATATGTTTGATACGGAATCCTGCATTAAATGCATCTTTGCTGATACGGATACGCTGCATATCACGCTGTCCTGTATGATATACACCTTCGATGCAGTTAATGTAGTTATGGAATTTACGCTCAATAACTGGCTCGAAGTCTGGCTGCATGTTCTTACCAGCAACTTTCACAACATATGCAATGCTGTTTTTGCTTCCCAGTTCCATTTCATCTGCTTCTGGTCCCACAACAGTAATCTTATGGTCTTCAATTTCAGAAGCATCTACTGTATGTACTAACTCAGCACAGTCTACGCGGGAACCATCAAATTCTACCTGCATATCGCCTCTACGAATGATTTCACCTTCAAATGCAGATGCGAAAGCAACAGGAATATCAATGTTTGTGATTTTAATCTTGATATCACGAGCTTCCAAAGAAGTTGCATTGAATTTGCTTACATCTGTCTGAACGATTAAGCTCTTAGGAACTTCAGATACACCTTCCTGGTTTGTGATTACAGGGAATCCAAGTGCAATGGCACCTGCTCCACATGCAACGATTACATCATTCAACGGTGCAAACGCATTAACGAATGCAGGAACACGTTCCATAGTATATTTCATTAAGTTTCCAGCATCACCTGGTGTAATGTTACCAAAGATCAGAGCTGCTCTTAATGCAACAGATACAACATGGATAACAGATGTTACATCTTTTCCTAATGGAATTACACGTACATTAGCACCAGTCTTCATACCTGCTTCTGCAAGCTGATCAATGACATCGCCTACTAAAGTTACCAGAATACCCTGTGCCTGATAGCTCTTAACCAAAGCAACTGCATCTTCTGTTGTAGGAGCTTTTCCAAGAATTACAGCAACACCTGGGATATCTCCGGTTACAAGAGGTACACCAAGTTCACGGATTACAGCATCTGCTAAATGTCCGTAACATGGTTCTTCATATGGAGTTGCACCATCAATATATTTTAAAACTTCGATAAACTCCGCACAAAGAGCAGTAGCAACACCTGACATAAATACATCATGTGTTCTCATTTCTCTTGTCATAAGTGTTTTTACAACACCTAAAGCTTCTTTTAATTCTCCCAATGTGCCAACTTTTACACCTGTTACAGCGTAGTAGCAAGGTAAGCTGTAAGCTGTATTCGGGAAGCTGATTGCTTTATCAGCTCCGTGCTGTTCAATGGCAGCATTGATTGCGCCTTCTGTTAATCCATAAACAGCGTCATTTCCACTAAATACGGTTTCAAATAATGTCAATGTTTTTTCCTCCTAACATATCATAATCCTTCATCGATTATAGATTTGATTTTTGTGATTTCTTCTTTCACTGTGTTGCTGAAATCATAAGGGGACTGCCCCTGACGGTCAGCATCAATAACCTCTGTGTTGTAATGAATGAAACCTAACAGGTCCTCAGCAGGAATTTTGTTTCTTACAAAAGCCTCATCTTCTTCATTGCGCACCTTATTTGCCACAACACGTACCTGTTTTACGCCTAAATCCTTTGCGAGGCGTTTCACATTCTTGTAAGTCTGTACACTCCTTGCACCAGGCTCAATCACCACAATGAACTGATCCATGGATTCAGTAGTTCCTCTTCCTAAATGCTCCAGGCCTGCCTCCATATCCAAAATCACCACATCGTCTCTGTGAAGCACCAGATTACTGATGATTCTACGAAGCATCACATGCTCCGGACAAACACATCCGCCTCCTCCAGTTTCCACAGTTCCTAACACCAGAAGTCTGACTCCGTTTACCATTTTTGAATAGGTATCTGGAATGTCACTCACCTTAGGATTCAAGGTATAAAACTGATTATCTGCCCCAGCTCCCGTTCTCTCTTCTATTAATTTTCTCATTTTTGTAATAGGAATAATAGAATCCAGGGTTTCCTCATCAAATCCAAGAGCCAGTCCCAGATTGGCATCCGGGTCTACATCCGCAGCAAGCACATGCTTTCCTTCATCTGCATACAATCTGGCAAGGGTTGCTGCAAAGGTGGTTTTTCCTACGCCGCCTTTCCCTGTAACTGCTATTTTCATGTCATTCACCTTTCTAGAGTTATTTCAGTGTCCTCAAAGATTAGATGCCAAGAGCTGCTCTCTTCTCTTCGATTCTTGCCATCATGGCATCACCTAATTTATCAATATCTTTTTCTACAGTAAATGCTGCTTCACACCATTCTCTTGTACCGTTTGTCAGGATTTCAACCATTTCACTGGAACCTGATGCATAAGGATCTACACCTAAGAATGTATCAATACCAGATCCGATAACATAGTTACCAATAGAAACAGCTTTCTCAGACATCCATTCAGGAGCACATCCAACAACTGGCAGCTGGGAAATATGCAGACCTGCATCTTTCGCAAGTGTTGCAGCCAGAACCAGCATACGGGAAATATCTACACAAGATCCCATGTGAAGTACTGGAGGAATATCTGCTAATTCACAGACTCTCTTAAGGCCAGCACCGCAAATATCTTTTGCAGCTTTGTCCATAAGACCTGCTTTTGCAGCAGCCTGTGCAGAACATCCGGAAGCAATGATGATAATATCGTTTGCAACCATCTTCTTCATCAGTTCAATGTGAGCTAAGTCAGGACGAACTCTCGGGTTGTTACATCCAACCATAGCAACTGCACCACGAAGTACACCAGATGTAATACACTGTAATAATGGTTTTGTAGTTCCTGTTACATCTACCTGTGAGTTTGTAACACCATCCAGAACTTTTACAATTGCTTCTGTGGAATATCCAACAGTTGCTTTCTGTTTCATCTGAGGAATATGTACTAATTCTGGTTTTCTGTTTTTAAAGTTTTCGATTGCCAATTTTACAATCTGAGTAGCTTTCTCTACAGCTGTATGGGCATCAAAACGGATAAATTCAGAATCTGGCATCTGAGCAATTGGAGATGTTGTGATGAACTTTGTATGGAAGCATTTGCTCAGAGGTCCCAAAGCTGGGAAAATACACTGAACGTCAACAACAATTGCTTCACAGGCACCTGTCAATACAACATTTTCCTGCTGTAAGAAGTTACCAGCCATTGGAATACCACGGCGCATTGCAACTTCATTTGATGTACAGCAAACACCAGAAATAGTAATACCTTTTGCACCCATTTCTTTTGCGTATGCAATCATTTCCGGGCTGTCAGCTACTTCACAGATCATTTCAGAAAGACTTGGGTCATGTCCATGAACAACGATGTTTACGTTCTCTTCTACCATAACACCTAAGTTCGCTTCTGTTTCGATTGGCTTTGGAGTACCGAAAAGTACGTCAGAGAATTCTGTTCCCATCATGGAACCGCCCCATCCATCGCCAAGGCCACAGCGAAGAGCCTGTTTTACAAGTGCTTCTGGTTTAGAAGAACATCCCATATGTGCCATGTGCATAGAACTAGCTACTTCTCTGTCGATTGCACGAGGAGCAATTTCGTTCTCTTCCCATAATTTCTGCTGTGATTCCGGAGCTCTCTTTAAGAATTTCTGTGTTCCGAATGGTTTTCCATATTCGTTTAAACCTGCTAAAGCAACTTCATGTGCCAAATCGTAGATATCTTTTCCTTCTGTTTCGATATCCCACTCTTTTGCAATACGAATCAGTTTCTCAGGATCTTTTACTGTGTAGCAGCCATCTGCTGATGTTTCATACAATGTATGACAGATTTCACGTCCGTGGTCAGAGTGTGTAGCAGCTCCACCTGCTGTAAATTTCAGGTAGTTACGACCAACGATACCATGAACGTCACATCCACAGATACCTCTTGGAGCTTTCTTTGTAATACGGCATGGTCCCATAGTACAAATACGGCAGCAGATACCTTCTTCTCCGAATTTACAATGTGGTGTCTGATTTTTTACACGAGCCTGCCAGGTATCAGCGCCTACTTTAGCAGCTGTCTCCAGGAGTCTCGCAGTAGCAGCTTCAAATTCTTCTACTGTAGCTAATCTGAATTCACTCATGAATATCCTCCTTTTACTATCGCCTCTTTTTCATACTTTCTGAAGTCGGCACACTTCAAATATTGGGGCTTCCCCATTTATCCGCCCCAGGGGGTTATAAAGCTTTATAAAAAACCCTCTTTGCCTCGCAGCAATTACTAAACAAAGAGGGAAAAGCTTACGCTTTATCACTATAAACCTAATTTATCTACAATGTCCCGTATTGCTTTTTTCACCGGAGAGTCTTCTGGAAGCTGAATGGTAGGTGTACCATCACAGTCATACTCAAAAACAGTCTCATCCTGAGGTACAACCCCTAAAAGCTGAAGCCCCTGTTTTTCAATTTCTTCCTTTGTACCCTCATTCAGAACTCCACCAGGAGCACGGTTGATAATCAGGCCAACCTGACTAGGATGCATATCGCATTCCTTAATCAATTCTGCAATTCTGCCAACTGCCTGCACTCCTCTTCTGGAGCAATCGCTGACTAAAATCGCTGTCTGCATGCTTGGAAGCACGCCACGGCTGATATGTTCCATACCAGCTTCATTATCTACAATAATGTAAGGATAATTTTTCTCAAGTCTCTGAAGCTGCGCCTGCAAAAGACCATTTACAAAACAATAACAGCCTTTTCCTTGTGTACGCCCCATAACCAAAAGATCAAAATCATCATCTTCCACCAACGCATCATCAAACTTAAACTCCATATAGTCTGCCTTGGTCATTCCAGCCGGAATAGGATTATCTTTTGCCATTTCTGATCTGGCAACCTCCTCCCGAACATCACCCAAAGTGGATTCCACTTTCACACCCAGTACTTCATTCAGGTTTGAATTTGCATCTGCATCAACCGCAAGAATAGGACCCTTGCCCTTTTCACCCAAATACTGAATTATTAATCCAGTCAATGTTGTCTTACCTACGCCGCCTTTTCCAGCAACCGCAATTACATGTGCCATAATAAAGGGCACCTCCTAATCATTCCATTCTTAAACTAATGTGCAAAGACCAGATCTATCAATAATTTCAGATACGTCTTTCCACTTATTCAGAGCATACAGATGGATACCATTGATACCACATGCACGGTATTCATCAATCTGATTAATTGTATATTCAATACCAGCTTCTCTGAATCTTTCTTTCTTACCTTCTACATCTGCATCAAATGGATCTTTTACGAATGGGTTCGGGAAAATCCAGTTTCTGGAGATAATCTCGCAAAGTTCACGAGGCATTACACAAGCATTACGTGAAAGAGCCATGTTAATGGTAGCAGCCTGATCCAGAATTGGCATAATACCAACATCAACTGGCATAGTGATTCCAGCGCAACGGATAGCATCCAGCCAGTATTTAAACTGTTCCATATCCCAGCAAAGCTGTGTCATGATGTAGTCTGCACCATTATCCTGTTTCTGTTTCAGAACAGCAATATCAGACTCCAGACTACGACAGGAAATATGTCCTTCTGGTGAACCTGCAACAGCGATTTCGATTTTATCGCCAAATTCTTTACGAACATAAGCTACTAAGTCTGTTGCATATGCGAAATCTCCGCCTGTTCCTGTCCATCCAAATGGAAGGTCACCGCGCAGTGCCAGCATGTGATCCACACCATTATCCAGATAATTCTGCAGCTGGTCTTTAATGCCTTCTGCTGTGTTTCCAATGCAGGTAAAATGAGTTACAGGAACAGTACCTGCATCCTGAATCATTTTGCACACATCCATATTCTTTCCTACGTTTGTTCCACCAGCGCCATATGTACAAGAAATGTAAGCTGGCTGGTATTTGCACAAATGTTCAATTGTGCCTGGAAGATTTTCCATACCTTTGTCTGTTTTTGGTGGGAACAGCTCAAAAGAAAGGAGCATTTTTTCTTTCATTGCTTCTGATAATTTCATTAGTTTCTACCTCCGCATATTGAGTTTTTTTATTTTAAGGTGTTACCCTTTAAAACCAAAATCTTACTGGCAGTCCAGCTTTACAATGCTGTTTGCCAAATCAACCATTAAAATCTTACCTTCTATTACTTTTGTTTCGCCCATAATGTCACGAAGAATCACTTTATCCCCGTCCACATCAATACGG
This sequence comes from uncultured Bacillota bacterium, assembly GCA_905200905.1. Classification (GTDB taxonomy): domain Bacteria; phylum Bacillota; class Clostridia; order Lachnospirales; family Lachnospiraceae; genus Blautia. The sequence goes on from CAJKMA010000061.1 coordinate 10,865, forward strand.
CTTACCATCTTACAGATTACCGTGTTGTCACTTTCTTTCTGAACCGTTGCAAGACACATAATTTTATAAAGCCTCCTTTTATAAGCCTATTTCAAATGTTCTTTTACTAAGGTCAACGCTAATCCAAGGCGCATATTACCTTTTTGAAAATCAGCAACGCCTTCTTTGATGGTTCTGGCAGCATCTTCCATTCCCAGTTTTACCAGGTTGTCAGCCATCTGATCCAATTCTTCTGCATGATGCTGGTTATGAGAAAGCATATAATTCAGCAGCGCTACCACTTCATCTGTGCAGTTTTTCTCACAGCCTTCTTTACATTCATGACAATGTTCATGGTTGTGTTCATGGTCATGATGATGTCCTTCACTTCCATGAGGAATCACATTTCCATTTTCATCTTTAATTAAATGCATATTTCCATCCTTTCTCTGCCTCGTTATTTTTTCTAGGCATAATGAATGACAATAATTTATCAATTATCTTGATTATACATGTTTTTTCATCTTTTATCAAGATATTTTATGTTTTTTTCCCTGTTCATAAGGTAAATATTTTCAACAAATCCCTCCTTGTTTTTTGTTTCTTTGTTACTTTTTTACGTTATCATTTTAATACGCCAAATTATCATTTGGGACATTTTAACCATACCCCATCGAGATTTTTTGTGTAATTTTAAGAAAAATGCGTTTTTATTCCTGACTCTGTATATTTTTAAACAAACTTTTTATAATATTTCTTGTCAGAATACTTATTTAATAAATTTGTCTAACATTTTTCACATTTTCATGCTATACTAGTAAGGACATTAAGGAGGGTAATTTTATGTCTTTTGGTGAACATGTAATACAACTAAATGACGCAAGAGAAATGCCTCTATTAGGGCTGGGTGTTTACAAGGTTACAGATGATGCTGAAGTAAGGCAGACCATAGGGGATGCTGTCTCCTCTGGATATCATTTAATTGATACTGCTTCTTTTTATAAAAACGAAGAAGGCATTGGAAAAGCATTAAAAGCACTAGACGTCCCAAGAGAGGACTTATTTATTACCACAAAAATCTGGAATACAGCACAACGTATTGGAGATATTGAAGACAGTTTTCATAGAAGCCTAGAACGTCTCGGTCTTGATTACGTGGATTTATATCTAATCCACTGGCCTGTACCAGGCTGTTTTTGTGATACTTGGAAAATCATGGAAAAACTTCAGAGTCAAGGAAAAATCAAATCCATTGGTGTTTCCAACTTTTCTATCCAGGATTTAGAAACTTTGATGGCTTCCACAGATATCATCCCAGCTGTAAACCAAGTGGAATTTCATCCACTTTTTAATCATCCGCAACTTCTTGCCTACTGCAAGGAACACCATATTACAGTACAAGCCTATGCTCCTCTGGCAAGAGGCGCCTACTTAAACAGCCCGCTGATGATTGAAATTGGAAATCGCCATAAAAAAACTCCCGCCCAGATAGGTTTGCGTTGGCTGCTTCAACAGGGAATTTCTGTCATTCCAAAATCTGTACATAAAGATCGTATTGAAGAAAATAGTCAGATTTTCGATTTTACGCTCACAGAAGAAGAAATGGCTGCTATTACTGCCATGGACATTCAGCAACGCGTGGCAGGAATACCTGAAGATATGGTTCCCTACATCATAAAATAATAGGGCAAAAAAGGATGTTACTTCAAAATGACAATCAAAACTACGGATTGTATTTTGTGTAACATCCTCTTTTTTTACTTCCAGGAGCTATCCCAGGATTCTATTTTTTTATCACGCACCATGAGCTCTCTCACAGCCTCCCCAGGTTCTTTCTCCTCAAACAGCACTCTATTCACCTGTTCAATAATCGGCATTTCTACCTGGTACTTTCTAGAAAGCTCCAATCCAGCCTTCGCTGAATAGACGCCTTCCACTACCATTTTAACCTCTGCCATGGCCTGCTCCATGGTTCTGCCCTGCCCCATAAGATATCCTGCTTTTCTGTTACGGCTATGTTTGCTAGCACAGGTCACAATAAGATCTCCAATTCCAGATAATCCGTAGAAAGTCTCTGCCTTCGCACCCATAGCAACTCCAAGACGGACAATCTCCGTAATACCCCTTGTAATCAAGGCCGCCTTAGTATTATCACCATATCCAAGACCATCTGCTGTTCCTGCTGCCAAGGCAATCACATTTTTCAAAGCACCACCTAATTCAATCCCAAGAATGTCCGGACTGATATATACCCGAAACACTGGACTCATAAAAATATTCTGCAAATATTCTGCTGTTTTTTTATCTCTGGCTCCCACCACACAAGTGGTAGGAAGGCCTCTGCTTACCTCTTCTGCATGGCTTGGCCCCGACAAAACACAAGCGCGAACCCCTGGAAGTTCTTCTTCTATCATATCTGTCAGGGTAGTTAAGGTATGAGCTTCAATTCCTTTTGCCACATTGACAACCAGTTGCCTCTGCACTACATATGGTTTCAATTTTTTTGAAGTTTCCCGTACAGCCACAGAAGGAACTGCCAGCACCAAAACATCTCTATTCTTAGCAGCTCGTTCCAAACTACTGGTAATCTCTAACTCTTGTGGCAACATCACTCCCGGAAGCTTATCCTTATGCTCCCTGGTTTTTGAAAGTTCAGCTGCCTGTTCCTCTCTATGAGACCAGAGTATCGTATCATGTCCATTCCCCACAAGAAGCATTGCCAAGGCTGTTCCCCAACTACCTGCTCCTATTACACTTACTTTCGCCATGGTTTTACCTCTTTTTCCCCAGATAAATTTTATTTTCATTTCCGTGCACCAGACGCACAATATTTTGTCTGTGTCTCCAATAGGCCAGCACAGTAAGTCCTGCAGACAATCCATAAATTTCCCAAAGTACTGGCTGCGTACAATCCAGCATTCCCATCTGTCCAAATACTACAACAGAAATCAAAAATCCCAGATAAGCCAGCAAAGAACTCAAGGATACATAGTGTGTCAAGAAGAAGGTGGCAAAAAATAATACAGCACAAATAGGAAAAATCCGAATATCAAAAGCAAGTAAAAGCCCTACGGAAGCCGCAATGCCTTTGCCGCCCTTAAATTTTAAATAGAAAGGGAAATTATGTCCAAGGATACATCCCGCACCAGCATATAGTTCCAAAGCCAACAAATCCGTTTCCTGATGCCCTCCAAACAACAATCTGGCAAGCACTACTGCAAGCACACATTTTAAGCAATCACCCAAAAGAGTTAGAGCTCCAGCTTTTTTCCCCAATGTACGCAAGGCATTGGTTGTTCCTGCATTGCCGCTTCCGTGTTCCCTAATATCAATCCCTCTTTTCTTCCCATAAATATAGGAGGTCTGAAACAGTCCGCATACATACCCTACTGCCAGACAGATAATACGTGGTAACATGATTATTTTTCCCCTTCTTTCCTTTCCCTGATAATAAATTTCAAGGAGGTTCCCTTAAATCCAAAAGCTTCTCTGATTTTATTTTCCAAATACCGCACATAAGAAAAATGCATCAACTCTTTGTCATTCACAAAAATAACAAAGGTAGGTGGTTTTACAGACACTTGTGTGGTATAGAATATTTTCAGACGTTTTCCTTTATCAGAAGGTGGCTGCTGCATAGCAATCGCCTCTGAAATAATTTCATTCAGCACACCTGTCTGAATACGCAAGGTTTGATTTTCCAGTACCATATCAATGGTTTCAAACAATTTCGGAATTCTCTGTCCGGTCTGTGCAGAAATAAACATAATCTCTGCATAAGGCATGTAAGAAAGCGTTTCTCTTACTTTATTGGTGAATTTGTAAATGGTTTTATCATTTTTTTCAATGGCATCCCATTTGTTTACCGCAATAACAATACCCTTTCCTCTGTCATGAGCAATTCCTGCAATTTTTGCATCCTGCTCTGTCACGCCTTCCGTAGCATCAATCATCATCACCACCACATCTGCACGCTCCACTGCAGTTACCGTACGGATAATACTGTAACGCTCTAACTCTTCTTTGATTTTATTCTTTCGACGAAGTCCGGCTGTATCAATAAAGGTGTATTCTTTTCCTTTATAAACGACTTTTGTGTCAATGGCATCTCTGGTAGTACCTGCGATATCAGATACAATAACCCTGTCTTCTCCCAGAATTTTATTAATCAGAGAAGATTTTCCTACATTTGGTTTTCCTACTACAGCAATTTTCGGAATGTCATCCTCTTCTTCTTCCACATCCTGATTTGGAAAATATTCTGCCACTTTATCCAACATGTCACCAAGTCCAAGCATGGAGGCAGCAGAAATCGGAATTGGCTCCCCGATACCAAGATTATAAAACTCATAGGTATCCAGCATATATTTCTGGAAGCTGTCTACCTTATTCACTACCAGAACCACTGGTTTATTACTTCTTCGCAGCATGTCAGCCACCTTGGCGTCCGCATCTACCAGCCCCTGTTTTACATCTGTCATGAAAACAATGACATCTGCTGTATCAATGGCAATCTGTGCCTGTTCTCTCATTTGGGATAAAATAATATCCTTGCTCTCCGGCTCAATACCGCCGGTATCAATCATGGTAAAGGTCTTGTCCAACCAGGTTACTTCCGCATAAATTCGGTCCCTGGTAACCCCTGGTGTATCTTTTACAATAGAAATCTTCTCCCCTGCCAACGCATTAAACAGTGTAGATTTCCCTACATTAGGCCTTCCAACTATTGCTACAATCGGTTTGCTCATACATTTGTCTCCTTTTATGTG
>CAJKMA010000062.1 GCA_905200905.1 uncultured Bacillota bacterium
CGAAATCGCTGAAACCCGCATAAACACTGGCTTTTTTAAGCAACTCGATTTATTCGAATTCAATCGTAGCCACCGGCTTCGGCGTAATTTCATAGCACACTCTGCTGACGCTTGGAACTTCTGCTGTAATTCGAGCACAAATTCTTTCCAGAATATCGTAATCAATTCTTTCAATGGATGCAGTCATGGCATCAATGGTGTTGACAGCACGAATCACCACCATATATCCCATACTTCTTGCATTATCTCTTACACCAACAGCTTTGAAATCTGGTACTACAGTAAAATACTGCCATACTTTCTTATCCAGACCTGTTTTAGCAAATTCCTCGCGGAGAATCGCATCGGATTCGCGAAGCGCCTCCAAACGGTCACGGGTAATTGCACCAAGACATCTTACACCAAGTCCAGGACCTGGGAATGGCTGACGGTAAACCATTTCTGCCGGAAGGCCAAGTTCAATACCACAAGCACGAACTTCGTCTTTGAAGAGCTGTTTCAGAGGCTCTACCAACTCAAACTGTAAATCTTCCGGAAGACCTCCTACATTGTGATGGGATTTCACGCATTTTGCTGTTTTTGTACCACTTTCAATGATATCTGGATAAATAGTTCCCTGTCCCAAGAAATCAATTCCTTCCAGTTTTCTTGCTTCTTCTTCAAAAACGCGGATAAATTCACCGCCGATAATTTTTCTCTTTTCTTCTGGATCTGCTACATTTTCCAGTTTTCCAAGGAAACGTTCTGTAGCATCTACATAAATAAGGTTTGCATGAAGTTCATCACGGAACACCTTTACAACACTTTCGGACTCATTTTTACGCATTAAACCATGATTTACATGAACACAAACTAACTGCTGTCCAATTGCTTTAATTAACATAGCAGCAACAACAGATGAGTCTACACCACCGGATAAAGCCAGAAGTACCTTTCTGTCTCCAACCTGTTTACGAATAAGCTCTACCTGGTCTGCAATAAAGTTTTTCATGTTCCAGTTTGCTTCTGCTTTACATTCCTGGAAAACAAAAGTTTTTAATGTTTCTGTATCTGGAAGTGTTGGAAGCTGTTTTTCACATTTAGACTGAGGATAATCCACAGAAATCATAGGAATTCCTAAGCTGTACAGCTCCTCTCTTATCTGCACTTCCTCACCATCTACCACACGGTTCTCACCGCCGTTTAAAATAATACCTTTTACGTTATCCAGTTTCTGGAGTTCATCCACTGTAATATCATGTGGATGAATCTCACTGTAAACACCTAATTCACGAATTTCTCTGGCTAATACAGTATTTTCTGTGCTTCCCAGATCCAGAATAACAATCATATCCTGCTTCATTGTCTAATTCTCCTTTTATTTTTTGATATATTTCTTTGAATACTTGATACACTAAATTTAAGTATGCCTTATTATACCCTTAATTTTCCAAAGGTGCAATTTCTTTCTTATATACGTAGCGTATAAATAACGCACTCATAAATACTGAGAAAATTTCTGCAATAGGGAATGACCACCATACCAGATGCAGACCTCCTGCCTTTGCAAGTACATAAGCCACCGGCAATAAGACACAGAGCTGACGCACCAGGGATACCCATAAACTCAGTACCCCATGTCCCAGTGCCTGGAACACTGAAGAACACACAATACAAAATCCTGCAAATACAAAACAGATACTTAGAGTCCGCAAAGCAGGAATTCCGATTTCCTTCATAGTTGCTGAAGCGTTAAAAATTTCCAGTAGCTTCCCTGGAAATGCTTGAAAAATAATCACTCCCACAAGCATAACTCCTACTGCATAACACGCACTATAAACAATGGTTTCTGTAATCCTCTTCTTCTGTCTTGCGCCATAATTATAGGCAACAATAGGAACCATACCATTATTCAGCCCAAACACCGGCATGAAAACAAAACTCTGGAGTTTAAAGTATACACCAAAAACTGCTGTTGCGGTAGATGAAAATGCAATCAAAATCTTATTTAATCCAAAGGTCATAACCGAACCAATGGAAGACATTACAATAGACGGAACGCCTACTGCGTAAATCCCTCTTACAATATGTCCAGATATCTTAAATCCCTTCCATGTAAGATGAATTTCTGTATTCTTTTTCTTGTTCAACACAAACCCAACCATACAGGCAATAATTTGTCCTGTTACTGTAGCAGCTGCTGCACCGGCAACCTCCATACGAGGAAATCCAAATAATCCGAAAATCATAATAGGGTCTAAAATAATATTAATAATAGCACCGAGAGACTGGCTCATCATAGTATACAAAGTTTTTCCTGTTGACTGCAGCAATCTCTCAAAAGTAATCTGTAAAAATAATCCAAAAGAAAAGATACAGCAAATTTGCAGATACTGGGTTCCATATTTTACAATCTGTGGATCTTTTGTTTGCACGCTCATAAACATCCCAGCACCTAAAACACCTAACACAGCAAATGCAAGGTAGCTAAGAATTGCCAAAAATACACCATGATTTGCTGCCTGATTTGCCCGTTCATATTCTCTTTCTCCCAGACTTCTGGATAAAAGTGCATTAATACCGACTCCGGTTCCAACACCCACGGAAATCATTAAATTCTGTACAGGAAACACCAATGACACGGCTGTCAGTGCATTTTCATTGAGCTGTGCCACAAACATACTGTCTACTACATTATAAAGAGCCTGTACCAACATAGAAATCATCATAGGCACAGACATGGATAACAGCAGGCGGTTTACTGGCATAATGCCCATCTTATTTTCTTTTTGACTTACTTGCGTTTCCATATAAAGATGTTTTTCCTCCTTTTCCTATTTTTTCTTCTTTTTCTTGATGCCGTTTCATTCGCCTCTTCTTGGTAAGAAGCTCCTTTCTTTCTCTTATAGAAGCCGCTTCTTCCAAATCTATGAGCTTTAAGGTTTTAATCACATAATATTTTCCTTCATCTGTTTTTTTCATACGGATTTTCCCCTTAAAGTATCCATGTTCAGGGCAAAAAGCCAGACATAGATTAGACTTAGGATTTACTGAGAACCAGCGCACCTTCTTCCTGGCTGTCTCGCCGCAAAGGAAACATTTCGTTCTCGTTACCTCCCTATCCTTCATGGCATCTTCCTTAGATAAAAATTCTCTGGAAATAAACTTAGAGTATCCAGGATAAATCATCTGAATTTCCTGGCTCTTAGACTTTGGATTTTGATAACAGTCAATAGATTCATATTCTTCTATTACTGTTTGAGGCAATTTTCGAAAAATTTCTGCTGTATAATGCGCATCGTTTAATGCTCTGTGAAACTTGCCCTCTTTTCCTTCTTCCAGAAAATCAATGGCATATTCCAAAGATCTCGTTGTCTTTTCACCTTCATACACAAGACCAAACAGTTTCTGAATATCATAATAAAAAATAGGCCCCTTCAAAAGCGACAACAGCTTATAATATTTTAGATTTCTCTGTAACTCTACTAAATCCGAGGAACCCCAGGTGCAAAATTTTACATCTTGCCCACACCATGTTAAAAATTTTTTCACCGCTTTGGGAAAAGGGCAGCCTTGTTTTAAAACTGCTGCATCCAAATCCAGGATTTCTCTGGTGTGAAAATGAAGTTTTTTATACACTGCCGGTTTAATAACTTCCTGAAAAGAATCTACCATATTCTTGTTTTCATCCAGCTTCACAGCACCGATTTCCAGAATTTCAAATGGAAGTCTTCTATTTTCTTGTTCCTTTCCATAAGGGCATTGATTCCATTCTAAATCAAAAACAATATAATTCATATCAGCACCTTTCTTTCTCAATCCCTTCTTAGACGTAACAATTCTAGCAAAATATTTTTTACAAGTCAATGTACGAAACTTTCTTCTCTCCTTCATACTACATTCTGTATGAAGCCTAATCAAAAAAATGCTTCACTTTATAGCATGTTGCATAAGACTTTTTTCTGATACAATACAGTTAGAAAATTTTAAGAAGGAGGTTTGCAATACCATGATAATTATTGGGGAAAAAATTAACGGTTCTATTCCTTCTGTGGCAGATGCTATTGCAAGACGAGATGCAGACTTTATCAAAAACAGGGCCAAAATGCAGGCTGAGGCAAATGCTTCTTTCATTGACTGCTGTGCTTCTGTTCCCGAAGATATTGAGGTAGAAACCTTAAAATGGATGATTGATTGTATTCAGGAAGTCACGGACCTGCCAATCTCTATTGATAGTCCAAGTGCAGATGTGCTGGCACAGGTATACACTCATTGTAAACGCCCAGGACTTTTTAATTCCGTTTCTGGAGAAGGGGATAAAATTGATAAAATCTTCCCAATTATGGCAAAGGAAGAAAACAAAAAATGGGAAGTCATTGCACTGTTAAGCGATAATACAGGTATTCCAAAAACAGCCCAAGATAGGCTTCGTGTTTTTAAACACATTATGGAAAAGGCAAAAGAATATGGAATCTCTCCAAGCAGAATACATATTGACCCTTTAGTTGAGATGCTGTGTACCTCTGAAGACGGCATTGCCATGAATGTAGAAGTCATTTCTACCATCAGAAAAGATTATCCTTCCATTCATATCACTGCTGCCATCAGTAATATTTCTTTTAATCTGCCTGTAAGAAAGCTAATTAACTGTTGTTTCCTCACTCTTGCTATGAATGCAGGACTGGATAGTGCCATTTTGGATCCTGTAAACAAGGATATGTTAGGACATATCTATGCTACCGAGGCTTTACTGGGATTGGATGATTACTGTATGGAATATATTGGTGCTTATCGAGAAGGCCTCATTGGCCCTGCACCAAAAAACTAAGAACTTAAAATATAAGGAGGATATATTATGAGTCAGATTCAAACTGTTGCGGATGCTGTTGCTGCTGGTAAAACAAAATTAGTAGGTGGTCTTGTTCAAGAAGCACTGGACGGTGGATGTGATGCCGTAGAACTGTTAAATTCCATGATTGATGCTATGGGATTGGTTGGTGAACGTTTTAAGAAAAATGAAATTTTCGTTCCGGAAATGCTCATTGCTGCCAAAGCTATGAAAAAAGGTGTAGAAATATTAAAACCACATCTTGCAGGCGATAATGCTACTACATACGGAAAAATGATTATCGGCACAGTTTCCGGTGACCTTCATGACATTGGAAAAAACCTGGTAGCTATGATGATTGAAAGTGCTGGATTTGAAGTTATTGACCTTGGAGTAGATGTTTCTGTGAGCAAATTTATGGAAGCAATTGAGGCAAATCCAGACGTAAAAATCGTAGGACTTTCTGCATTGCTTACTACTACCATGCCTTCTCTGAAAGAAACCGTTGCTGCATTAAATGAAGCTCCTTTCCGTCCAAACATCAAGGTCATGGTGGGTGGAGCTCCTATTACTCAGGAATTTGCAGATGAAATCGGTGCAGACGCCTACACTCCTGATGCTGCTTCTGCTGCACAGAAAGCAAAAGAACTGGCAGCTTAACGTGTAGTATGTTTTTCCATTTGCAACTTTTGGACTGCCTGGACAGGATTTCCGTCTACGGCAGTCCTTTTTTGTTATACTTTTCTCATAATTGGATTTTTGATATACTTTTTTATAGAAAGGAGGAAACGTTCAATGAAACAAACCTATAGCCTTCACTTTGTACAAGAACAGATTTCTTTAGAAGTTGAAGAAGGGACCACGGTTATGAATGCTTTAAAAGCTGCCGGTATCTTTCTGGACGCACCTTGTGCAGGAAAAGGAACTTGCCAAAAATGTCTCATACAAATTTCCACTGATTCTTCCTCCTGGGAAACTGTGAAAGCCTGCCAAACCAAAATAGACTGTTCTTTGTACATAGATACCTCAAAAAGTAAGATGAAACATCGGATTCTCACCGAGGCCGCTGCCCGCTGTGTGCCTTATGCTCCATCTGTTAAGATACCCAAAAACGAACCTGGATATCTTGCCGCTTTCGATATCGGCACAACTACCATTGCATCTTATTTGCTGGATGCTCATACTGGAAAACAGCTTGGTACTGCCAGTTGTGTAAATCCCCAGACTGCTTATGGTGCAGATGTCATCTCAAGGGCAGACTATACCTTGCATCATGGATTTGATGCCTTAACTGGATGTATTCAAAAAGCTATCAACGATTTACTTCAAGAGTTGGCCAAATCTGCCAATATCCAAGTAGAAAAAATTCTTCAAATTTGTCTGGTAGGAAATACCTGTATGCACCATATTTTCTTTCAATACCCTATGGGTTCTCTGGTTTTGGCCCCTTATGTTCCTTATCAAAGAAAACTGATACGGGAAAAAGCAGCTAATTTCCAGATTCACATTCACCCAGAAGGAGAATTACTTTTTCTTCCAGTGATTGCTGGTTTTGTGGGGGCAGATACTATGGGGTGTCTGTTGGCCGTCCGTCCAGATTTAAAGGATGAGATTACCCTTATGATTGATATTGGCACAAACGGCGAACTCGTTCTTGGAAACAAAAAACAACTGGTATGCTGCTCCACTGCCGCAGGTCCTGCTTTTGAGGGAGCGAAGATTGAGTGTGGCATGCGTGGTGCGGATGGTGCCATAGACCATGTTTTTTGGGATGAGAATGGATTCCACTTCTCTGTAATCGGAAACTGTGAACCAAAAGGAATCTGTGGTTCAGGGCTTATTGATACCATTGCTTGCTTACGGAAACAAGGACTTATTGATGAGATGGGGCATATGCTTTCCTATCAAGAAGCAATGGAAATCTGTGGGGCAACTGCTGCCTCTCATATAACCCAAAAACAAAATATGACAGCCTTTTTATTCGACCCTGACATTCCTCATGTTTATCTTACCCAAAAAGATGTCCGAGAGGTGCAACTTGCGAAAGGCGCTATTTCCGCCGGTATTTTGCTTCTTGAGAAACATCTTGGTATTACCCACCAACAAATTCAAACCATATACATTGCCGGAGCTTTTGGAAATTATATGAATCCCCAAAATGCTTGTAATATCGGCTTACTTCCCACCACATTAAAGGACAGAATTCAGTCCATTGGAAATGCTGCCGGCGAAGGTGCCAAAATTGCCCTTTTAAACAAAGAGGAACTAGCTCAAACCGTCTGTCTGTCCCAGCAGGTGGAATTTTTGGAGCTGGCTGCAATCCCTGAATTTCAGGACTGTTTTGTAGATGAATTAGAGTTTCCTGAACTATAAAATAAATGCAGGAAAAGAAAGGAAGAATCCATGATTGATTACAAAAAATTAGAACTCGTTGGCAAACATGCCGGTTTTACTCATATTGCACCCCTTGATTGCAGCACCATCCAACTTCTGCCAGAGGTTCGGCAAATGTGCGCCAGCAACACCTGTCATATGTATGGCAAAAACTGGTCCTGTCCTCCTGGCTGCGGTACCCTGGAGGAATGTGAAAACCGTGTCCGTCAGTATCGTCACGGTATTCTGGTACAAACTGTAGGAAACCTAGAAGATTCCATGGATGTGGAAACCATGATGGAAACAGAAGTTGCTCACAAAGAGCATTTCTTTGCCCTGGAGGATGTTTTAAGAGCAGACTATCCTAAGATGCTCCCTATCGGCGCTGGATGCTGCACCCGTTGCAAAGAATGTACTTATCCAGAAGCGCCCTGCCGTTTTCCTGACAAAACTTTTGCTTCCATGGAGGCTTATGGTATGCTAGTAACCCAGGTCTGCCAGGACAATAATCTTACCTATTATTATGGGCCTTGTACTATTACATATACTAGTTGTTTTTTACTGGAATAAAGGCTATAATGAAGAAAATGACACATGGGAAGAATACAGTATGGGAAATAACAATAACATCTTGGAAGAAATCGGTAAATCCGTAGAAAAGGGACATTACAAAACAACAGAAGAACTCCTTACAAAAGCCTTAAAGCAGCACATTCCTGCCTTGGAAATTTTGGAAAAAGGCCTCGTACCTGCTATGCGTCAAATGGGGGAACATTATAAAAATAATGAAGCTGATATCCCCAGAATTCTAGCCTCTGCCAGATGTATGAGAAAGGGTCTGGATCTCCTCTCTCCAAACTTGGAAACCGAGAGAGGACTCTATGTAGGAACTGTGGTTTTAGGTACCGTAGAGGGTGATCTTCACGATGTTGGAAAAAACCTAGTTGCTATTATGTTCCGAAGTGCTGGCTTTAAAGTCATTGACCTAGGTGTTGATATCTCGGAAAAACAATTTATTAAAGCTGTACGACAAAATCCGGATGTTTCCATTGTTTGTCTTTCTTCACTCTTGACCACCGCTTGTTCCAGTATGCAGCATACTGTAAAAGCCATCCGCCAGTCTGATACTCAGCACCGCCTTAAAATCATGGTAGGTGGCGGCGCTGTAACAAAGGAATTTGCTGAACAAATCGGAGCTGACGGCTACTCAGAATCTGCAGTAGACGCCGCTGAACTAGCGAAAACTTTTATTCTGTAGCAACTTTAACTTACATAACTCAGGAGGAGACACCTTGCAGCTCACATCTATACTTTTATACGAAAACTTAAAGAAACATTTTCATATTGCTGAATACCGTCTTCTTTCAAAAAATCAGCCCCTTGCCCGCCCTTTTTTCTATGAGGCAGACAGGGGGCTTCAAAGTAACCATATTTATCTTACTACAGAGGTCTTGGATTTAGAATTCTTCCATTCCATGCCAGAAGATGTGATTTTTGTTATCTGCCAGAAAAACGAAACTTCTGTTCTTCCAAAAGGCAAATTTTCCTGTATTCTACTTTCCAGCCATACGTCTGCTATTCATGTATTTAATTTTATCCAGTCTATCTTTGATTATTACGAAGAGTGGGAAAAACAACTGGTTTCTATCTGCCAACAGGATGGAAGCCTTACCGATCTTTTGGATACTTCCAGAAAAGTATTTCAAAATCCCCTCCGTATTACAGACATGGATTTTTCTCTTACTGCACAATCCGGTCTATCCCAAACTCCGGAGGAATATGATATTTTTCGAGATTCAACCAAGCGAGTGGAATACCTGAATGCCTTTTTACAAGATGAAGCCTGTCAAATACCCCCACAGGAAATCAATCCTGTGCTATTTCCTTCTTATATCAGCGGACATCGTTCTCTGAATATCAATCTTTTTTTAGAAGAGCAGGCGAAATACCATTTATCCATTATTGAGCACGAGTCACCCTTCTCGGAATCTGATTGGTATTTAATTACGATTCTGGCACATCATGCAGAATACATTGTTCATCGAATGCATTCCGAATCTTCGTCCAGAAGTACAACATTACAATCTATTTTTCAAAGTATTCTTTCGGACCGAACTGCAGACTATATGAATATCAGCCATCTTTTGGAACATGTGGAATGGCTTCCGTCCCATTCCTATCTGTGTTCTGTGATTTTGGCTCCTGGCTCTGGCCGCTGGTCCTTAAACAATAACACCATTTGCCAATATATCAGCAACGACTTTCCTGCATCCTGCAGCATTGTCTTTAAGGAACATGTAGTAAGCTTTTATAATCTAAGTCTTCTTGCCATGGAGCCAGAAGATGTATTTCAAACCCTGGTTTACTTTATCCGAGACAGTATGTTAAAAGCAGGCTACAGCCGTCCCATGACAGGGCACATGAATCTGAGGCGTCAATACCTTCAGGCTCTAACTGCCCTTACTATGGGTTGTGAAATCCAACCTCAGCTCTGGATTCATCATTTCAGCCAAATTGCAATGCCTTATATTTTAAAACAGGCCACAAAAATTTTCCCTGGCTATATGATTTGCTACGAGAAACTTCTGGACCTGCAAAAATCGGATGCAGTCCAAAACACAGACTATATGAAAACCTTGCGGGTATATCTGGAGCATAACTTGAACACTGTGCAAACTGCCAAGGCTCTGTTTATCCACAGAAGTACCTTTCTCTACCGCCTGGAACGAATAAAAGCACTTCTGGAAACGGATTTGGAAGACCCAGAGGAATTATTTTATCTGAATCTGTCCTTTCGACTTTTAGAAATGGATAACTTGTAAAGAATGAAGCTACCGTACTAATTATACATACAGGAAATATTCCTGATAGTTCTTAATACGATAGCTTCCTTTTTTCTATTCTCTTGTTTCTTCTTTCTTCCCTGTCTGCTCCGCCTCTTCATTCATCCCAATGCGTGGCTTCGTATTCAGAATCCGCATAAACTCTTCTCCTGTAATGGTTTCATTCTCATAAAGGAATTTTGCCAATTCATGAAGTTTCGCAATGTTATCCTCCAGAATCTTATATGCTTTGTCATGCTGTTTTTTCACCAACTCAATGACTTTTTTATCAATCAAAGTCTGTGTTTCAAAAGAGCAGGACAAAGCACTGTCGCCTCCAAGATACTGATTTGACATGCTCTCCATAGCAACCATGTCAAATTCATCGCTCATACCAAATCTGGAAATCATACCTCTTGCAATCTTAGTTGCCTGTTCAATATCGTTAGAAGCACCTGTTGTCACAGAATGGAAAATCAATTCCTCTGCTGCACGACCTCCAGTAAAGGTGGCAATCTTATTCTCCAGTTCTTCCTTAGACATGAGGAAATGTTCTCCTTCATCTACCTGCATGGTATAACCAAGAGCACCAGAAGTTCTTGGAATAATCGTAATCTTGTGTACCGGAGCTGAATTGGTCTGCAGCGCCGCAACCAAAGCATGTCCTACTTCATGATAGGAAACAATCAATTTTTCTTTCTCAGATAAAACCCTGCTCTTCTTCTGATATCCTGCAATAACTACCTCGATACTCTCTTCCATATCTGCCTGTGTAGCAAATCTTCTTCTGTCACGGACAGCCCTTAATGCTGCCTCATTCACAATATTTGCCAATTCTGCACCAGACGCACCAGACGCTGCTTTCGCAATTTCATGAAAATCTACGTTATCTGAAATTTTAATTTTTCTTGCGTGTACTTTCAGGATTTCTTCTCGTCCTTTCAAATCCGGAAGCTCTACCGGAATTCTCCGGTCAAAACGCCCTGGCCGCAAAAGAGCCGGATCCAAAGAATCGGGACGGTTGGTTGCTGCCAGAATTACAACACCTTTCGATCCGTCAAACCCATCCATCTCTGTAAGGAGCTGGTTCAGAGTCTGTTCACGCTCATCATTTCCGCCCATATTGGCTCCATCACGCTTTTTACCAATGGTATCAATCTCATCAATAAACACAATACACGGCGCTTTTTCATTGGCCTGCTTAAACAAGTCTCTTACTTTTGCAGCACCCATACCTACAAACATTTCTACAAACTCAGAACCTGAAATAGAGAAAAACGGAACATTTGCCTCACCCGCTACGGCTTTCGCTAGAAGAGTCTTACCAGTTCCAGGAGGTCCTACTAAAAGTGCACCCTTTGGCATAGAAGCACCGATTTCTGTATATTTGTCAGGATAATGAAGATAATCTACAATTTCTGACAAAAGCTCCTTTGCTTCATCCTCTCCTGCCACATCGGAAAACTTAATACCCGTAGCAGACTTCACATAAATCTTAGCATTGCTCTTGCCAAAAGCCATGGCTCCTGGTCCACCAGCTCCACCCATGTTCTTCATCATCCGTCTCATAAGCCATCCGCCCAGAGTCCAAATCAGAACAAAAGGCAAAATCCAGGTAAAAAGGAAATTCACCAGTGGGTTCACTTTTTCTGGTAACTCAGAACCATATTTCACACCTGCATCATCCAAGCGCTCAATAAGTTTTTCATCCTTTACATACCCAGTCTTAAAAATCTGAACCTTATCGCCTTTCCCTTCCTTTTTTTCAGAAAAATAAATAATTCCTTCTCCAAGGCTTACTTCCGTAACCTTTCCTTTTTCCAAGTCACTAATAAACACATCATAACTGGTTTCCTTCACACTTCTCTCTGCCAGAGATGGTAAAACAAAAAAATTCATTGCCACTAAAACCAGTAGAATAATCCCATAAAAAATCATGGTCGGTTTTTTAGGAGGCTTTGGTGTTTTGTTTTCTTTAATATCCATACATACTCCTCCGTTATATATAATCTCAGGCTAAAGCCATATAAAAACTATACTTCTTCTTACTTTATTATGCAAGGAAGAAAGCATATTAATTCTATTAAAAAAGAATAAACCTTTCTGCTTTTGCTTATTTATCATCTCCAGTCAATCTTAACACAGATTCCATTTCTTCCACATCCATATCCAGAAATGCAGCTAATTCCTCTACGCTATATTTCACATCCTCATCTTCCGTTAATTCTTTCACTTTGGCTTCTAAATTTCTCACCTTCTCCACCAGAATATCATCCTCTTTTTTCTGCTGGCTCTGCTCTTCCATAAACAGACGGATACTGCTCCTGATTTCGCTCATAAGCCAGGTATGAATCTCTTCCTGGGGTGCTGCCTGCTCTAATGCCATCAAAAGTCCCATATTTCCCTCTTGAAGTAAATCCCCAAAGAAAATTTCCCCAGAATGAAGTTCTTTGGCTATCTGCACTACTTCCTTCTGGTAGCTCTTCAAAATACTCTCTTTTACATCTTCTCCTGCTATGAAATCTGCCAAAAGCTGCTCTCGGTCAAAACCTTCTATTTCTCCAAAGGTTTCTAAATATTCCTCCAAATATTCTTCTTCCTCTGCAGTTAATGGAACTTGTAATACTTCTTCCACTTTTTGGGTCACTTCACACTTCTTGCTATAACCATGTACAGTAATACCCTGCATTTCCAGAAAATCAAAAACCTTTTTCAGTTTTTCCTGATCCATTCCTTCCTCACCGAAAAACTGTTGCACTAGTTCTGCCTGCACTTGTTTCCCATTTTTCATGGCTAATGTCTGTATTTCTTTTAATTTATCTTGAAACTCTTGAATATTCATAAATATACCTCATCCCTTTTCGTTTGATTTATCTGGTATTATACCACAGCACTACACGCATATACAGAGGTTTTAATAATAAATAGCTGTTGTTGTTTGCTCCACCCTCATAAGTTCTCCATAAATCCAGCATTTGTTTTGTGATTTTAATTTTTCTGGTTTTGAATCTAACAAATAACGCAAACAGACTCATGGAAAACACATTCCATGAGCCTATCTCTTCATATCTCTTTATAAAGTTTTAAATCTGTTCTTATTATTGGTACAAGCTTGATACAAAAATCATTTTCTATTTTGTTTTACATTACTTAATATAATTTTGCCCCAGCCGGAATCTTGTCCTCAAGAATCAGAACATTCAAGCCTTCTCTTCCTTCTACAAGGTGTGTAGCGGAGATGATCATACCACAAGAATCAATTCCCATCATCTTACGTGGTGGAAGGTTTGTGATTGCAAGCAATGTCTTTCCAACCAGTTCTTCTGGCTCATAATAATCGTGAATACCACTTAAAATCACGCGGTCTTCACCACTTCCGTCATCCAGAACGAATTTCAGAAGCTTCTTGGATTTCGGAACTGCTTCACATTCTTTTACCTTTACAGCACGGAAATCTGATTTACTGAATGTTTCGAAATCAACCATATCTTTGAATAATGGTTCCACTTCTACATTAGAGAAATCGATCTTTTCTGCCATGTCAGATGTAGCGGTAAATGTTGCAACAGATTTTGCCGGAGCAGACTGTGCAGCGTTGTTTGCTTCGTTCTTAGCAGCACCCTGTGACTTCATTGTCGGGAACACTGCCCGAACATTTACATAACCTTTTATTTCTATTCAAAAACCTACTTTATTTGTATGGCAAATATTTTTCATTTTCATATTTCTACTTAGCTCTTTATAACTATTTTGCCTGTCGGCTTAACTTTTGGCTTAATGGCTTAATAGAGATGTACTACTATGCCTCTTTTTGAAACCACTCATCTAGACCAATAAATTCCTTCTTTTTAGTCTCTTTTGTAACATCTGCGTAAATATTCAATGTGGTCGAAATATCCGAATGTCCAAGCGCATCTTGTATTACTTTAATATTAACCCCAGCCTCACACATTCTTGTTGTAAATGTATGCCGTAAAGAATGACAACTAAAATGTGGTAATAAAACTTCTGGATTTTCATCTTCAAGAAGAACTTTGTCATTACAATCGCGAATAATTCTTCGGATAGCTTTGTTTAAAGTTCCCTGATGTTGTGCTTTCCCAAAACGATTTACAAAAATAAAATCCGTATATCCATCAATAATCGTTTCACAGTGGATGTGATTTTCTTCTTGAAATTTTCTTTCCATTAAGAATGCTTCTTTTACAAAATCTAACATTGGGACTTGACGATTTCCAGCTTCTGTCTTTGGTGTATTAATTGTAAAATAGCATCCTTTCTTACCTTCTGTCTCTCGATGATTATAATAAACTAACGTATGATTTACATCTATCATTCCACCATCTAGATCTATATCGCACCATCTTAAACCAGTCACCTCCCCAACCCGAAGCCCTGTTCCAACCATAACCGCAATAATCGGATACCAATGTTTATATAGATCACTGTTTTGTAAATAATTCAAAAGTAATTCTTGTTCTGATCTAGTTAGTGCCTTTCGCTTCTCTGTCTTAAATACATGGGACTGTTTTAATTCTTTCAATACATTGTTTGATGGATTTGCACGAAGATAATCATCATCTACCGCCATATCAAGTACTTGATGCAAAACCGTATGAACACTGTCGATTGTTGAGACTTTTAAGCATCTTTCATCTGCCAAAAGATTATAAAATCGTTTTACATCTGATTTTTTTATTTCTGAAATTCTATTTTTACCAAAACCTGGACGAACAAACATATTGTATACATACTGATAATTTTGAAAAGTATTATCTTTTAATCCCCTTTTCAATTGTTTCCATACATCGAAAAGTTCATTTAATGTTTTATATCTCGCCTCTGCTTTTATTCCATGATTTCTATCTTTCAGTATTTCCTCTTCTTTTTCTCGAAGTTCTTCTAGCGTTTTTGCATAAACTCTGCGTCTCTTATGTTCTTCATCTGTCCATCGATATTCATAGGTTCCATTCGGTCGTTGACCTTCTCCTGTACGTAGTACAATCCTATTTTTATCCTTACGCTTATTATTTTTTGTATTTACCCCTTTTTCTGTCAAACTGCTTTTCTCCTTTCATCCAAACAGAAAAGGGTGATATCTTCTTATTTATCATAGCAAATTATCACCCTTTTGCGAAGTACCTTTTCTCCCAGAAAAAAGTACTTTGTTAATTTCACCTCAAATGGAATACATTTTTTCAGTATATTCGTCTAAACCTTTTCTCTTAATCAAACGTTTGCTTCCATTCCATAAAACAAATCTACAATCTTCTCTGTCTGTTAATTTTCTCAATTTATTAATACCTATCCCAGAATAAGCGGCCGCTTCTTCCAACGTTAAATTACTTTTTTCCCAAATCGGTACTTCATTTTTCATATTCGCATTTCCTCCTATTGTTCATTTATTATCCTTTTGACATTGGCGGCTGGCAAAGGTATCTATAAAGACTGCCAATGCCAAAGTAGT
>CAJKMA010000063.1 GCA_905200905.1 uncultured Bacillota bacterium
AAATGCGGTCTGCTGCCCTGACTTCCCTCTCTCTCTTAGACTGATTCCCCGCTGCATCATAAGCATAGGTATCACCTGCATCAATCTCCACCAGATCATGGATTAACACCATGGTCATCACCTTTACCACATCTACAGGCTCATTGGAATATTCCTGAAGCAAAACTGCCATGAGTGCCAAGTGCCAGGAATGTTCCGCATCATTTTCTTTTCGTTCTCCATTTGATAGATAAGTCTGTCGGTAAATAAATTTTAATTTATCCACCTCCAGCAAAAAATCCATTTGTTTTTTCAACCGTTCATCCATTCTTTTCGCCTTCTTTCTCGTACATATTTCTATGAAATCCCTACTAAAAACAATGCCAACCAAATAACCATCAGACTTCCATTAGCTACTGCACCGATTTTACAATATAACTGATTTCTATTTTTTTGAGAAAAGCTATGAAGTCCCAGCACAAATCCATAAATAGAAAGCACCATGGCTGCCAATCCCATAGCCCCAAGATATATGCCGCCTTTGCCATGAAAAACAAGTGAACATAAGCTGGAAACCCCAAATAGGCCAAGGGAAATACCTGCAAACACAGTGGATATAATTCCCTTTTGAGAATGTTTCTGCCTTGCAAAAGCATATTTATATTTTTTCTTTGCCATTAGTTCCTCCTTCTCTTTGCTCGTTTTATCTTCTTGTATAGAAAATGGCATACAGCAAAAGCCACATAGCCAATCGCTGTGCCAAGGGTATTCATTACTAAATCATCCACATCAAAGCATCCCAATTTTGTTATAAGCTGCGCTGTCTCCACACAAAGACTTAATGCAAATCCTGAAAAAGCAATAAAGAAAAAACCTCTTGCATTAGAACTAATTACCGGCGGTATAAAACCAAAGGGAACAAATCCTAGGATATTTCCAAAAAGATTTGCCATTACAGCCCAAATTCCAAGCTGCTTTCTATAAGTCCAGAACCTCTTAATTTCTTGAAATAAAACCAGATTGTAGTGGTATTCCCTCTCCTCAAAACTCCTTTGTCCATAACGTTCTGCAAAAAAGAGAAAATAAATTAATGCCATAATATAGACTACAAACAACAGACTTCCTGCTGTTTTGATTTTCTTTTTTATTGCCCGATTCAATATTCTAACCTCATTCCACAAAAGAAATGCAGAAGGGGGCTGTTTCACAGCCCCTTCTTTGTATTACCATTTAAACTAAAATGTAATTTCTGCCTTTCTTTTTAGTAATCTGGCGCCGCTTACCAGCATTAAAATCCCAGATGCCACACCAGTAACCAAAACGATAATTCCAAGTGCAATGCTGCCTGCACCACATCTTGCCATGGTTTTATAAATTTTTTCATTCATAACAGGAACACTTCCTTCTTCTTATTTTACACCATACTGCTCATAATACTTATCAATAGCCTGTTTCAGTGTATCATCAATAACAACTTTTCCTTTGTATTCTCTATTGTGAAGATGCTCCACTACTTCTTCCATGGTTACAATAGCATTGGTTTCAAATCCATAGGTATCCTTTACTTCTTCCAGGGCGCTTTTTTCTCCGCCTTTTCCAACTTCCATACGATTTAGGGAAACCATAAGTCCTACAATTTCTACATTTGCAGCCCCTCTTACCTTTGGAACAGTTTCCTCCATAGATTTGCCAGAAGTTGTAACATCCTCAATCATCACAACTCTGTCACCATCTTTTAATTTGCTTCCCAGAAAATTTCCCTTATCTGCACCGTGGTCTTTCTCTTCCTTACGGTCTGAGCAATAGCGGACTTCTTTTCCGTATAATTCACTATAAGCAATGGCAGTTACCACGCTAATAGGAATCCCTTTATAGGCTGGTCCAAACAGTACGTCAAAGTCATCACCATATTTGTCATGAATCGCTTTTGCATAATATTCGCCAAGTTTCTTTAACTGGGAACCAGTGACATATGCTCCTGCATTCATGAAGAACGGTGACTTTCTGCCGCTTTTTAAAGTAAACTCACCAAATTTTAAGACATCACTATCTACCATAAATTCAATAAATTCTTTCTTGTATGCTTCCATATCTTATAAAACCTCCGTATTTATAGGCTTTTCTCGCCCTTATTTTCTATTTTTATACTGCCTTTGTTTATCATTTCAATTTTATCATATCTTTCCAATGATTTCAATCGAGGAACTCCCTATCTTCGTGTATAGATTAAATCTGTCATACCATTATATGTTTGTGTTTTTAGTAATCTCAATTTCATTTCACGGTCAGCATTTTTGAAAAGCTGAATCCCTGAACCATGCAGCAGCTCTCTCTTTTAATTTAGGTCTTTGCCTTAGCGCAATATAAGTGTGTTCTCTCACCCTTTGCTCCTTTTCAAGTGTATAATTAAAACTCCTTTTCAATTATACACTTGAAAAGGAGCATACACAACTAGAAAGCAGCAGAAAATCATAAAAACAAAATATGCATTTTACCTTTACTATCTTTCGTAATCTCTGCCTCTACTTCATAAATTTCTTTGATAAATTTTTGAGTCAATACTTCTTCTGGTTTTCCTTGACCTACAATTTCACCGTCCTTTAACACGTATAGTCTATCACAAAAAGCTGCTGCTATATTCAAGTCGTGAATAGCAGAAATTACTGTGATATCTAACTGTTTCACTAAGTTCATAATCTGAATCTGATGGGTAATGTCTAAATGATTGGTAGGTTCATCTAAAATCAAGCATGGTGTCTGTTGTGCCAATGCTCTTGCCAGTATCACCCTTTGCTGTTCTCCTCCGGATAACGTAGAAAAACTCCTTTGACTAAACTGAGACATTCCAACTGTTTGAAGCGCTTTTTCTACAATTTCATAGTCTCTGGCATTATCACGTTCTAATGCTTTCTTATGTGGTGCCCGCCCCATAAGTACAACCTCTTTCACTGAAAACTCAAAATTGTAATAATTATGTTGGGCAACTACTGCCATTTTTCTGGCTGATTCACGCACACTCATATTCTGCATTCTCGTTTCATCCAGATAAACACATCCTTTTTCTGGATTTAATACCCTGTAAATGCATTTTAACAATGTAGATTTACCGCTTCCGTTTGGTCCGATAATTCCAACAAATTCACGATTTCTGGCTTCTAGAGAAACTTCTTTTAAAATTTTTTTTGCCCCATAGCTCACTTCTATCTGTTCTGCTGCTGCCCTCATCCTTTTTCTCCTCCAAATCCATATGATTTGCGTACCATGAGATAAATAAAGCACGGTGCTCCAATCATAGAAACAAAAATTCCAATGGGCATCTCAGAATTTTCCAGGATAATTCTACAAAAAACATCTGCCCAAATAAGAAAAATCGCCCCTAAAATCCCACTAAACGGTATCATTCTTCTATGATCTGTGCCAAATAACATACGAATAACATGGGGGATAATCAGCCCTACAAATCCAATCATTCCAGCACAATATACTGCAAAGCCTACCATCAGGGAGGATAAAATCATATAGATGGTTCTGGCTTTATGTAAATCCGTCCCCAATGTAATAGAAACTTCATCTCCAAGAAGCATAAGATTCAAATTTCGGAACTGACTCCAAAAAATTAGGGTTCCTATGAGAATGACTGGCAAAATCACCTGAACATTTTCCCATTTTGCCCCTCCAAGACTGCCCATAGTCCAATAAGTCACTTCTGCTGTTCCATTCTTGTCATTGGCAATATACAACAAGAAACTGGAAAAAGCTGAACATACTGCACTCACCGCCATACCCGCCAAAATCAGTTTTCCTGCATTGGCTCTGCTTCCCATATTTGCAATAAAAAGCACTGCAAAAGATGTCCCCATAGCGCCTAAAAATGCCATAATCCCAACTGAATTACTTCCAAACAAGGTGCCAAATCCAAAGAGGATTCCTGCTGTTGCCCCCAAGGAAGCTCCCGAAGAAATCCCAAGCACATACGGGTCTGCCAATGGATTCTTTACAACTGCCTGCATCACCACACCACAAACAGCCAATCCCATTCCCACACCTGCCCCAAGAAGAACACGAGGGAAACGAATGAGCCACACTACATCGTGAACAGCGCCTTCTCCATAGGTGGAAAACTCACCTATATGAAATAATTCATAGCAAATCACCTGATAAACTTCTTTTATAGAAATATCTGCATTTCCAAAAGTAATTGCTGCCAAAATAGAAAAAAGCAAAAGAATCAGCAACCCTATAAAAACCGCAATAGAGAAAGAGGTCTTCCATACAGAAGACCCTTCCCCTTTCCTTTGTATCTTTTTCAACGTTCTTACCTCATTATTCCAGTGTTAAATCAGGATACAATCCTTTTGCAAACGTTACAATTCCATCCTTTGTACGCGTAGCGCTTGCATACATCTCGCTAAGCATGATTGGAACTACTCTTCCATTCTTCACAGCATCCAGGCTTGCATAAGCCTCATCTTCTAGAATCACATTTAATTTTTCCTGCTTTAACTGTTCTGGGTCATCTCCGGAATAAGGCATATAAACTACAAAAATCACGTCTGGATTTGCTGCAATAACATCTTCTTTTCCAAGACTTCCCCCATCTGGATTTGCCAGTACACCGCCAAGCTGTGTTACCATATCACCACCGAGAGATGTAGTATTATAATTGGTAAATCCATTCTTCCCAGACTCCAGAATCAAAACACTCGGCTTTTCTTCTATACTCTCTGTCTTCTCTTTTACAGAATCAATAGTATCTTTCATTTCATTTACAATAGCTTCAGCCTGATCCTGTACATCAAAAATCTTTCCCATGTTTAAAATATCTGTATACTCATTTTCCAGGGTTTTATTATAAGAAACATCTCCATTTTTCGGATGTGTATTACTATTCATATAGGTATTAGTTCCTTTCTCTACCCATCCGGCTGCATCTCCTAATGTCTTCTCTCCAAACAGAGATCCCCATGAGAAAATCATATCTGGCTCCAGCATAGTAACTGTCTCCAGAGACGGTGTAAATTCATCTAAATAATTCAGTTTTGAAAAAGCTGCCTTTTGTTCATCAGGAACTTCATTATCCAGTCCCGCTGCTGCTACAATATGATCTTCCAGTCCTAAAGCAAGTAATGTTTCAATTGACCCCTGATAAACCGCCAAAACTTTCTCCGGTGCCTTTTCATATGTTGTGGTAAGTTCTGTACCATCAGATCCATAGGTGGTAATGGTAAGTGGATATTCTGTACTCTTCGTTTTTTCTATTTCTTGTTCTGTCCCTACTTCTTTTTCTGTCTCTTCTGCTTTATTATCTTCTATAATTGCAGAAGCATCTTTTCTATTGGGATCACCACTATTATTTCCCTTGTCCTGTCCACAAGCTCCCATAGATAACGTCATCCCTACTGCAAGCATCCCTGCCATCCATTTGATTACAAATTTTTTCTTCATTTTCCCGTTCATCCTTTCTTATCATGTCTTTGCACTGTTCTGCATATTTTAACTATTTTTACAAATAAAAAATGCTTATCCTATATAGAATAAACATCTTATCATCTAAAACAGAATACCTTTCTATACAGAACCTCTTTGGGGACACGATTCCTGCTGACTCGTGTTTCACACTCACAGCAATCTGTGCCGGACTTTCACCGGACTTTTGAATTAAGAGTTCCTGTATCAAACATTCCTCATC
Organism: uncultured Bacillota bacterium; assembly: GCA_905200905.1. GTDB lineage: Bacteria > Bacillota > Clostridia > Lachnospirales > Lachnospiraceae > Blautia. The sequence goes on from CAJKMA010000063.1 coordinate 5,669, forward strand.
GTATCTGTTTTCTTATGCAATTTATTTGTGCATAACTCTATAACTCAAGGACTTCCATTCCTATTTTCCATAAAAAAAGCCCGTCTCCCACAGTAAACTACAGGAAAGCGGACGTATTTGTTGTACTACTAACAACAAGTAGGAGTTAAACTTTTCACGGAAGTTTCTGCCTTGTTACTATTAAGCAGGTTTCCTGACTCATGGTTCTTCGCCTGACCATTCCTTCTCATACTATTCAGTACAATGGATTTATATGGCATGCTCCCCAAATACAGTGACCGGATCGTTCAGGTCTCGCACCTGATTCCCTTTTCTCCCACGTTTTGAACGCAGGACACTTAATAGTCTTATGGAATTATACAACCGCATTTTACTCTCCTTACAAAAAAATGTCAAGTTTTATAAATGAATTTTCCCACAGAAAAAGCAGCCTTTTGAGACTGCTTTTTCTTATTTATTCAATTGCAGGTGTACCGGTACTCATGCTTCCAAGGGCATAAGAGTATAAATATCCACCTTTGGATGTAAAATAGATTCTTCCATTGCTATAAGAAATATCAGAACGAATATCACCATGATGTGGGCCAACTTTCTGCAAAACTTCTCCTGTATATTTATTCATCACATACACATAAGAAGTATCACTGGTATTACCACGATCCCCATCATCGGTTCCTACCATTACCACATCACCTGTTGTATAAGCACCTGCCCAATAGAATCCTCCCATTACTTCCTGTTTCCAGGTTGCTGTCTTTTGTTCTAATGAATTAGAAGGATCTTCATCTGTAGCAGAAAGACATACAAAGTTCGCTTTTCTATTTTCCGCATTCCAGAAGCCCGTATACAAATATCCGTCTGAATAGCGGATTGTACAGTTCGTCTGTCCTCCCAGCGAATCTTTATAAATCCATAGAGATTCTAAAGTATCTGCATTAAATGCCTGAATTTGTCCTGCAATTCCAACTAAAATCATTCCATTTGCATAACATGGAGGATTGATGGCAAAGAAACTGGATGTTGCCATTTTCCCACTTCTTAAAACATTACCTGTCTCTTTGTCAACTTTCAAAATGGAATCCCCTGCAAAGCAATACAGATTTCCATTTACCAAAATTGGTGAACTTACTGCTCCTGAACCAAATCCATCTCCTACCTTAACCGCCCATGTAAGGTACAGGTTTTTCAGCTTAATATTATTTTTAATGCTTCTTTCGCCAAAACAGTATATCCAGGCTCCACTACATACGTCTCCTGTACGCCTTTCAAAGCATTTGTTCTGCTCAAAACTCTATAAACCATACCTCTTTTTCTCCTATCATATCCCAATCAGGAAAAACAAACTATTTCCTATTGTTTATCTTTCTTCTTTTTCTATTCTATATTGTAACTGATATAACGCATTGGCCCAGGAGCCGCAGTTTTTCTGCAACCTCTTCCTCAGTTCCGAATTTACCTTTTTTCGCTCAGGCATTTCTCCTGTTTCCTTCCATATCTCATACAGCGCATCCAAGTCTTCCCTTGTTTGGGAATCTATATTTAATACCTGATAATAACAATGTCTGGAATCTCTTTGATGTGTTTTTTTATTCTCTGGTATTTCTCCGTCTAATTCTGTTGTATGAAAAGGATTACGCCGTTTTGACGGCTCCATACCTATTTGATATAGGGCATTCCGATAACTTCCGAATTTTTCAAGCAATCGCTGCTTAGTTTCCTTTGACAGTTCTTCTTTAAATGGCACTCTATGTAATTGCCCTGCTAATTCCTGCACCTCTTCCAAAGCCTGCACATCTATCTCTTCCAAATCTTCCACCTTATAAACAGCATATTTTTGAAAAAATGTTTCATCAATTCCAGCTTCTAAAATTACCTGTCCCCAGCTTTTTGCATACTTCGCAATCTGACAACTTACTTCTGGCAATTCCTGCGGATGGGGAATTCTGCATAATGTTTTTGCTTTTTCCTTAACTGTTTCCAACAGTGCTTCGTACTCTTTCTGTTCTTTGCGAAATTTAGAAAGTGTCTTTCCACCTTTTCCTGCAGACTTACTAAGCCCTGCTGCTTGCAAAGCATAAGGCCATTTTTGAAACCGTTCTTTAATATAATCTCTCCACACCCAAAAAACTTCTTTCTGAGAAGGAGAATGTCCTAATTTCTCTGCTTTCTCCTTTAAAATTTGCAACAGTATATCATCTTCTATTTGTTCATAAAACTTTCTTCCACATGTGGTTTCAAGAGAATATTTTTTATATAGTTCACAAGCTGAATCCTCCATTCCGTAATTAGTATCCTCATATTGTTGTGCGATTTTCATTAATTCCCTCATTTTTTCCTCCGTCCTTCACACAAAAAAAATGCTTACTCTCTACAGAATAAACATTTTACAAACGAATGTAAACAGACTGCGTTTCTATACAGAACACCTTTGTGGATACGATTCTTGCTGACTTATGCTTCACAATTACAGCAATCTGTGCCGGACTTTCACCGGACTTTTGAATTAAGAGTTCCTGTATCAAACATTCCTCATCGCATCTGTTTTTTGTATGAAATTTTTTGTGGATTTCCCTGTTTCCTAGTCACGGGTCTTGTTTTCTGCGGAGGATGCATTGCCCTGCACGTTGCGGAGTTACAGAGTCAATTTTATTTGTAACAGAAATAACAAAATCAGGAAACAGGGGATTTCCACCTGCCATTTAATCATGCATAATTCTATAAGTCCAGGTTCTTCCCCTTTCGCATTCCATAAAAAAATCCGCTTTTTGCAGCAAACTGCGTGAAAGCGGAAACCTCTGCTGTCCCTAAACAGCAGGTGGGATTAAACTTTGCACGGAAGTTTTTGCCTTACTACTATTAAGCAGGTTTCCTGACTCATGGTTCTTTGCTTTACTGCTCCTTCTCATATTACTATACAGAAATACAATGGATACTCTGCAGCATTGCTCCCCAAATACAGTGACCGGATCGCTCAGGACTCACACCTGATTCCCTTTTCACCAGTGTTTTTCTAAACACGGATGCACTTAATAGGCTTATGGAATTATACAAATGCATTTTAACACTATGCGCAAATATTGTCAAGTTACTTGCAGCACTGTTCTAAAATCTCCGTCAATGCATTTTTGCTGCTGGTATGACAGCGCACTACATCCGTATGTGCGCTATCCACTTCATCTAATGCTGTTTTCACCATTTTATGCGATACTGTATTGGTAAATAAAACCAGTAAATCTGGACACCCTATCTGTTTATTAAAATCAGCTTTCATTTGGGTAAATACTTTTACTTTGCATTGATAATTCCTACATATTTTCTTATACTGTGCTACCATGCGGTCATGTCCGCCTACGATTACAACACTCATTTGCCTTCCTCCTGACAACCACAAGAATGACCTTTCTTTTTATTGCAGCATCCTCCTGACGGGCATCCTATACATTTTCTGCCGCTCTTTTTCTCTTTTACAATATAGGCCACTGCTAATCCCACTGCTAACAGCAATACACCAATTACAATAAAATCTGCCATATCACACCTCCTTGTTTTATTCACGTATGCAAACTATATTCTTGCTTAAACTGTTTCTCTGTTTTGTGCGAAAGCAAAATCAAAATTCCTGCAAATATTACAATTGCTACTAAACCTGCTGCAAAACCATTGCCAAAGCTTCCTGTAGTCATCAGGGTTCCAATCTGATATACCAGAAAAGCCACTGTATACCCAGTTCCCATAAGCAGTCCAATACCTCCCCATAACCATTTCTTATCCTGCATTTCAGCATTCATGGCCCCAAGAGCTGCAAAGCAGGGAGGGGTGTATAAATTAAACATCAAATAGGCAAGCGCTGCTACTTTTGTAAGCCCCATCACAGCCGCCACTTCATTAGCGCCACCTACCAATGCTAACGAATCTGTATCAATAAAATTTGTTAATCCATATACTACTGCAAGTGTTCCAACCACATTTTCCTTCGCAATAAAACCAGTCACTGCCGCTGCTGCCATCTGCCACACTCCAAATCCCAAAGGAATCAACAATACGGCAAAAGGAGTGGCTATAGAAGCCAGAATGGAAGTACTCTCCATTCCTTCTTCTACCACCTGTAATTTCCAGTTAAAACTTTGCATAATCTGTACCACTGTATTACATACTAAAATAATGGTTCCTGCTTTTATAATATATGCTTTTCCTCTGGAAAGCATAGAAAGTATTCCTCGTTTCAAGCTTGGAATTTTATACTCTGGAAGTTCCATGATAAAAAAGGATTTACGATATTTATACCCTGTAATCTTTTTTACCAAAAGAGCTCCCAACAGAATCAGTATAATACCGACCAGATACATCATAGGCCCAACCCACCAAGCATCTGCAAAAAATGCACCGGCAAATAATCCAATAACTGGAAGTTTTGCTCCACAAGGCATAAAAGGTGTCAACATGGCTGTTGCTCTTCTCTCTCTTTCATTTCGGATGGTACGGCATGCCATGATTCCAGGGATAGCGCATCCAGTACCAATTACCATAGGAATTACAGATTTTCCAGAAAGTCCTACCCTTTTAAAAATAGGATCTAACACCACAGCAGCCCTTGCCATGTAACCACAATCCTCCAAAAGGGCAATAAGAAAATACATAACCATAACCAATGGCAAAAATCCTACCACTGCCCCTACGCCTCCAATGATACCATCTACTAAAAGCGCCTGCAAGAAAGGATTTGCACCTGTAATCAGGTCAGCAACCCATCCCTGAAAAGCTTCAATCCAACCAACCAGCCAGTTGGCAATCCAGGTTCCCACTGTGGACTGGGAAATATAAAAAACCAGAAACATCACTGCTGCAAAAATAGGGATTCCCACAAACTTATTCGTCAGTATAGCATCAAACTTATCCTGCTGATTTATTTCTCTTGTGAGAGTTTTTCTTTCCTCTACTGCCTTTACCATCTCATTAACAAAAACAAATCGTTTTCTATCTGCTGCTTCTACTTCTTTTTTATTCTGTAAGTTAATATTCTCCTGGATATATGGTGCTTTCTGCCCACATCCTTTTAAGTCCACTGCCTGCTCCACGGCTTCTTTTAACCCTTCATGATTGGAAGATGTGGATACTGTAGGAATCACTGGGCATCCTAACTTCTTTGCCAGCATAGCAACATCAATCTTCGTGGCTTTTTTCTCAGTCAAATCACTCTTATTCAAAGCAACTACCACTGGAATCCCAAGCTCTAAAAGCTGAGTAGTAAAAAACAAACTCCTGCTTAAATTCGTTGCATCTACAATATTGATAATCACATCTGGATTCTCATGCTTCACATAGCTGCTGGTGATACTCTCCTCCGCCGTAAAAGGTGACATAGAATAAGCACCGGGCAAATCTACTGCCACTAATTCTTCCGTTCCACTATAATACTGTTTCTTAATGGAGCTTTCCTTTTTTTCTACCGTAACACCTGCCCAGTTTCCCACACGCTCATTTTGCCCTGTCAAGGCATTATACATGGTGGTTTTACCACTGTTTGGATTTCCTGCCATAGCAATTCTCATAACTTTTCTATCTCCTCCTAAATTAACTTTAACTAACTTCCATTTCTAAAAAAAGGACTTACCACATCACTTTATATGGCAATTGCCTGCGCTAAATCTGTATCAATATTATATCTAGCATCTTTAATACTGACAACGCAACTACTTTTCAAATGGGAGATCACTGTGATTGGCTCTCCACTATAACATCCCAAAGAAAACAAGAAAGCATTCAACTCTTCATCTTCCGTCACAATATCTTTTACAATATATTCTTTTCCTTCTTCAGCTTCCAGTAAATTTCTATTCATCTCTTCTCCATCCTTTGTGCTGAAACTCTTTAGTTAACTATTTATTACTTTAATTAGTTTAAACTAACTTTTAATTTTTGTCAATAGGTTTTTTGATTTTTGAACAAATCTTGCATTTGTTTGTTCAAAATGATAACATATCTATAAATGAGGAGGAATTAGTTATGGGATACGTAAGTCATAAATCAGAAGAATCCATGGAAGACTACCTGGAGACCATCTATATATTAAGAAAGCGCCTGCCCGTAGTCCGTTCTATTGACATAGCTACAGAACTGGGATATTCTAAACCCAGTGTCAGTGTTGCCATGAAAAATCTCAAAGCCAAGGGATTTGTTACAGTTTCTCAGGAAGGTTATATAACTTTCACAGAAGAAGGAGAAGCCCTTGCTTCGGAAACCTTTGAGCGGCACACTGTTATCCGAGACTGGCTTATAAGTCTTGGGGTAAATCCAGAAACAGCTTCAGAAGACGCCTGTAAAATAGAACATGATATCAGTCGTGAAACCTTTCAAGCTCTTAAGAAACACATCTTTGGATAAAAAGCAATTACATAAAATGCATATAAAAAGAGTGATACAGTCCTAAGGAACTTGCAGATTCACTGGAACTGTATCACTCTTTTGATTATACTTTTAAAATTCTTTGAAAAAATTCTTCCTCCGGCTGGTTATCTATTTCCCGAAACACTGCAATGGCATTCACATCTGCGCTTCTCTCTGTAAAAGCTGGAAATAAAAATCCCCAAACAGGCTTTTCAGGTTCATATTCTCCTTTTAATGGACAAATCCCGCAAATAATATATTCAAAAACTTCTTCTGACTCTCCCTGTCGTTCTTTGTCTGTACCCTTTAGCGGCACATCATAACAATCATGAAAAACAAAAATCCCGTAAGCCTCCTGGGAAACATAGTTTTCCATAATCACATCATAGAATGTTTCCATCAAAGCATCGTTTTTCAGCCCACAGGATTTCATAGCCATGAAAAGCTGCCACATACTTCCAGCGCCCTGACCTTCTCTACGAAATTTGTATTTCTTCAACTGTACATTTGTCTCAGAAAAAGGAATCACTTTTGCCAATTCTAAATTTTTCTTTCTCTCTACCCGGGATAAATTCAAAAAATTTGTATTAAAACTCCCATCAAATTCCCCCTCCTCATCCACATAGCATCCTGCTATTCTTCTGAAGGAGGTTCTTGCTACTGTCATTCTTCTAGTAAGTTCCAGCATATCTTCTCGGTTGATTCTATACTCCATGTGATAACCTCTTACTTCTATCTTAAAAAACTGCTTTTTTGTTACCGTCTTTCATAGATTTCCGTTTTTCTTAGAAAAAAATACCCTATCCCCTATTTCTAGGGGATAAGGCATTCAATTATTCGCAATTTTTTATAAAAAATTGCAATTGGTTTGCTTATTTTTCTGCGATAGCTGCCTGTGCTGTAGCAGATTTTTAAAGCATTCCACACAGCCCACAGTCACGATTTTTCCCTAAATTTTTCTGTCATTATTTTAGCACAGAAACCGAAAAAAAGCCAGAGAATTTTATCTCTGACTTTTCATTCTTAGATATTTGCAACCGCTTTTAAGGTAGGTATAGACCATCTCAATGTATTCAATTTTCTGCCACGACTTCTAGCATACTGCCGAGCTTCTTCAGTGCTGACCTGTATCTCAGTTAATACCACCGCATTTGAATTATCAATTTTCAATATCGCATCTTTTTTCTGAGCAGACCAGTTTAAATTATGTTCTGTCATATTTATAGTATCAGCAGTTTCACTGACTCTGATGTTATATTCAAAAGTATTGTTATTGTAAATCTTAATGCTATTTACATAAGTCCGTATAATAACATCTGGAACCTTCGTATCTTCCAAACAAAGATTTTCTGTTAAAAACTCATCGACCTCTTTCAAGCATTGTTCCTTCGCATTCAAATTATCTTCTACTTTATCCAGTTCCTCTTTTTCTAGTTTTAATTTCTTTATTTCTTCCTTTTTCGCAAGCATACTTTTTTCATAAACGTCAGCAAGTTCTGGAGAGTCCACCAATTTCTCTACTAATACCCCAATATCTCGTTCCAACTTTTCCAGTTTTCTATCAATCTCCATAATCCGCTTTTTAGCCTTTGTATAAGCATTTTCATCTGTATAACACTCTTCAATACATTCTCGTAAAGACTGTTTGATACCCTCTAAATCAATGGATAATGACTCAAATATCTTCTTCGTGTACAAATCAAGTTTCCAATCGATAATTCCAGGCAAGGTACAGACACCTTCACTAGTACCCCCAACCTTAAGGCGTTCATTCACACTACCATTATCCCATACATCATTACAAGCATACACAGCAGTATTATTTCTCCCTGGATTTCTACGGTATCTCCTACCACATTCACATCTTATAAGTTGAACATACACATCGTTTGTAAGTTTAAAGCCTCCCATATCTTTACAACCTATCAGATTTTTATTAGTTCTTGATACCAGATATTTTATAGCCTTATTATACGTTTCTTCCGTAATAAGCGGTGTAATATATGGGCTATGAATAAATGTATGTTCAGACTTATCCTTTCGCTTTCTTGATTTCAAAATAGCATCTATGGTTTCCGTTTGGTTATATTCTAATACCCCATAATAAACTCGCTTATGTAAAATGCGTGACAACCTACTAGGCAACCAAGTTGTAGAGCCAGTCCTATCTTTAATACCCTCTGCTTTCAATGTCATACCAATTTGTTTCAATCCATACCCTTTTGCACACATATCAAAAATTTTCTGTACAACTTTAGCTTCTTCCTCATTTGGTACTAAAAGACCTGATACATTTTTCCCTTTTGGCACATAGTCATAACCATAGACATTCATGCCACTCGTAATTATTCCATTCGTCTTCGTAACTTGGAGTCCTGCCTTTACACGCCTACCTAATTTTTCTGACTCCTGTTGTGCCAAACTTGCTCTCAATTCTAACTCGAATCGCTTACTACTCTCGAAAGAACTAATATTCTCTGCTGCAAAGTAAACTTCTACATCACGCAAATGTAAGTTATCCACAATAGTCAAAATATCTTTGGTACAACGCATAAGTCTTGAAACTTCTCTTATAATGATAAGGTCATACTCTTTATTCATAGCCTTTTCAAGTAATTCTTTCAGACCATCTCTACCTTTCTGTGTTGTACCAGTTTTACCCTCGTCAGTAAACAAATCCTTAGATGGGTCAAATGTCCAATTTGGGTGCTGAGAAATCAAGTCGCAAAGCCACTGCTCTTGATTTGCCAACGCATTCATCTGAGCCTCGTGCAAAGTACTTACTCTCGCCAAAGCTGCAACTCGGCATTGTTCATCTGCCTTAACTACCCCAGTATGAAATCCAAATTGGCTAATCATTTTCTCACCTCTTTCTGCACTTTCACAGCCTTTTTATAGGTCTCCTCGTTGATAGTGCCTTTCATATACATACTTTTCAATAGCATTTCTTTCAGAAATGCAGGGTCTAATTTTACTACATCATTCATAGTCGCAATCCCTCCGCAAAAATTTTTTACGATAGGAATACGCTGACTTATAATTGTTCTTACCATAAACACCACCTTACCTAATCTATCTAAATCCTGCTTATTTTTTATAAAGTTTATTATTTTCTATCAACTCTCTAAACGTCACTGGCTCATACCCATTCAGCATACAG
>CAJKMA010000064.1 GCA_905200905.1 uncultured Bacillota bacterium
AGGGCATCACTGTCCATTCCTACCGTAGAGGCTCCGTTAAATCCAAACCAGCAGAACCAGAGGATAAAGATACCAAGTGCTGCAAAGGTAAGGTTATGACCTAAAATTGCCTGTGGTTTCCCATTTTTATCATATTTACCAATACGTGGTCCTAAGATTTTTGCTCCAATCAAAGCACAAATTCCACCTACCATATGCACTGCTGTAGAGCCGGCAAAATCATGGAAGCCCATCTGGGAAAGCCAGCCGCCTCCCCATATCCAGTGACCGGAAATCGGATAGATCAGAAGAGAAATCGCTGCTGAATAAATGCAGTAAGAACTAAATTTGGTTCTTTCTGCCATTGCTCCTGATACGATTGTGGCAGACGTTGCACAAAAGACTGTCTGAAAAATTGCAAAAGCCCAAAGCGGAACACCGGAAGGAAGTACCTGGCTGTAGTCTCCCCTGATCAGAGGATCAAAAGAACCAATGATTCCAGAACCGCTTCCAAACATCAACCCAAATCCCACCAGCCAAAAAGCAGGGGTTCCGATACAAAAATCCATCAGGTTTTTCATCAGGATATTTCCAGTATTTTTAGCTCTGGTAAACCCTGCTTCACACATAGAGAATCCGGCCTGCATAAAAAAGACCAATGCTGCACCAAACAATACCCAGATTGTATTTACAGAACTATACATAGTAACCACTCCTTTTCTCCCAAATGCCTTTTATTTTACACTGAACAACAAATCTCCGTAGGTTGGGAAAGGCCAGTATTTCTTTGCTGTAACGGTTTCTGCTTCATCACAGGCAACTCTTAATTCCTGCATTCTTGTCAATACCTTATCCCTGATTTCGTAAGACTGTGACACAATATCTTCTGCATTCTGAATCTCTACCAGTGCAGCCTCCAGTGCATCGGTTCTAATTGCCATCTGATCTGTAAGAGTAGAAAGCTTCTTGATCAGGCTGCTTTCATACCTGCATGCCAATGTCTCATCCACGCTTTTTTTCGCAGAAGCTGTTCTGGCCAGTTCCATGGTGTAGGCTTCTACTGCCGGAATGATTTCTCTCTTTGCCATATCTACCATGGTATTTGCTTCTATTACAATGGTCTTACAGTAGTTTTCCAGCATAATCTCACATCTTGACTCCAACTCTGTCTTAGAGAATACTTTATGTGAAGTCAGCATTTGGACATTCTTCTCATCTAACAAATGAGGCATACAGTCCGGTGTAGACGGATAATTCAAAAGCCCTCTTACCTCTGTGGCTTCTTTTATCCACGCATCATCATAACCATTTCCGTTGAATATGATCCGCTTATGATCTTTGATGGTTTTCCGGATCATAGCATGCAGAGCTTCTTCAAAGTTTTCCGCCTGTTCCAGCCTGTCCGCATAGATTTTCAGGCTTTCTGCCACTGCACTGTTGAGCATCATATTGGCACATGCAATGCTATTGGAGGAACCAAGCATACGGAATTCAAATTTATTTCCCGTGAAGGCAAAAGGTGAAGTACGGTTTCTGTCTGTGGTATCCCTGTTAAATTTCGGAAGGACATCCACTCCAAGCTTCATTTGTGTTTTCTCTGCACCTTCATAAGGAATGTCTTTTTCAATGGCCTCTAAGACACCGTTTAACTCATCTCCAAGGAACATGGATACCACAGCAGGCGGTGCCTCGTTTGCTCCAAGACGGTGGTCGTTTCCGGCAGTTGCTACAGACAGTCTTAAAAGATCTTGATAGTCATCTACAGCCTTGATTACTGCACACAGGAAGAGTAAAAACTGAGCGTTTTCATAAGGTGTTTCTCCCGGTGCCAGCAGATTTACACCTGTATCTGTGGAAATAGACCAGTTATTGTGTTTTCCACTTCCATTGACTCCTGCAAAAGGTTTTTCGTGGAGCAGGCAGACAAGCCCATGTTTTGCAGCTACTTTTTGCATGATTTCCATAGTAAGCTGGTTATGATCCGTAGCAATGTTGGTGGTTGTATAGATAGGAGCCAGTTCATGCTGTGCCGGAGCCACTTCGTTGTGTTGCGTCTTTGCAAGAATACCAAGCTTCCAGAGTTCCTCATTTAAGTCAGACATATAAGCTTCCACCCTTGGTTTAATCACACCGAAATAATGATCATCCATTTCCTGGCCTTTTGGAGGTCTTGCACCAAACAAAGTACGTCCTGTAAATTGGAGGTCTTTTCTCTGGTCATACATTTCTTTTGTAATGAGGAAGTATTCCTGCTCCGACCCTACAGAGGTAGTAACATAGTTTACCTTGTCATTACCAAAGAGACGGAGAATCCGAAGTGCCTGTTTATTCAGAGCCTTCATGGAACGAAGCAGTGGTGTTTTCTTATCCAGGGCTTCTCCTCCATAGGAACAAAAAGCAGTTGGAATACATAAGGTTTTTCCCTTAATAAATGCATAAGAGGTAGGATCCCATGCAGTATATCCTCTTGCCTCAAAGGTCGCTCTTAAACCACCGGAAGGAAAAGAAGAGGCATCTGGTTCTCCCTTAATCAGCTCTTTTCCGGAAAACTCCATGATAACGCCTCCGTTTGGAGAAGGAGATATGAAGCTGTCATGTTTTTCCGCTGTGATTCCGGTAAGAGGCTGAAACCAGTGGGTATAATGAGTTGCACCTTTTGATACCGCCCATTCCTTCATGGCCTCTGCAACTGCATCTGCCACGCTGCTGTCCAGCTTTACACCTTCATCTATGGTTTTTCTCAAAGACTGGTACACTTTTGCAGATAGGCTTGCTTTCATGACTCTGTCATCAAAAACCATACAGCCAAAGTATTTTGAAACATTCTTTCTTTTCATAAATGACACTCCTTTCGTATTAAAAAAGGCAAGGATGCCTTTCCTGTTTTCCACATGAAAGACGCCCTTGCCTTCTTTAAGCTATTCGATTGTTACAATAGAAAAAGCGTCTCTGAGATTCTGTTCTCAAAGACGCCCTTGCCTTTACGTGTTGCATGATAACACCGTACAAACCTCTTTGTCAATGGCTTTTTTTGTTTTTTTATAAGTACAAAATTTTCTTTATTTTTTATTGACAAGGTTTTTTCTCGGTGCTATAATCCAAAATAATTTCATACAATAAACCGATGAAGCGGAGATAACGGCAATGATGCCTGTACAGAGAGCCCGGATGCTGAGAGCGGGTGAGAAACAAGTTGTCAAATGGACCGCTGAGGGTACAGTCAAAAGTATAAGATTTTCTTATACCCAGTATTCTGTAACGTGTAGGCATACGTCAGTTGCCGGGGATATGCTGGTATCCCGCTAAGAGTACAGGTATTGCCTGTGAAGCAAGGTGGCACCGCGGATTTTCAAATTCGTCCTTGGCAGATTCTATGATTCTGTCAGGGACTTTTTTTATTAGGAGGACAAGCTTATGAACATTACACCAACACTGAAAGAAGTACAGAACATAGCAGCAAAAGGACTGTATCAGATACTTCCTGTAAGCTGCGAGATCCTGTCCGACTTTACCACTCCTCTGGAGACCATGAAAATCCTGAAACAGGTTTCTACCCATTGTTATTTACTGGAATCGGCTGTTCCGCAAGGGCAATGGGGCCGCTACAGTTTTCTGGGATATGACCCCAAGCTGGAAATCACCTGTAGGAACGGGAACATGAAAATCGGAGATTTGAAACTAAAAACCAGTCATCCTTCCAATTACATCCGTCAGATTATGGCTGAACGGAAAAGTCCGGGATTTTCCCATCTTCCACCTTTTACCGGGGGGCTGGTTGGATATTTTTCTTATGATTATTTCGGATACACAGAACCTTCTGTACCCGGGTATCCGGAGGATGAGCAGGCTTTTCAGGATTTGGATCTGATGCTTTTTGATAAAGTCATTGCTTTTGACCATGTACGCCAAAAGCTCATTCTCATAGTAAACATGGAATTAAAAGATCCGGAGTCAGGATATCACAAAGCTGTACTGGAACTGGAACAGCTTATCCGGCTTTTGCGGACAGGAAAAAAGAAAAAAGAACCAGGCGGAAAAATGCTGGATAAGCCGGTTTCTTTCTTTAACAAGGAGCAGTTTTGTTCCATGGTGGAGAAGGCAAAACAATACATTCAGGAAGGGGATATTTTTCAGATTGTTCTTTCTAATTATTTCCATGTTCCCTTTCAAGGAAGCCTGCTCAATACTTACCGGCTTCTGCGCACTATGAATCCTTCTCCCTATATGTTTTATTTTTCAGGAACTGATGTAGAAGCAGCGGGTGCTTCCCCTGAGACTTTGGTAAAACTGGAAAACGGTATTCTCCATACATTTCCTCTTGTCGGAACCCGACCAAGGGGCAATACAGAAAAACAGGATAAACTGCTGGAGCAGGAGCTGCTGGCAGATGAGAAGGAATTGGCTGAGCACAATATGCTGGTAGATTTGGGAAGAAATGATCTAGGAAAAATCAGTAAGATTGGATCCGTTCAGGTAGAAGAATTCCATGCCATCCAGCGTTTCTCTCATGTAATGCACATCGGTTCCACCATCCGCAGTGAAATTTGTGAAGGAAAAGATGCCCTGGATGCCATTGAAGCAGTCCTGCCAGCAGGAACCCTGTCCGGAGCACCGAAAATCAGAGCCTGCCAGCTTATCCGTCATCTGGAAAACAGCAAACGGGGAATTTATGGAGGTGCCATCGGCTATATAGATTTCACCGGCAATATGGATACCTGCATTGCCATACGTATTGCCTATAAAAAAGACGGACAAGTGTATGTACGAAGCGGAGCTGGAATCGTAGCAGATTCCGTACCGGAAAAAGAATATGAAGAGTGCCTGAATAAAGCCAGGGCTTCCCTGCATGCACTGGAACTGGCACAGGAGGAGGACTTATGATCTTATTAATTGATAATTATGACAGCTTCTCTTTTAATCTTTATCAGTTTCTCGGAGAATGGAATCCCGATATTCTGGTAGTTCGAAATGATGAAATGACACTGGAAGAAATCCAGGAAAAGCAACCTAATAAAATCGTACTTTCTCCCGGTCCCGGCAGACCGGAGGATGCGGGAAACATTATTGATGTGGTAAAGACCCTGGGAAAAGACATCCCCATACTCGGCGTGTGCCTGGGACATCAGGCCATTTGCTCTGCTTTTGGGGCTTCCATTGTCTATGCCGGACAGCTGATGCACGGAAAGCAGTCTGAAATCAGCCTGGATTTAACCTGTCCGCTGTTTCATGGTTGCAAAAGCAAAAGTCTTGTAGGAAGGTACCACTCTCTCGCTGCCGCACCCCATACACTTCCGGATTCCCTGAAAGTAACTGCTCTTACCTCAGATGGGGAAATTATGGGTGTGCAGCATCAGGAATATCCCATTTTCGGCGTACAGTTCCATCCGGAATCTGTCATGACTCCAGAAGGAAAAACCATGATCAAAAATTTTATAAAGGAGATATGAACCATGATTAAAGAAGCCATTGTAAAAATTGTAGACAAAGAAGACCTGACCTATGATGAGGCTTATGAGGTGATGAATGAAATCATGAGCGGAAAGACAACGCCTACACAAAACGCTGCATTTCTTGCTGCACTGTCTACCAAAAGTGCCAGGGCAGAAACCACTGATGAAATCGCAGGGTGTGCTTCCTCCATGAGAGCCCACGCCATAAAAGTCGATACCGGTATGGAACTTTTCGAAATCGTAGGTACTGGAGGCGACAATGCACACAGCTTTAATATCTCCACAACCTCTGCACTTGTGGCAGCGGCAGGAGGAATGAAGGTAGCCAAGCACGGAAACAGGGCAGCCTCCTCCCAGTGCGGTACAGCAGACTGCCTGGAAGCTCTGGGGGTAAATATCCACCAGACACCAGAAAAATGTGTTGAGCTTCTGAAAAAAGCAGGAATGTGTTTCTTCTTTGCACAGGACTATCATACTTCCATGAAATATGTGGGAGCCATCCGCAAAGAACTGGGCTTCCGTACTGTATTTAATATTCTTGGTCCCCTGACTAACCCGGGAACACCATCCATGCAGCTTCTTGGCGTGTATGACGAATATCTTGTGGAACCTCTTGCCCAGGTTCTGATTAATCTTGGTGTGAAACGCGGCATGGTGGTGTACGGACAGGATAAACTGGATGAAATTTCCCTGAGTGCTCCTACTACAATCTGTGAAATCCGTGACGGCTGGTTTAAGACTTCTGTAATCGCTCCGGAGGATTTCGGCTTTCAACGGTGCACCCGGGAGGATCTAAAGGGAGGAACCCCAAAAGAAAATGCAGACATTACCCTGGCTCTTCTAAAGGGTGAAAAAGGCCCAAAAAGAAATGCTGTGTTAATGAATGCAGGGGCTGCACTGTATATCGGAGGAAAAGCTGAAACCTTAAAGGATGGAATTGCTCTTGCCGGGGAACTGATTGATTCCAAGAAGGCTCTTGCAGTACTGGAAAAGCTGATTCAAATCAGCAATCAGGAGGTGATGGTATGAACATCTTAGAGCAGTTAGCTGCCCATGCAAGGGAGCGTACCGAACAGGCAAAAAAAAGCCTCTCCCTGTCTGAACTTCGCCAAACAGCCCTATCCCTTCCAAAAGGAACCTTTCCCTTTGAGGCAGCACTGAGAAAACCTGGTCTCTCCTTTATCTGCGAATGTAAAAAAGCATCTCCTTCTAAGGGAGTGATTGCACCAGATTTTCCCTACCTTCAGATTGCAAAAGATTATGAGGCGGCCGGGGCAGATGCCATTTCCGTCCTGACAGAACCAAGATGGTTTCTGGGAAGTGATGAATATCTAAGAGGAATTGCAGAACAGGTATCTGTGCCATGTCTCAGAAAGGACTTTCTTGTAGATGAATATATGATTTACCAGGCAAAGGTTCTGGGGGCATCTGCCATTCTTCTGATCTGTTCTCTCCTCTCTCAGGAGCAGATAAAAGAATACCTGGAGATTTCCAGAGGGTTGGGGCTTTCTGCCCTGACAGAGGCACATAATGAAGAAGAGGTGGAAAAAGCCCTCTGTGCCGGAGCTACTATTGTGGGCGTTAATAACCGGAATTTAAAGGATTTTTCGGTAAATACAGAGAACAGCCGGAGTCTGAGACAAATGGTGCCCAGGGACATTCTCTTTGTTTCGGAAAGCGGTATTCAAAATGCAGGAGATGTAGCA
This sequence comes from uncultured Bacillota bacterium, assembly GCA_905200905.1. Lineage (GTDB taxonomy): Bacteria > Bacillota > Clostridia > Lachnospirales > Lachnospiraceae > Blautia. Next base: position 7,136 of record CAJKMA010000064.1, read on the forward strand.
GCAATCCGGGAAACCGGTGCAGATGCCCTTTTGATCGGGGAAGCATTCATGAAAGCCAAAGATAAAAAAGCACTGCTCTTAGAACTGCGAGGCAGCCTATGACAAAAATCAAGCTTTGCGGAATTTCCAGACCTGAGGACATTATGGCTGTAAACCAGTGGAAACCAGATTATATTGGCTTTGTATTTTATAAAAAAAGTGTGCGGTGTGTTTCTCCCGAAAACGCCAGAAGATTAAAGGAACAACTGCTGCCGGGGATTCTGAGCGTAGGTGTCTTTGTGAACGAAGCTCCTGAAGTCATTGCAGAGCTTCTTGAAGAAGGCGTCATTGATGCTGCACAGCTCCATGGACAGGAGAGTTCCCAATATCTTCATACCCTCCGGGGACTTACCAGTAAACCTTTGATACAGGCTATTCAGATTCGTTCCGAAAAGGACTTGTATAAAACAGCAGACAGCACAGCAGACTTCCTGCTTCTGGATTCCGGGGCAGGCACAGGCCAAACCTTTGACTGGAACCTATTAAAGAACATCCGCCAGGATTTTTTCCTGGCAGGAGGGCTGGATGCCCAAAATGTGGCAGACGCTATCTGCCAGGTTCACCCTTATGGGGTGGACGTAAGCTCAGGCATTGAAACCAATGGAAAAAAAGACAAAGAAAAAATAGCTGCTTTTATGGCAGCAGCAAGAAAGAGAGGAGAAAAGCTATGACAAATCCCAAAGGACGCTTCGGCATTCATGGAGGACAGTATATTCCCGAAACCTTGATGAATGCTGTGATTGAGCTGGAAGAAGCCTATGACTTTTATAAACAGGATCCTGCCTTTAACCGGGAGTTAAGCCAGTTATTTCAAGATTATGCAGGAAGACCTTCCCGGCTTTATTATGCGGAAAAGATGACCCGTGATCTGGGAGGTGCTAAGATTTACCTGAAGCGGGAAGATTTGAATCACACAGGAGCACATAAGATCAATAACGTACTGGGGCAGGCACTGCTGGCTAAGAAAATGGGAAAGACGAGGCTGATTGCTGAGACTGGTGCCGGCCAGCACGGAGTTGCAACTGCCACTGCTGCTGCCCTGTTCGGTATGGAATGTAAAGTATTTATGGGAGAGGAAGATACCATAAGACAGGCTTTAAATGTTTACCGCATGAAGCTGTTAGGTGCTGAAGTCGTTCCGGTAAAAAGTGGTACTGCCACCTTAAAGGATGCTGTTTCAGAGGCCATGCGGGAATGGACTTCCCGGATTTCTGATACCCATTATTGTCTTGGCTCTGTCATGGGACCGCATCCTTTTCCTACCATTGTGCGTGATTTTCAGGCTGTAATTTCCAAAGAAATCAAGGAGCAGATTTTAGAAAAAGAGGGAAAACTTCCGGATGCTGTGCTTGCCTGTGTAGGAGGCGGTTCCAATGCCATAGGAAGCTTCTATCATTTTATAGAAGACAGGGAAGTTTCTCTGATTGGCTGTGAAGCCGCAGGACGGGGCGTTCATACCAGGGAAACAGCAGCTACCATCGCAACTGGAAAACTTGGTATTTTCCATGGCATGAAGTCCTATTTCTGCCAGGACGAGTACGGACAGATTGCTCCTGTATATTCTATTTCTGCAGGGCTTGATTACCCTGGCATCGGGCCTGAGCATGCTCATCTTTATGATATTGGCCGTGCTCAGTATGTGCCGGTTACAGACGAAGAAGCTGTATGTGCCTTTGAGTATCTGGCTAAGACAGAAGGTATTATTCCGGCTATTGAATCTGCACACGCTGTGGCACATGCTATCAAGCTTGCACCCACTATGACAAAGGATCAGATACTTGTAATCACCATCTCCGGACGGGGAGATAAAGACTGTGCTGCCATTGCACGCTATAGAGGGGAGGATCTTCATGAGTAATATCAAACACGCCTTTCAAAAGGGAAACGCTTTTATTGCGTTTATCACCTGCGGCGATCCGGATCTGGAAACCACTGCTGCCGCTGTCCTTGCTGCCCAGGAAAACGGAGCAGATCTCATTGAGCTTGGTATTCCATTTTCCGACCCCACTGCCGAAGGACCTGTGATCCAAAGTGCCAATCTCAGAGCCTTGCAAGGTGGTATCACTACAGATAAAATCTTTGCCTTTGTAAAAGAACTCAGAAAAAAAGTACACATTCCTTTAGTTTTTATGACTTATGCCAATGTAGTTTTTTCTTATGGCACACAGCGTTTCTTGCAGGAATGTGCTGCGGTTGGGATGGATGGCCTGATTCTTCCGGATCTTCCCTTTGAAGAAAAAGAAGAATTTCTTCCTGCCTGCCGGGAATATGGCATTGATCTGATTTCACTGATTGCCCCCACTTCCAAAGAGCGTATCGCCATGATTGCCAAAGAAGCCCAGGGCTTTCTCTACATTGTTTCCAGCCTTGGTGTTACGGGAACCAGAAAAGAAATCAAAACAGATTTAACCCCCATTCTGAAAGAAGTGCGAAAAAATACACAGATTCCCTGTGCAGTAGGATTTGGAATCTCTACACCAGAGCAGGCCAGGCAGATGTCTGCCTTCTCAGACGGTGTCATTGTAGGTTCTGCCATCATCAAGCTTCTTGCCCAATATGGGAAAAAAGCTCCTTCCCATATCGGAGCTTATGTGAAATCTATGAAGGATGCAATAAATTGTAATTGACAAACATTTTAAATCGTTGTATAAATATGCATATGAGCAAAGGCGTTCATTTCGAAAGCAGATAGTTTCTGCTTTTAAAATGGACGCCTTTGTTTTTATATTGAAAAAAGAAAGGAAGGTAAAGGAAAATGAAACTAGAAGGTCAAGTACGCATTCCTTCCGGATGTGCTATTGCAGCCATGATTTCCAGAGAGGGAAACCGAATATCCGGAGAAGCCATTACCAATGCCATGAAACCCATGCATGACCGTTCCAATGGTTTGGGAGGCGGTTTTGCCGCTTACGGGATTTATCCGGAATATAGGGATTTTTATGCATTTCATATGTTTTTTGACAGCAGGTCTACCAGAAAAGAATGTGAGGCCTTTTTAAAAGAACGGTTTGAAATCGTGCAGTCGGAAATTATTCCCACCCGGAAAATACCGGAAATCACAGATGAGCCTATTATCTGGAGATATTTTGTGGCTCCCTTAAAGTCCCTTCTCACATCCATGCAGCTGGATGAAAAGGAATATGTGGTACGTACCGTAATGAAAATCAATACCCAGATGCCTGGAGCCTATGTCTTTTCCAGCGGAAAAAATATGGGTACCTTTAAGGCGGTGGGTTATCCGGAAGATATTGGTGTTTTTTATAAATTAGATGAATACCATGGATATTCCTGGACTGCCCATGGACGTTATCCTACCAACACCCCTGGCTGGTGGGGCGGCGCACACCCCTTTACTCTTCTGGACTATTCTGTTGTACATAACGGAGAAATCTCTTCCTATGATGCCAACCGTCGGTTCATGGAAATGTTCGGGTATCAATGCACCCTTCAGACGGATACAGAAGTCATTACGTATATTCTTGACTATCTGCTGCGCAGACAGGGTCTGACCCTTGGAGAAGCCGCCAGTGTCATTGCTGCCCCGTTCTGGAGTACCATTGCATCAAAAACAGATTTGGAAGACCAGAAAAAACACACGTATTTAAGAACCATGTTTCCAAGCCTCCTGATTACCGGACCTTTTTCCATTGTGTTTGGATTTAACGGAGGTCTCATGGCACTCAATGACCGCCTGAAACTCCGTTCCATGGTGGTAGGTGAAAAAAAGGATATGATTTATATTGCCAGTGAAGAAACTGCCATCCGTGCCATGGAACCAGAGGCTGAAAATATCTGGGCACCTGCTGGCGGTGAGCCTGTTATTGTAACCGTAAAGGAAGGAGTTTTCGTATGAGCATTGAATTTATCTACCCTGAATTTGAAGTAATCCGGAATGAAAACCGCTGTATTTCCTGCAGGGTCTGCGTGCAGCAATGTGCCAATGGCGTACATTCCTATAATAGCGAAACAAAACGGATGGAATGTGACGAAAGTAAATGTGTCAACTGTCATCGGTGTGTTTCCTTCTGCCCCACCAAAGCCTTAAAAATCACCAAAAGCGACTGTTCTTTCCGTGAAAATGCCAACTGGTCAGAAAGCACTATGAAGGAAATCTACAAACAGGCCAGCAGCGGCGGTGTTCTCCTCTCCTCCATGGGGAATCCCAACCCTCTCCCTGTTTACTGGGACCGCATTTTGATTAATGCTTCCCAGGTGACCAACCCTCCTATTGACCCCTTACGGGAACCTATGGAAACCAGAGTTTATCTTGGGAAAAAACCAGAGCAGGTACACCGGCTTGCTGACGGGACTTTAGACTGTGCACTGCCTCCCCAGCTGGAACTGTCTATGCCTGTCATGTTCTCTGCCATGAGTTATGGCTCCATCAGCTATAATGCACACAAATCTCTGGCTCTTGCCGCAACAGAGCTTGGAATCCTTTATAATACCGGAGAAGGGGGACTCCACGAGGATTTTTACTGTTATGGAGAAAACACCATTGTCCAGGTAGCATCCGGACGCTTTGGTGTCCATGAGGAATATTTAAAGGCAGGTGCCGGCATTGAAATCAAAATGGGACAGGGAGCGAAACCGGGTATTGGCGGACATCTTCCCGGAGCTAAAATTGTGGGAGACGTATCACGCACCCGAATGATTCCAGAAGGCTCTGATGCCATCTCTCCTGCTCCTCATCACGATATTTATTCTATTGAAGATTTACGCCAGCTGGTTTATTCACTGAAAGAAGCCACGGAATATAAAAAGCCGATTATTGTAAAAGTAGCTGCTGTCCACAATATTGCAGCCATTGCCAGCGGAATTGCCAGAAGCGGTGCAGATATCATTGCCATTGACGGTTTCCGAGGCGGTACCGGAGCAGCACCTACCAGAATCCGTGACAATGTTGGAATTCCTGTGGAACTGGCTCTGGCCGCTGTGGACCAGAGACTTAGGGATGAAGGTATCCGAAATCAGGTTTCCCTTGTGGTAGGAGGCAGTATCCGTAGTGCTTCTGATTTGGTAAAAGCCATTGCCCTGGGAGCTGATGCCTGTTATGTGGCAACAGCAGCTCTTTTGGCTCTGGGCTGTCATCTCTGCCGCACCTGCCAAAGCGGCAAATGTAACTGGGGAATCGCTACGCAGCGTCCGGAGCTTGTGAAAAGACTGGATCCGGAAGCAGGAAGCCAGCGTCTCATAAATTTAATGACTGCCTGGAAGCATGAAATCAAAGAACTTATGGGAGGCATGGGGATTAATTCCATTGAAGCTCTCCGGGGCAACCGTCTGATGCTCCGTGGCATTGGTTTAAACGAAAAAGAACTGGAAATCCTGGGAATTTCTCATGCCGGAGAATAAAATATTATATCATTTTAGTAAGGAGATGTGTTATACTATGAAAGTGATTGATGCTGCTGCTTTAGATTATAAAACATTAAATGAAGCCCTGCGGCAGCCGGAACACAGCTATGTGATCCAGAACTGCTGTGGCCAGCGCTTCATTGGAGCTGGCATGTCTGACCGGGATATTACCATCCAGGGGATTTCCGGCAATGCCCTTGGTGCTTACTTAAACAATGCTAATATTACCGTAAATGCCAATGCACAGGATGCAGTAGGTGATACCATGAATGCGGGAAAAATCCTGATTCATGGCAGTATCGGAGATGCAGCCGGATATGCTATGAGAGGCGGTAAAATCTATGTCCGTGACCATGCAGGCTACCGGGCAGGGATTCATATGAAAGCTTACAAAGACAAAATTCCTGTTATGATCATTGGCGGATGTGCCGGAAGCTTTCTGGGCGAATACCAGGCCGGAGGGATTCTTGTAGTGCTTGGACTGAATGCATCTGGCCGCCCTATTGTTGGAAATTTTCCCTGCACAGGTATGCACGGCGGAAAATTATTTCTCCGGGGAGATTTCAGAAACCTGAAATTTCCTGCACAAGTTACCGCAGCCATTGCCACCTGTGAAGACTTGCAGGAAATCATGGAGGATTTAAAGGAGTATTGTGAGGACTTCCACTATGACCTGGAAACCATACTCTCCTCTCCTTTTACCCTGGTCACACCAGACAGCAAAAATCCATATAAACAGATGTATGTAGCAAATTAACAAGAAAGAGGTTACGCTATGAAATATTCCCAGCAAGAAATTATTCAGTATGTCCAAGAAGAGGATGTGAAGTTTATCCGTCTGGCCTTCTGTGACATATTTGGAAAACAGAAAAATATATCCATTATGCCCGATGAGCTTCCAAAAGCCTTCACTTATGGCATTGCCATTGATGCATCTGCGATTGACGGATTTGGTGATGAAACCCACTCGGATCTGTTTCTCCACCCAGAACCGGACACCCTCATGCCGTTGCCCTGGAGACCAGAAGAAGGCAGTGTGGTGCGGATGTTCTGTAACATTACCTACCCAAATGGTACTCCTTTTGAATATGATTCCCGTATGATTCTGAAGCAGGCCATTGAAGAAGCTTCCAAAGAAGGTCTTCAGTTCTTCTTTGGCACAGAACAGGAGTTTTATCTCTTCCAGCTGGATGACCATGGTGAACCTACCAAGATTCCATATGATCATGCCGGGTATATGGACATTGCACCGGAAGACAAGGGAGAAAACATCCGAAGAGAAATCTGTCTGACCCTGGAGCAAATGGGAATCCGGCCGGAAAGCTCTCACCATGAACAGGGACCTGGGCAGAATGAGATTGATTTCCGCTACTCAGATCCTCTGACAGCGGCTGACAATGCAATGACCTTTCAGACCGTGGTAAAAGCAATTGCTTTACGAAACGGCCTTTATGCTGATTTTAGTCCTAAACCGCTGCACCATCAGCCCGGAAATGGATTTCACATCAATATATCTGTGAAATCTGCTTATGACCAGGATTGTATGAACTCTATGATTGCCGGGATTCTGGATAAAGCTTCGGAAATGACTCTTTTTCTGAATCCTCTTGAGAATTCCTATGAACGTTTTGGCCAGGATAAGGCACCACGCTATATCTCCTGGTCCAGCGAAAACCGCTCCCAGCTTGTCCGTGTTCCTGCTGCACTGGGAGAATACCGCCGAGCAGAGCTGCGTTCTCCTGACCCTGCTGCAAATTCTTATCTTGCATTTGCCTTGTTAATCTATGCCAGCATGTATGGAATCAAAGATAATCTGGAGCTTCCAGCGCCTGCGGATCTGAACCTTTTTAAGGCACCTATTGAAGTTCTTGCAAATTTCCGCCAGCTTCCCGGAAATCTTCCTGCTGCCTGCCAGGAAGCAAAAAACAGCAGTTTTATCAAAAAATGTATTCCTAAAGCCATTACAGAACTTTACTGCAACCGGTAAGAGGTAAGAAAAATCAAAAAAGGAGGGGGAACAAAATGAGTTTAAAAGAACGCATTTACAGTGTTTTACTTGTATCCTCAAACGATAGCTTTACCTCTGCCTTTACCGGTTTTCTTCCGCCTTCCAGATATAAACTGGTTCACAAAGTTTCCAGTGTCAGTGCTGCAAAAAGAATCCTGACGGAGAATACCTTTGATTTTGTCATCATCAATTCTCCCCTCACAGATGAAAGTGGCATACGTCTGGCTATGGACACCTGTACTGGAAAATCTTGTGCGGTTCTTCTGCTGGTGAAACGGGAACTGCATAACGAGATTCATGATAAAGTGGTGGATTATGGCGTATTTACCCTGCCAAAGCCTACTTCAAAGCCTACGTTACTTCAGTCACTTGGATGGATGGAAAGTGCCAGAGAACGGCTGCGGCAATTTGAGAAAAAATCTTTATCTGTTGATGAAAAGATGGCAGAAATACGTCTAGTAAACAGAGCGAAATGGCTTCTGATCAGTGAACTGAAGATGAGTGAGCCGGATGCTCACCGTTACATAGAAAAGCAAGCCATGGACCGTTGCGTATCTAAACGAATTGTGGCAGAGGAAATCATCAAAACCTATTC
>CAJKMA010000065.1 GCA_905200905.1 uncultured Bacillota bacterium
TGGTTCCATTTAATGAAAAAACTGGTGTTTATGGTGCCTGGTGCTATCAGATTATTTTTGAACGGGAAGTACTCCAATGAAAATACACAATGTCCTGTCCGGAAATCAGCTTATTATCCGCGATTATAAAAAAACGGATTTAAACTTTCTATTATCCATATGGCTAGATGAAGAAAATGGAAAGTACATGAGTGACCCAACTCGGGAATATGTGGATGCAGCTTATCAAAAAGCTCTGGATACCCTTGAGGAAAACTCAAATGGCTATTATCTTGTTTTAGAAACAGCCTCTTCTAAAATCCTCGTTGGTTCTTGCTGCATTTTCCCAGATAAACAGCAAAAATCCTGTGATATTGGTTACTGTATTCACAAAGACTACTGGCAGAAAGGATATGGAAGCGAAATGTTATCTCTCCTACTTGACTGGATAAGAAAACAAAGGTTGAAAACCGTAACCGCAGAGGTAGCGGTAGATAACATTGCCTCTAACGCTTTATTAAAAAAATTTCATTTTAAAGTAATAAAAAATACTTCTTTTAAAAAATACAACATGGATGTTTCTTATAAAAGTTATTTATACATGAAGAAGTTGTAAACAAAGGCGGAAGGTTTGATAAAACTCCTTCCACCTTTTCCAATCGTTTTAAGCGTGGCTTGGAATCTCTTTAAAGCAGTATATCTTTGACCGCTTTTATAGTGGCGATAAGTCTCATACAAACAAATCGAATTTTGGACTGGGACTAAGCATCGCCAAAGAATTAACCCAAATGCTGAACGGTGCTATCACAATCCATAATACTGTTGGTGGCGGTGCTACTTTTACTGTTAAATTTCCTCTAAAAATTTCTTATTAGTCACAAAAGGCAACACTGATTCTCTAACCAGTACCGCCTTTTTTATCTCCTGTCAATATCCATCAGCTCTTTTTCTTCTTCCACCTCAAAAACAAACACATCTTCCAAATGCCTATTTAAAACACGTTTTCCTCCCTTATCTCCCTCTAATTCCAAAAGCTCCTGCAAGTATTTTTCGTGAAAAATCACTGGATTTCCATGCTTTCCTTCATGAGAAACGCATCCAATTCCTTGTTTGGTTCTTAAAAATCCAGTTAAAAATTCTTCTATGGTCTGCTTTTTTAAAAACGGCTGGTCTGCCACAAAAAACATATAATAATGTTCCTTTTCCTGGCTCTTAGTATTCTGTTTCCATGTATATAATACTGTTTTCAGCCCCAGCTTCAGAGAGGAGGAAATCCCCAGAATACTTTGTTCATTCTTTACAGCTTGGATTCCCTGTTTTTGCAAGGCATCCAAAATTTCTTCATACTGAGTTACAACGGTAAGTGACTGCAGTTTTTTTTCCTGCTGTAGTTTTTTCAGGCGTTCCAGAAGATGCAGGTACATAGGCTTATCTTCTAATAAAGTCAGCAGCTTATTTGCGCCAAATCTTCTGGAAAATCCTGCCGCCAGATAAATAGCATGTACCTCTTTTTTCCAGCCATGGAGAAATACTGGAACCGTCAGCATCTCTTGCAGATCATTTTTACTTTTTTCCGGACATGGAAGTACATCCGCCTGATTTAGAATCATCGCTAGATTTGCTTTAGGAAATTCTGTGCGTAAAGGTTCTATGTACCCTTTCTCCAGTAATGTTCCCAGTATTTCTTCTGTCATATTCTGTTTTCGCAAATTTTCTAAAAGATTTAAATTTCCCTGCTTCTGCATGATTGCTTCTGCTTCTTTTAGGCGGAAACAAACCGCTTCTAATGGCCTCCCCAAAGCGCTTGCACCTGTTACAAGAAAAATATGGGTACACTCTTTTGGAATAACCGGTTCTTTTGTTCCCGGTACTTTTACTGGAAAGCGTTTTGCACCGTCTGCTTCCACCAGAATACAGTCTGTGTGAATTCTCACCTGTTCCCACACAGAAGCAGGCAACCCAGTGATTTTTTCTGGATGTTTTGCCTTGCTTCCTGCTATGACCCAGCCTCTTTTTTCTATTTCTGCCAGGATTTCTTCCCCAGATGCATCCACACAGCCTATTTCGCCAAGTCTTACAGGATGCTCCATATGAGTGGTGGTGGTCACCAGCACTTTTTTCCCTTGTTCAACCAGGCGGTGCGCCATTTCCAGCATACAAGAGGTTTTTCCTCCTGCTCCTACAAAGGAAACCACAGGAGAATCTGTTTTCCCTATCATTTCCACAATCGGTTCAATTTTCATGATTTCCCTTTAACATTCCTTTTTCAAATGCACTTACTAATTCTAATACACTTCCTGCAATGCATCTTGCTTTGTCTGAGATTAGGGCACAATACTCTCTGGATTCTTTTCTCGGATCTACGTCTGCTGTCTTAAAGTGCTCCGTTACTTCATACCCCTCCTGAATGATTCCACGCAGCACACCAGAAATCTCTGTCCGAACTTCTACTGCTCCTGTTTCCGTCTCAATCCAACCAATACTCTGTCCTGCTTCCACCCAGTCTCCAATTTCATGATGCTGGTGAAAAACTCCTGTGCACGGTGCATGAATGACGCGTTCTTTTCCATATCCTCCTATAATACCTGGCACTCCAGTATTGGGAATTGCAAAACCTTGTTTTATAATTTTACCCAGGTAATGCCCCCTCTTAGTCTCAATGACATAATCCACATCATTTCCAGCCTCAAATCCAGGACCAAGAGCAATGGTCAAATCTGCCATTTTTCTCTTAGTTCCAAGATTTTTCTTTGCTAGGATTCCATCTACCAAAATCTCTGGATGATACTTTTTGAGACAATGAGCTTCTTCATCTACCAAAAGAACTGGCTTTCCAGGCTCTACTATTTCAAGGGCTTTTTCTATGGATTCCGCCTTTGTACAAATCATGCCTTCCACTTCCATTTTACCTTCATATACTGCCTGGCAAAAAGATACCTGCCGGCGAATGGCAGAAGGTTTCTGGCTTTCCAAAACAATGACCGGATAACCACTTTTACTTAACCGGTAAATCGTTCCTGTAGCCAAATCTCCTGCTCCTCTTACAATAATCGGTTTCATCATTTTTTCTCCTAATCTCTCTTGCCTCAAGGCTTAATAATCAAGTCTGCTTTTGCCTGGGTTTCCACAATCATATACATATTTGCCACAGAACCTACCTTCAGCTTTTCTCCTAAACCATAATAATTTAAGCAGGTTCCGCAAGTAAGAATTTCCACTCCTGCTTCACTAAGTATCTGCAAATCTTCCAGAACAGGAGAACCTTCACAAGACAAATATGCTCCCTTATTATATAAAAGCACCGTAGATGGCAAGGTTTCTAACTGGGTCAATGCATAGATAAAGCCTTTCATCAGGATATTCCCTAACTCAGCCTCTCCTTCTCCCATTTTGTCAGAAGAAATTACTACAACTGTTTTCTTCACTCCACCAATAACACAACTTTCTATTTCTTGTGGCATCTCGCTTTCTTTACTTCCTTCTTTTGTGACAGTAATCCTTACCTGATAATGCTTCTCTCCCAGCTTTTTGGAGGCATACTCTGCCTCCTGGGAATTTGCCAGTTTCCGGAGATTTGCCACTGCCATTTCATTATCTACTTCCACTAGAATCATATCTCCGGCTTTACTTTTGTCCATTTCCTTTTTAGTAAGAATCACTGGTTTCGGACAGGTCAATCCTCTTGCATCAATTGTTTTTTCCATTCTTCTCTCCCCTTTTCTTATTTTTTCATTTCAAACAGAAATAATTCATATATTCCTTCTGCTTTGATTTTTGCTTCCTGTATCAATGTTTCTATGATTGGCTCTTGCTCCAACGGTGCTGCCCATGCCAGTCCACATCCAGCTGAAATGGCTCCAGGCAAAGGAATCATACGCCCCTCTATGTTATTTTCTCCAAAATATTCCTCTGCTTCTATAGCATCTGTTGTCTCCTCAAAAGCTACCACAAGCTTCAACACTTTCTTTCTCATGCTTTCTTCTGAGCCTCAATTTTTTCTGCTAAATCATTAAGATATACCCAACGGTCCATTTTTTCTTCCAGTTCTGCTTCTGCCTGTTCCTTTGCTTTGGTAAGTTCATTGAGCTTTCCTGAATTAGTAGCATTTGCCATGATATCCTGATCCAACTTTTCAATTTTTTCTTCCAAGGCAGCAATTTCATCATCAATAGTCTCGTATTCCCGTTGCTCCTTAAAAGTGAATTTCAATTTCACGGGACGGTTCTGCTTCCAGGTTTCTGCACTTTCTTTTTTATTCTCAGTTCTTTTTTCCCCTTGAGCTGTGGTTTTTGCGGTCATATTTGTCTCGTTAAACCCTCTTCTCTCTTTTGCTTCCAGATAATCTGTATAACCACCTTCATACTGCTGCAAATGCCCATTCCCATCAAATTCAAAAATCCGGTCCACCACATTATCTAGGAAATAACGGTCATGAGATACTGTCACCACAATTCCAGAAAATGCATTGAGATAATCCTCCAGGATCGTCAAGGTGGGAATATCCAGATTATTTCCTGGCTCATCCAGAAGCAATAAATTAATTTCACTGGATAATACACCTAAAAGATATAGTCTCCGTTTTTCCCCGCCAGACAGTTTTCCAATGGGTGCATACTGCATATCTGGAGTAAAAAGAAACCGTTCCAGCATCTGGGAAGCACTGACTTTCCCCTCTCTGGTAGTGATATATTCTGCAATATCCTTCACATAATCAATGACTCTCTGATTATCATCCATCTCCTGCTCTTCCTGGGCAAAATAACCGATTTTAATGGTCTCTCCCATTTCTACACTGCCTTCATCCGGCTCCACCAATCCAGCCATCATCTTCATAAGTGTAGACTTTCCACATCCGTTAGGACCAATAATGCCTAGCCTTTGATTTTTCAACAGAATATAGCTGAAATCTTCTACCAGCTTCTTATCCCCATAGCTTTTACTTACATGTTGCAGCTCAATGGTCTTTTTCCCCATTCTGGTTTCCACAGAATCCAATTCTATGGTCTGATCCTGTACTGGCGCCTTTCCGTTTTTCAGAGCTTCTAAACGCTCTAATCTAGCTCTTTGTTTGGTACTTCTAGCCCTGCATCCCCGCTTTGCCCATTCCAGCTCCATGCGAAGAATGCTTTGGCGTTTCCGCTCAGATGCCAATTCCATTTCTTCTCTCTCTGCCTTTAATTCCAAAAATCTGGAATAGTTTGCCTCATAGCTATAGATATTTCCATGGCTGATTTCCAGAATTTTGTTCGTCACCTTATCCATAAAATACCGGTCATGAGTAACCATCATAACCGTTCCCCTGAAATTTCGCAGATAGTCCTCCAACCATGCAATCATTTGTTCATCCAGATGGTTGGTAGGCTCGTCCAGTAACAGCACGTCAAAATCAGATGCCAAAATCTTTGCCATGGCAACTTTTCGCCTCTGTCCTCCAGATAAATGTTCTAGTAATGTATCATCTTCCACAATCCCCAACTGATTCAAATTACTCTGAACCATCCAGTCTGTATCTGAATTTCCATCCATAGCATAGGAATGTACCGTAGCATGTTCTGGAAACTCCGGATTCTGAGGAAGGTATGCAATTTTCAAACTATTCTGCCGAATAATCTGACCTTCATCTGGCTCTTCTACTTGGGCTACCATTTTCAACAAGGTACTTTTCCCCGTTCCATTGATGCCAATAATGCCGATTTTATCTCCCTGATGCACTCCAAAAGACGCATCCTGAAAAATTGTCTTATCTCCGTAAATCTTACTAATGTGTTCTATATTAATAATGTTCATAAGAAAACATTCCTTTCTCTTTTACCATTTATGGACTGTAAAAAACACTCCAATCACATCTTATAAGATTTTTCGTGGAACGTCAATATTTCTTGCCAACATCCCTCAAACATGCTATTTTAATAACATATGCAAAATTTTTATTGGAGGTTTTTTACTTATGATAGCATCTGTATTTTTTCTAATCCTTGGATTTCTATTGCTGGTAAAAGGCGCAGATTTATTTGTGGATGGCGCTTCTTCCATTGCCAAACGGCTTAGAATTCCTTCTCTTATTATTGGACTTACCATTGTAGCTTTTGGCACCAGCGCCCCAGAATTAGCAGTGAGTGTTACCGCTGCTTTAAAGGGTAGTAACGATATTGCTCTTGGAAACGTGGTTGGCTCCAATATGTTTAATCTTCTGGTTGTGATTGGTGTCAGCGCTATGATTTGCCCTTTGACTGTGGAAAAAAGTATGATGAAAAAAGATTATCCTCTGTCCATTGGCGCAACGATTCTTCTGGCAATCCTTGTTATGGATCAGTTTCTCTGGCACAAAGACACCATGTCTCTTAGCCGGATAGATGGAATCATCCTTCTAATTGTTTTTGCATTCTTTATGTATCTAACAATCCGAGAAGGTCTTGCCAAACGTAAAGAACATCTCCAATCCCAGGAAGTAGAAATTCCGGTAAAATACAATCTTCCTGTGAGCTTACTGTTGTCTGTAGCCGGACTTCTGGGAATCATTTTTGGCGGTGATATGACGGTCAACAGTGCAAAAGAAATTGCAAGAGCTTTTGGACTTAGTGAGGCTCTTATTGGCCTTACCATTGTAGCCATTGGTACCTCCCTTCCAGAACTGGTAACCTCTGTGGTGGCTTCCAAAAAAGGCGAAAGCGACATTGCTCTTGGTAATGCTGTAGGCTCTAACTTATTTAATATTCTTTTTATTCTTGGAACCTCCAGCACCATCCTGCCTATGGGTATAAGTCCTACCTATTTATTTGATATTGGATTCCTTATCTTGGTATCACTTCTGGTATTCATTCCAATTGTTGCCAAACAGAAAATCAGCCGTGGTGTAGGAGCTGTGATGACTGGCGCTTATATTTTATACACCGTTTATCTGATTATGCGCTAAGATTTTAGATAAGCAAAAAAACGGAAGCCCGATTACTTTTCGTAATCTAGAGACTTCCGTTTTTTATACTCTTATTTTTCCACTACAAAACTTTCATAAGGACGAAGAGCCATGATTTTCTCCAGTGGTCTTGTCTCGTAATTGCTGATTAGATACCTCCCATTTAGAAATTCTATTGGAATTTCCATTTCAACTTCTGTTTCAGAAAAATTACATACTACCAGCAATTTTTCTTCCCCCAATATCCTAGTATATGCATAAATTTCTTTTGAATCCGGCAAAAGCAAATCATAAGAACCATATACAATGATTTCTTTTTCTTTCCGAAGCTGAATCAATTTCTGGTAATAATAAAAAATAGAATTGGGGTCACTAAGCTCTGCTTTTGCATTAATTGCTTTATAATTTGGATTTACCATAATCCACGGTGTTCCTGTGGTGAAACCTGCATTTTCACTGTCATCCCACTGAAAAGGGGTTCTGGCATTATCCCGACTCTTATATCTTAAATAACTCATCATTTCTTCAGGGGTAAATACCTTCTGTTCCTCCACCAACTCATGATAAGCATTGATACTGTCCAAATCACGGAAGTCCTCTACTGATGTAAACGGTACATTGGTCATACCTAATTCTTGACCTTGATATACGTATGGAGTTCCCTGCATCATATGTAGACAAGTTGCCAGCATTTTTGCAGATACTTCATGATATTCTCTGCTGTCATTTCCAAATCTGGAAACCGAGCGAGGCTGATCATGATTTTCCCAGAACAAACTGTTCCAGGCAATGTTTTCCAGACCTTTCTGCCATTTTGTAAGGATTTCTTTTAAATCTCTTAAATCCATTTTTTTATCTGTCCACTTGTTGGTGCCATCTGCATCCACATCCATGTGTTCAAACTGGAACACCATATTTAACTCTTTTTCATCACTTCTTGCGTATTTTTTTGCTTCCTCCAAGGTAACGCCAGAACATTCTCCTACGGTAATGGTGTCTGCATTGTTCAGCACTTTTTCCCGCATTTCCTGAAGATATTCATGAACGTGAGGACCATTGGCAGGTTCATTAAAACTAGCGTAACCATTGATCCCAACTGGACCATCCGGCAAATCTGGTTTCTTGGAAATCAAGCTGATAACATCCATACGAAAACCATCTACGCCTTTATCCAGCCACCAGTTCATCATATCAAATACTTCCTGGCGCACCTTGGGGTTATCCCAGTTCAAATCCGGTTGTTTTTTAGAAAACAAATGAAGATAATACATATCTGTCTTTTCATCATATTTCCATGCAGGACCTGAAAAACAGGACCCCCAGTTGTTTGGCTCCTTCCCGTCTTTTCCAGGTCTCCAGATATAATAATCCCGATATGGATTATCTACAGATTTCTGACTTTCTATAAACCAGGGATGTTCGTCAGAAGTATGATTTACCACTAAATCCATTACCAGTTTGATGCCATGTTCATGAGCTGCTGCCAGCATCCGGTCAAAATCCTCCATGGTTCCAAACTCATCCATAATCCCTTGATAGTCACTGATATCATAGCCATTGTCATCATTGGGAGATTGATAAACCGGCGACAGCCATAATACATTAATCCCTAACTTTTGGAGATAATCCATTTTTTCTGTAATTCCATTTAAATCCCCAATTCCGTCTCCGTTGCTGTCTTTGAAGCTTCTGGGATAAATCTGATAAACAATACTTTCTTTCCACCATCTTTTTTCCATCACTGCGTTCTCCTTTTATAGAATTTTTTTGACCTTCCTAAAGAGTCAGATTTTCTAAAATCCCCACAATCTCCTCCCCACTATTGCCTGAAACGGTCTCTTTCTGCGCTTTTTTCATAGCTTCTACTTTTTCTGAATTTTGAAGCAATTCTCTCCCTTTTTCCACTTGCGCTTCTACCGTTCTTGGGGCAATGGACATGCCATGACGAACAAAAAAACGTCTGTTAGCAGATTCGCATCCAGGTATGGGAGCTGTATGTACTATAGGAATCCCTGACACAGCAGCTTCTGTGGAAGTAAGTCCCCCTGGTTTGGTATAAACCATATCACATGCCTTCATATACACATCCATTTGCCTTGTCTGCCCTACAATAAAAATACCCTCTTGCGCTTTATATTTCTTCTTCATTCTCTGGAAGATTTTCTTATTATTTCCACAAACTATGATAAAACCCTCTTCCTCCTTCCTGGTTTTTAGAAACTGTCTGGTAAGTTTCTCTAGGTCTCCTGCTCCCATACTGCCCCCAATCACCAGATATAGTTTTTTATCAAAAGGCAAATGCAAATGTTCCCTGGCTTTTTTCTGGTCCGCTTTCTTAGAAAAACGGCTACTCACCGGTATTCCTGCTGGTATCAGCTTTTCCTTTGGAATTCCCCTTTTCACACAGGCTTTTATCATTTCTTCATGTGCTACAACATAAGCATCACACCTGGTCTCCTCCCAAAATGGAATACAAGTATAATCTGTCATAACAGCTACCATAGGAGGCAATTCTCTTCCCTGTCGTTTCATATAAGTCAATGTCTCTGACGGATAAAGATGAGGCATCAAAATAGCATCAAACTGTTCCTCTTCCAAATATGGAGTCAAATATTTTTCCATTTTTGCATTTACATAATACACGGGGGATTTTCGCATAATCCTACTAGCGACCATGCCAATCTGATAAACCATTCCAAAAACATGGGGCATCTTTTTCACAGTATTTACATAAACACCACCTACGGTATCGGATACCTTCTGTCCTGCCAACGTGAGATAATCAAACATCACAGCTTCATGCCCATGCCCCTCCAAAGCTTCTTTCATGGCAAAGCCTGCTGCGTCATGCCCTCCTCCTGTTTTACAGGATAATATCAAAACCTTCATATACTAATTTCTCCTAAAACCGAAACGTATCTGTTTCTTGTTCTTCTTTTTCAACTCTTCCCTATGTTTCTCCAGGACAATACAGGAAATCAGACAATTTCCCACCACCACCGGCAGACTAAGCTGAAAGCAAATTCCGCTTAACAGCCAACACAGATAAGTAACTACTGTACGGAAACTATGGGGATCTATAATAATAACCAGGGTAAACAACAAGTACCAGAAAATCAAAAGCCACAAATCAGTAAACATGGGATACAATCCTAATAGTACACCAAAAGAAACCGCAATTCCTTTTCCGCCTCTTCTCCGCCCTCCCCAAAATGGAAAAGCATGTCCCAGCACTGGAGCTGCCATAACCAGAGCAAATGCCAGGTTCTGGGTTCCAATCTCCTTGGCCGCCAGATAAACCGGTACCATCCCCTTTAACAGTTCACAAAAAAGCACCACAATCCCACAGGCAGCCCCTCCATAAAAGAACGCATTGGCTGTACCTGGGTTTCCATCACTGCTAAGGCTCCGCACATCAATTCCACGGAATACTTTTGGAATCACATACCCAAACATCACACTGCCTAAAACATATCCAAGCACTATATAACATATTGCCTGTATTAGCATTTTCTCATCCTCCAGAATTCAGGAATATACAAAATCAAAGTAACTGCCATAATCACCATTTCTGAATACACAAGAAAATCGACGATTTTCACAGAAAGTCCAGGAAGTAAAACAAGGATACACAACACTAGAAACAAAGTTGCTGTGCAAACTTTTCCAAACCACTTTGCACCATCTAATTTCTTTCCCCTACGCAGGTTAATCATTCCCATAACCGCCATAAAACCTTCTTTTACCAGCATCAGTATAACCAGATATCTCATGGATGTATATCGTACCGCTAAACAAAGGGCAATAGCCCCATGGGTAAGCTTATCTGCAAATGGATCTAAAAACTTGCCAAACTCTGTTATCATATTGAACTTTCTTGCTACTTGTCCATCTAACAAATCCGTAACTGTAGATACTGCTACAATCGCTGCTGCAATATAGTATTCCTTCATAGTATCTGCCTGAAGATACACGAGGCAAAAAACAGGTATCAGTAAAATTCTGAAATATCCCATGCAATTGGGGATTGAAAGCAGCTCTTCTTTTTTTATTTTATTCATGTTCTTCCTTCTTTCTCTTTTGTTTTGAATGTGGATTCTCCTGTCCGGCTAAAATCCCCATAGCAGCCTCTTCTTCAAACTGTCTGGAATATAGCTCGTAGTAATATCCCTTTTCCTGAAGCAATTCTTTATGGGTTCCCTGCTCAATGATTTTTCCATCCTTTACCACCAAAATCACATCTGCTTTTCGTATGGTAGATAATCTATGAGCAATTACAAAAGAAGTATGACCTTTTAGCAAATGGTCTGTAGCCTGTTGTATCAACTGTTCCGTCTGAGTATCAATAGAAGACGTGGCTTCATCTAACACGAAAATCCTTGGATTTGCTAAAATTGCTCTTGCAAAAGAAATTAGCTGTTTTTCTCCTGTAGAAAGCCTTCCTCCGCTTTCTCCTACATTGCTTTCATATCCCTGTTCTAGTTTCTCTGCTACCACATCTGCAGACACTTGTTTCGCAGCTTTTCGCACTTCTTCATCTGTAGCATCCAGATTTCCGTAACGGATATTATCATATAAGGTTCCGGAAAACAAATGTGGATTTTGAAGCACATAACCAATCTGACTATGAAGCCATAGTTGAGAACGAAGGCGATAATCCTTTCCATCAATCAGAATTCTTCCTTTGGTAGGCTCGAAAAACCTACCTAAAAGATTCACCAGAGTTGATTTTCCTGCTCCAGTCTCCCCTACAATGGCAACATTGGTTCCTGCCGGTACGTGGAGATTAAAGTGCTCCAAAACATATTCTTTTCCATCCGGATAACGGAAAGAAACATCTTCAAAAACAATATCACCCTTGATTTCTTCCCAGTTTTCTTTTTTCGGATGGAACATATCTCCGTATTTTTCTTCCACTTCTGGATTGTCACAAACATTTGGTTTTTGCTCCAACAAATCTGTCACACGCTCAATATTTGCCTGGCAGGAAATCAAGTCTGCCAAAAGCCTTGCAAGCTGCTGAACGGGTTCAAAAATAACCACTGCATAAGAAATAAAAACAGAAAGGGTACCAAGCTGTAAAAGTTCTTCCTGTACCATATACCCTCCTCGCTCTAATACAATCGCACATGCAATAGAACTAAAAAGCAAAATAGTAGGAATATAAACTGCATTTAACCTTGCAGAATGTATAGCGGCCTGATGCATATTTTTTGTAATCTGAAAGAAATTGTTCTGGTTATCCTCTTCCACAACCATACTTTTAGAAGTTCTCACTCCTGTAATTCCCTCATTATATGCATTGGTAATCTGGGAATTGATTTTTCTTACTTTTCTGTTCCAATGGAGAATCTTGTTCTGAAAATATACCGTAAGCAGGGCAATACACGGCACAATCATCATAATAATCAGCGCTAACTTCCAATTGAGCAACAGCATGATTCCAAATACACTGACCACATAAACAAAAGCCCAAAACATATCTACTAGACCCCATGCAGTCATTCCAGCAATCCTCAGCGTATCACTCATCACTCTGGCATGAATGTAACCCACTGGCGTTGTGTTGTAATAGGAAAAAGATAATGTCTGAAGATGTTCAAACTGCGCCCATTTTAAATCTTTTCCCACACACATTTCAATGGTGGTGGCTGCATGAACCGAAATATAAACAAAAATTGTCTGCATCACAATCAGCCCAATATACACACCTGCAAAGATAGAAATTCCCTCCAAAGTATCAGGCACAATAAAATGGTCAATGGCATAGCTTTGAAAAAGCGGAACCAACACATCAATTCCAGCTAACAGCAAATTCAATCCTATGGTAATCACAAAATATTTTTTATATGGTTTAAAAAAGGGCAACATTTTAGCCCAAACCTGAAAGCTAAAGGGTTTCTTATATTCTTGTTCTTCATATGCTGCCATCTCTATCCCTCCACTTGCATCCGGTCATCTTGACTCATCTGAATCTCATAGACCTGTCTATAAATTCCATTTCCACCAATCAATTCTTCGTGGGTTCCTCTCTCCTGAATCCTTCCCTGATGCAACACCAAAATCTCGTCAGCGCTCATCAATGTGGTAATTCGGTGGGAAATCAAAATCACCGTAGCATCTCGGCAATTTTCCAAAAGTGCTTTTCGGATTCTTGCATCTGTCTGAGAATCCACTGCTGAAAGAGAATCATCAAAAATCATAATGGGAGCTTTCTGAAGCAACATTCTGGCAATGGCCACACGTTGTCTTTGACCTCCTGACAACGTAACCCCACGTTCTCCTACTAAAGTATCATAACCATCTGGAAAATTCATAATTGTTTCATCTACACAAGCAATTTTTGCTGCCCAGCGTATCTCCTCCATAGAAGCATCCGGTCTGGCTGCTGCAATATTTTCCTTTATGGTACGGGAATATAGAAAAGGTTCTTGCAACACAATTCCCACATGTCTGCGCAGCCATTCTAATGGAATTTCCTGTATTTTCTTCCCACCTAAGGTAATACTGCCTTCTCCTTCTTTCAATTCATACAAACGATTTAACAATTGGATTACGGTGGATTTACCACTTCCGGTACCACCCAAAATACCTAGTGTTTTCCCTTTTGGAAGCACAAAATCAATATCAGAAAGCACGGGATGTTCTTCATCATAGGAAAAGTTTACATGAGAAAAACAAAGCTCAAAATCTTTTACTTCCTCCTTCTTTTCCTCACCATAGGCCTCCTCTTCCTCACGAATAATATAATCTACACGTTCAAAAGAAACCCCTGCCTTACTCATATCTGAAAGAATACGTCCAAGTCCCCTAATAGGCCACACCAGGGCAGTATTATAAGAAGCAAATGCAATAAACTCTCCAACCGTAATCCCTCCCTGTACTGCCTCCATGGCTCCCAGCACAATCACCGCTACTACCTGAAGTCCTGTAATCAAATCTCCCATTCCCCAGTAAAGACCCGATAAGGTTCCAAGACGAATCCAAAGGTTTGCAAACCGGTCATTTTTTTCCTGAAAACGCTCCATTTCAAACTTTTCCCGTCCAAAAGCACGGACTACCCGAACGCCTGTAGCATTCTCCTGTACCACTGTAGAAAGTTCTCCTTCAGCCTCATCTGCATCGGTAAATCTCCTGGCAATCAACCGATAAAAAATGCCGGAATAAGCAGCTACCACAGGGACAAAAAGCAGTACCACCAGTGACAATTTCAAATTCATAGAAACCATCATGGAAAAAGAAACCGCTACTAAAAATATAGTACGAAATACTTCCAAAAGCTGGGTCACCACAAAATTCCGAATAACCTCCACATCGGAAGTACAACGCTGGATAATATCCCCTGTCTGGTGCTTATCATGCCACTTCATAGGCAATTTCTGTACATGGGTAAACAGGGCATCTCTCATGTTTTTCGCAAAATTTTCCCCTGCCATGGCAGTATTGATTCTGCTGACAAACAATGCCACTCCAGACAATAGTGCTACCCCTACCAGAATCAGCGCCATAATCCACAAATTATCCGCCAGATAGGAATACTTCTCTCCTTCCAGGACAGAATCCACAGTAAACCGGAAAATCTGTGGTGTCAATGAATTTAAAGCCGTCGTCACCAAAGATGCCAGAACTGCAAAAAAGAAATATTTCTTTGCGCCTTTAAAATAACGCAGAATTAATTGAATCTTTCGTTTCATAATTTTTTCCTTCTTTGTTTATAGATATGCTTATTATACAATACAACCTGGCAGATGGGAATATTTGTTGTAAGAAATTCATTCCTTGCTTTATATTTACATGAAAAATGCAGGGGTGAAATCTGATTTTATGATTTCATCCCTGCATTTTCTATGCTAAACCACCGTTTCCTCACACTATTTCCTGAAACATTTGCAAAAATCCCCTCAGCTCTCCTTCTGTTCCCACAAGAGACCCTTGTATCATCGGCGGTTTCCCGCCTCCTTTTCCCTGGAAATTCTGGTTCAGTTCCTTTCCGATTGCCCGGATATCCTGTCCCAGACTTCCCAGCACATAACGCCATCCTTCCCTGTCATTCCCAACAAAAACACCACTGCACCCTTTGGTCAGCTTCATGGCATCATTGACAAAATTCCGCATGGCAATGGCATCCAGTTCTTCCACAAACAGCAAAACATTCCCGCCTGGCTGTCTTTTGCATTGTTCCTTTGCATCTTCCAGGCATCCTGCCACATATCTTTCCTGCAATTTCTTGACTTTTT
>CAJKMA010000066.1 GCA_905200905.1 uncultured Bacillota bacterium
TTCGAACCCCCGACCCACGGCTTAGAAGGCCGTTGCTCTATCCAGCTGAGCTACAAACACATCCCGCTAAGCAATTAAGGCTTAACGAAAGCGGGTGATGGGAATCGAACCCACATATCCAGCTTGGAAGGCTGGTGTTCTACCACTGAACTACACCCGCAAGTATTTGTTTTTTGCTGTGTCCTTAAGACGTTTATTATAATACAATAGAAAAATAGAAATGTCAACACTTTTTTGAAAAAAATTAAAATTTTTTATTTTTGCTACAATTCCTACAAAACAAAAACAGGTTCATGTACTTAGGTATAGTGGAACTACAGAATAAAAAATAGATATGTATTTCTGGCGAATTTGTCGAGTACGCTTTGAGACTACAGGCTCAAAGTGAACGCAGACTGAGTCAGAAATGCATACCTATTTTTGAAAATAAGCAATTCCTTTATCCCTGTACAAATCTCTGGTACAAGGTTTGGTTTGCCTGGATTTCCTGGGTATCATCCAAAGGCTCCAGAGTTCCCTTCCCGTATTTCCGTTCTAAGGCATTAGAAAGGAGATAATCACAAATATGAGGATTTTTTGGAAGCAGAGGACCATGAAGATAAGTGCCAACTACATTTTTGTATAGTACACCCTCCTGTCCATCCTCTCCATTGTTGCCATGTCCATACACCACTTTTCCAAAAGGTTTATTGCTGCCAATGTAGGTGCGACCTCCATGGTTTTCAAATCCAACAATAGGAAGGGAGAAATCGGGGTTTTCCAGAACAATATTGTCAATGAGACGGGGGGTGCCTTGTTCTGTATACAAATCTACCAGAGACAGACCCTCAAGAGTATCTTCTTCGGTCTTATAATAATGTCCAAGAAGCTGATAGCCTCCGCAAACAGCCAGAACGCTTCCTCCATCTTCTACATAGTCTCGGAAATCTTCTCGAATATCTCTAAGACGGCTACATACAATACGTTGTTCCCGATCTGATCCACCGCCCAGTAGCACAATATCCAATTTAGAAAAATCAATGGAATCCTCCAGGCCAAAAGTAATAGTTTCCGCCTCGATACCGCGCCAGAGACTGCGTTTCATCATACATTGAATATTGCCTCGGTCCCCATACAAATTTAAAAGTTCAGGATACAAATGTCCGATGGTAAGTTTCATGACTTCTTTCCCTCCAATTTTTTTAAAATATTGTGGGTGGAATACAATCCCGTGTAATTCACCAGTACATACAGATTTTTTGTACCATTTTGTAATTTGGCAGTAATGGCTTTTTCAATATCCGGTTCTAAATCTGAAGGGATATCTACATATTTTAACCGTAGCTGCATGTCACGACAGCGTTTTCCGCATACAGTAATAGAAGCGGCATTTGCATTTTGTAAACGGTCAAAATCCACATCCCAGAGCCAGGAAACATCAATCCCGTCCTGGCTGTTGTCATTAATGAGAATAATAATGTCTTTTGGCGTCTGATCTGTCATAACAGCGGAAATATTCTGATTAAATCCTGCTGGATTCTTAGCAAGGTTTAAGAGTACCTTAGTGTCATTGATTTCAAACAATTCATTTCGTCCAAATTGAGGCGTATAATCCCCTAGGATACGGTTGAACTGGGAAAGGGGTATTCCTGCCATGGAAGCTGCCCCATACACAGCCAGAATATTATATACATTATAAAAACCACGGTAATTGGCTTTTATGGTATTTTCTCCTACCTGGAAAGAAAGACCGTCTGTAAGAGAAACCTGGGAGGCATCATAATCAGGAGTCGGACGTTTGAAGCCGCAGTGGGGGCATTCATAATCTCCAAGCTGGCTGTAGTGATAAAAATGATAGGTCATTTTTTCTCCACAGCGTTTACAGAATTGTCCTTCCCGAACCTCCCTGGCATCTTCTTCCTGGATGACCTGTTGGCTGATGCCATAAAAAGCATGAGGATTTTCTTGTTCTAAGGCCAAAAAAGCAGAAAGGGAATCATCTGCATTTGCCAGTATTTTCATATGAGGCGCCATGTGCATGGCTTTAGCAAGAAGCTCCATAGTGGTATCAATTTCCCCATAACGGTCAAGCTGATCTCGAAACAGATTGGTAAGAATCATGTAATCTGGTTGAAAGTGGGGAAAAACCTTCACCGTAGAGGCTTCATCCACTTCAATACAGGCGTAATCAGCCTTGAGATGACCAGAGAAGCCAGCGTTTAAGACAAAAGCAGAAGCAACGCCATTGAGCATGTTAGAACCAGTACGGTTGCACACTACTTTTTTGTGATTTCCCTCCAGCACAGAGGCCAGAAGATTGTTGGTGGTGGTTTTTCCATTGGTTCCGCATACCACAAAAATATCTTGTTTTACTTCTTTCGCAAGTTCACCCAGAATAGGAGGGTAAATGGTAAGAGCCGCTTTGCCTGCCAATGTGGCGCCTTGTTTTCCAGTAAGCTGGCAGGCTAACTTAATACAGTGGGCACTCCAAACGGCCAGTAATCTTCTAATTTTCATTGTATCTTTTTCCTTTATTTTATTTTTAGTATTGCAGTTTTTCTTTCCTCATTATACATAAAGAGAAGAAAGAGTACAACCGGAGATTGAAATTTCATGGACAGTGTGCTACTATGGAAAAAGGAATTTGCTAAGGTAGTGTGTAAAAATATTTTGCACACAGAAGAGGAGGCGGAATATGAAGTTATTAACATATAAACTTCCAGGAGAGAAAAAAGAACGATTAGGTGTTATGAGTGCCAATGAATTTGAGAAGTTTTTTCCTCTGGAGGAGCTGGGACTTCAGTTTCAGGATATGAATGATTTGATTGCACGGATAAGTCCAGAAGAAATGGAGCTTATGAAAAAAGCCAGCTGTGGTTTAAAAGGAAAAACGTTGAATTATAGAGATGTAGTTCATTGTGCTCCGATTCCACATCCTCGTCAGGACATTATTTGCCTTGGACTTAATTTTATGGACCATGCAAAAGAGTCCTCCAGATACAAAAAGGAAAGCTTCCAGGGGGAACGCACGTATGCAGTTTATTTTTCAAAAAGGGTGAATGAAGCCACTGGAGATGGTGGTACAATTCCTTCTTATCAAGGGCTTGTGGACAGTCTGGACTATGAGGCAGAACTAGGTGTGATTCTGAAAAAAGATGCTTTTCAGGTGAAACGGGAGGAGGCCTTTGACTATGTGTTTGGATATACGGTTCTTAATGATGTTAGTGCCAGAAATATTCAAACTAGGCATAAGCAATGGTACTTCGGCAAAAGTATGGATGGATTTACCCCTATGGGACCATTTCTGGTGACAGAGGATGATATGAAACGTCCGCCAATTCTCACGATTAAAAGCCGTGTGAATGGTGTTTTACGGCAAAATGGAAGGACAGATCAGTTTATTTTTGACATTCCTCATGTGATTGAGGAATTATCTAGTGGTATGACGTTAAAGGCTGGAACGATTATTTCCATGGGAACCCCAGCGGGCGTGGGTATGGGAATGATGCCCCCAAGATTCCTGTCTCCTGGTGATGTGGTGGAATGCAGTGTAGATGGGATTGGTATGATTACAAATCAAGTAGTATAAAAAAATTTAAAAAAGAGTTGAAATTTTTCTTTATCTGTGATAAGATTGCTTTGTTGCTGTAAGGTAGCAACTTATCACAGATAAGATATTACCCGCCCAGATAGCTCAGTTGGTAGAGCAGAGGACTGAAAATCCTCGTGTCGCTGGTTCGATTCCGGCTCTGGGCACTTTTTTTTAATCAAAATGTCTCTGTGATAAAAACAAACATCTTTATCAGAGAGAAAACTAAGAAGGGTGATAAACCAAATAAGCAGGAAAGGTCAGGTAAGAAGTATGTATTCATTGGAAGAAATTAAACAGGTAGATCCTGAAATTGCAGAATGTATCTGTCAGGAAGTTCAGCGCCAGAATTCCCATATTGAACTTATTGCCTCAGAAAACTGGGTAAGCAAAGCTGTGATGGCAGCTATGGGAAGTCCACTTACCAACAAATATGCAGAGGGATATCCTGGAAAACGTTATTATGGTGGCTGTGAATGCGTGGATGATGTGGAACGCCTGGCTATTGAGAGAGCAAAAGAGCTGTTTCAGTGCGAATACGTGAATGTTCAGCCTCATTCCGGTGCCCAGGCCAATATGGCTGTGTTTTTTGCTATGCTGAAACCAGGTGATACAGTGATGGGAATGAATCTTGCTCATGGCGGTCATCTTTCTCATGGAAGTCCGGCTAATTTTTCAGGAGCGTATTTTGATATTGTGCCATATGGCGTCAATGATGAAGGGGTCATTGATTATGAAGAAGTGAGAAGAATTGCTCTGGAAGCAAAGCCAAAGCTTATTGTAGCAGGTGCCAGCGCCTACTGCCGGATTCTTGATTTTAAGAGATTTAGAGAAATTGCAGATGAAGTAGGGGCTTACCTTATGGTAGATATTGCGCATATTGCCGGATTGGTGGCAGCAGGAGTACATCCAAGTCCCATTCCTTATGCACATGTAACTACAACCACCACACATAAGACCTTGAGAGGTCCAAGAGGTGGTATGATTATGAGTAGCGCTGAAATAGCAAAGCAATTTAATTTCAATAAAGCAGTCTTTCCGGGAATTCAGGGAGGTCCGCTTATGCATGTAATTGCTGCTAAAGCAGTTTGTTTTAAAGAAGCTCTTCAGCCAGAGTATAAAGAGTACCAGAAGAATATTGTAAAAAATGCCAAAGCACTTTGTAATGGATTGTTAAAGAGAGGAATCCAGATTGTATCTGGAACAACAGAAAATCACCTTATGCTGGTGGATTTAAGGGGAACTGGAATTACAGGAAAAGAGATGGAGCATCTTCTGGATGAAGCCAATATTACCTGCAATAAAAATGCGATTCCAAACGATCCAGAATCACCTTTTGTAACCAGTGGTGTCCGTCTGGGAACTGCAGCCGTAACATCCAGAGGCATGAACGAAGCTGATATGGACGAAATTGCAGAAGCGATTGCCCTTATGGTAAAGAGTCGCGAGAACAAAGAACAGGCTATGGAAATTGTGAAAAAACTTACAAACAAATATCCTTTAAATGTATGATGTGCATAACTGTAAAAATTTAAAAAGCTACCATACGAAAAGATATAAATAAAAGACTCTTTTCGTATGGTAGCTTTTGATTTTATACTTTTAGTTTGTGAAAGGCATCCTGAGCTGCAATGGCGCCGTCATTTACAGCGGTTACTACCTGCCGTAGTCCTTTCTGACATACATCGCCAGCTCCGTATAAGAGTGGAATTTTAGTTTCCATGGAGGGATTTACAAGCATGTAACCTTGTTGGTCTAAGATATCCAAAGACTTCAAAAACCCAGTGACAGGGTCTGCTCCGATATAAGGAAAAATGCCGGAAACGGAAAGTATCTGATCTTCTTTTGTTT
Source organism: uncultured Bacillota bacterium (assembly GCA_905200905.1). GTDB lineage: Bacteria > Bacillota > Clostridia > Lachnospirales > Lachnospiraceae > Blautia. The sequence continues at coordinate 5,420 of CAJKMA010000066.1, forward strand.
TTGTATTGGTGATTTTTAGGCCATTCACATGTTTACCATCATCCAGGATTTCCGTTGGAATCACATTCTGGATGATTTCTATTTTGGGATTTGCTTTGGCAGCATCAATAGCAATCTGATCTGCCCGAAACACATCCCGTCGCATAAGAATGTAAACTTTGCTGGCGAAATTGGTGAGGTACACAGCTTCTTCTAAAGCTGCATTACCTCCGCCGATGACTGCAACCTCCTGGTCTCTGAAAAAGGCGCCATCACAGACTGCACAGTAGGAAATACCTTTACCAATGTTTTGGGCTTCTCCTGGAATATTCATGAGTCGTTCTTTTGTTCCAGTTGCTACAAGAACTGCCGGTGCTTGGAAAATCGTTCCATCTTCGCAGAGAACTTGTTTTTCAGATGTTGGATCTAAGGAGTCTGCTTTGATTTCTACTACTTTTCCATATTCATAAACAGCACCAAAACTGGTGGAGTGCTGGAACATATCCATAGCAAGCTGAGAGCCTGGTTCAGAGGTAATACCCGGCCAATTGCTGATTTCGTTAGTTTTCAGTAATTTTCCTCCAGGGGCACCACTTTCAATCATTGCTGTTTTTAATCCTGCCCTTGAGGCATAGATAGCAGCTGTCATTCCTGCCGGACCGGCGCCGATAATAAGAAAATCATATTTTTTTGTCATAGGGATGCCGCCTTTCCTGAAAATTTCTACTCTGTCTTAGAGTGTGCTGATTCGTTCTTCTAAAACGGGTTTTGGAAGAAAACCTACAGCAGAGTCTTTGACTTCCCCATCTTTGATAAAGAATACAGAAGGTACTGTGCTGATTTCCCATTCTTTTCTAAGAGATGGATTCTCATCAATATCTACTTTTATGATTTTGACATCTTCTCGTTCAGCATCTAACTGTTCCAGAACCTCTCCAAGCATTTTGCATGGACCACACCAGGTTGCAAAAAAATCTAAAATAACAGGTTTTTGAGATTCAAAGACTTCTTTCTGAAAATCGTGATTTTTTATGTGTAAAATTGCCATATTGTTTTTCTCCTTTGATTTTGTGATTTAATATGCTTGTATTATAAAATAGAGATACCTTATTAGTCTGTGACAAGGTCACGTTTTTATGCAAAAACCGTTTACGGTGATTGGAAAACTTGTTATAATAGGTAGCGTCTGGTGTATAAAACAACATGCCAAGGTAAAGGGGTGTTTTACATGAAAGAACTAGAGGAATTACGAAAACTGCTTGATAAAGAGAAAATGGCTCCCATAGGAAAAGATTTGAGCCTTGTTATACAGAAAAAACTGAAGAAAAGCGGCATTTATTTCCGTATATTTGCCAGAGTGAAAGAAGCTGCTTCTGTTTACCGCAAATTAGAATGGAAGAAACAGGAGTATCTGGAAAAAAATAAAAAACTACAGGATGTGGTAGGGCTTCGGATTGTTCTATATTATATGGATGATATTCCTGTATGTAAGGAAATGCTGAAAAGCACATTTGCCATTATAGAGAAAGATTCCCATGAGGATATTCCGAAGGTAAATGAATTTAATCCTTTGCGGATGAATTATGTGTGCAGAATGCCAAAAGAGTTTGTGAATCGTTTTCCAAAGGAGCTTTGGGAAAATTATAGGATTGATCAGACCTTTGAAGTCCAGATTCGCACCACATTTTCAGAAGGCTGGCATGAGGTGGATCATGATGTTCGCTATAAGCATAAGGAAGAGTGGGAGCAGCATTATGAACTTTCCAGGGAATTAAATGGGATTTATGCTACGTTGGAGATTTGTGACAGGAGTATGGTAAATCTTTTGGAAAGACTTGCGTATCGGAACTACAAAAGTATGCAGATAGAGGCGATGATTAGAAACAAGTTCCGGCTCCGTTTTGAGGATTCCGCGATTTCTGTTCCGTTACTGGAATTTCTTCAAAAAGATCAAGAATTGGTGAAGACGATTTATCGTTCCGAAAGAGAAGAACCAATCCGCTTTTTTGCCAGTGATTTGTCAGAGGGAATCGTTTTGACAATCGATAATCTGGTGTTTGTGTGTAATGAATTATGTATAGGAAGAAAAGACCTCGAAGACCGTACCCCTATGAATATTCGTGAAAAAACAGCAAAATGGAAACAAAGGAGAAAAGAGCAGGAAAAAACTTATATTAATATGAAGAAAGATGTTGACACAGAGTTTTTCTTATAATATAATATACCAATGTGACATAGTTTGAAAATGCCTAGCCAAAAGCCCCGGTATGGCAGTTTCATCATAGAACATATATGAATTAATAAATGAAAATATTCTACAGTATTGTTGATAATAGGAGGTAAAACCATGAACAGTTATATGGCTAATCCAGATAAGATTGAAAGAAAATGGTATGTTGTAGACGCTGAAGGACAGACATTAGGACGTCTTGCATCTGAAGTTGCTAAAGTTTTAAGAGGAAAAAATAAACCGGTTTTCACACCACATGTTGATACAGGTGATTACGTAATCATCGTAAACGCTGACAAAGTCAAAGTTACTGGTAAAAAAATGGAACAGAAAATTTACTACAATCACTCTGAATATGTTGGCGGTATGAAAGAAACCACATTAAAAGAAATGATGGCTAAAAAACCTGAAAGAGTACTTGAGCTGGCTGTAAAAGGCATGCTTCCAAAAGGACCTTTAGGAAGAACCATGATTAAAAAATTACATGTTTACGCTGGACCAGAGCACAATCATGCAGCTCAGAAACCAGAAGTATTAACATTTTAATTAGGAGGTAAAAAACAGTGGCTAGTACAAAATTCTATGGAACAGGAAGAAGAAAATCATCTGTAGCACGTGTATACTTAGTACCAGGTACAGGTAAAATTACAATCAACAAAAGAGACATTGATGAATATTTTGGATTAGAAACATTAAAAGTAGTTGTTCGTCAGCCATTAACACTGACAGAAACACTTGATAAATTTGATGTTTTAGTAAATGTTCATGGCGGTGGATTCACAGGACAGGCTGGTGCTATCCGTCACGGAATCTCCAGAGCATTACTGGAAGCTGACAGCGAATATAGACCTGCATTAAAAGCAGCTGGATTCTTAACACGTGACCCAAGAATGAAAGAAAGAAAGAAATACGGTCTCAAAGCAGCTCGTCGTGCACCACAGTTCAGCAAGAGATAATCTCTCTGTTGCAGGACAGACAATTTCAAACAGCATTTTACAACCCTCTCAGGAAATCTTCTGGGAGGGTTTTTGTATTGTTTAGAAAAGTAATAAATGAAAAGACCAGTTTTTTTCTTTTGTTCAGCCTGTAATTGTGATATGATTAAAAAAAGAGATTATTTAATGAGGTGAGGGTTTGGACAAAGGACATAATAAAAAAATACGGCTACTTTTATTTTTTGTGTTATGCTTTTTTCTACTCATGTTTCATGCATTTTTTAAGTTTCAGAAAACTTTTCTGAGCATGGAGATGCATCAGAAACAGGAAGAATTAGGAAAAACAGCCAAAATAAAGGCAGAAACAATACAAAAGAAATATGCGAATATGGTTTCTTCTCTACAGGCTCTTGCAGAAAATGTGAAAGGGCTAAATAGTAATCTGAATCAGGTCACCCGCCAGATGGTGTTGGTGGTGCAATCAGGGTACTTTGATTATGTGGGAGCCAGTGATGCCCAGGGAAACGCTATGGACTCAGAGCAGCATAGGACCAATATCCAAAAACGGGAATATTTTAAGGATGCCATGGAAGGAAAGATTTCTATCTCTGATGTGCTGGATTCTCAGGTGAAAGAAGGAGAAGAGGTACAGGTACTGGCAGTTCCTATATGGAAAGACGGCGTTTCCTGCGGAGTAATCTTCGGCATTGTGAACGTGGGAACCATGGATAAGCTTATGGAAAATGTGACAGGAAGTGATATTTACACACAGATTGTAGATTCTAAAGGAAATTATGTAACTAGATTTCAAAATAAAGATACCTTGATACAAAATAAAAATGTGTGGGATGACTTTGCGGAATATGAGTTTCTGGAGGGAAGTTTAGAAAAAATAAAAGCTGATATGGAAAAACAGAAATCAGATAGCTTTGAATTCCGTAAGGGAGAGGAAGAAAGATTTTCTTTTTACACACCCCTTGGTCTGAAAGAATACTATGTGTTTTCTACGATTAACAGCGAATATATTAAACAGTGGACAGGAAAAATCAATGAAGAAGTTTATTTCATGATTCTGGAAATGGGAACGGCCTTTTTGCTTCTGCTGGCAGGGCTATACTGGTTCAATAAAAAAGTACAGGAAGAACTGCAGGCATCTCATACAGAGGCGGTCAGCAGTGAAGAGCTTATGCGTATAGCGATTCAGGAGTCGAAGCAGATTGTGTTTGAGTATGATATCAATACGAAACGATTGTGGAAAAAGGCGGGAGTGGAAAACTGCCTGCTGCCAAACTCTATTCTGAGCAGGGTTCCAGAATCTATTTTAGAGAAAAACATGATTGCAGAGACCTCGGTGGAGGATTTTAAAGATATTTTTGAACAGATACAGGAAAAAGAGGTTCTGGAAAAAATTATAAAAGTAAAAGCAGAGAATCAGATTCAGTGGTTTAAGATTATCATAAAAAATATTTTTGATAATAAGCATCATATTTTGAACACGGTTGGTATTATAGAAGATGTCACAGAAAAGAAAGTGCAGGAAGAGCTGCTGCAAGAGGGACAGAAGGAAAATCAGAACTTGAAGGAGCGGGCAGAAAAAGACGGACTGACAGGCCTGTATAATGCGGCCACTGTCAAAATGAAGGTACAGGAATTTCTCGCTTCATCCCGCTGTAAGGAAGGAACGCATCTTTTTGTTCTGATGGATTTAGATAATTTCAAGCAGATTAACGATACATTTGGGCATCAGTATGGAGACCAGGTGTTAAAAGAGGTGGCAGACACGCTTCGCAGGAAATTCCGGAGGGATGATATACTAGGAAGACTAGGCGGGGATGAGTTTGCAGCACTGTTGCTTAATGCAACTAGTTTTGAAGTCATGAATCCAGTATTCCTGGAATTATGTGCAGCATTGAAAAAACATATACAAAGGATGGAAAGTCTGTGACGATTTCCGCTTCTTTTGGAATTGCAGAAGCACCGGAATATGGAACAACCTTTGAAGAGTTATATGAAAAGTCAGATTTGATGTTATATAAAGTAAAAGAAGACAGCAAAAATGGCTATCAGGCATATAAAGGATGATATAAAACTTTTCTTTATAGTTTTGGTGATTTCTGTTAGGATTTCTTTATTAAGCCTTGCATTTTTATATTACATATGATATAATCTAAAAGCTGTTTGAATTTGAAAACGCAATAAAACAATATAAATAAACAAAATATAATAGAAGAGGTGAAAATCATGAAAGAAGGAATCCATCCAAATTATCAGGAATGTACAGTAACATGCAACTGTGGAAATACATTTAAAACAGGTTCTACAAAGTCTGAGCTCCGCGTAGAAGTTTGCTCTAAATGTCATCCTTTCTATACAGGACAGCAGAAAGCTGCACAGGCTCGTGGACGTATTGATAAATTTAATAAGAAATACGGCATGAAATAATTATGAGGTAGGAAGAGGTTGAGGTTTTAGGACTTCAACCTCTTATTGCGTTTAAAGGAAATTCCAGGAGGAAACATGAAATCATCAAATATTGGCGGACAAGCTGTCATGGAAGGAATCATGATGCGTCATAAAGATGTATATTCCATTGCAGTGAGAAAACCGGATAAAGAGATAGAGATAATAGTTGAAGACTATAAGAGTGTTATGAAATGGAAGTCTCTTTTAAAAATTCCTATTTTAAGAGGTGTCTTTAACTTTATAGATTCCTTGGTGGTAGGTACGAAATGCCTTATGTATTCTGCCACGTTTTTTGAGGAAGAGGAGGAACTGGAGAAGAGGAAGACTCTGGAAGGGGAAGAAAGAGTACGGGAAGAGGCAAAGAAAGAAAATCAGGATAAACTGCTTATGACAGGAACAGTGATTTTTTCTATTATTTTTTCAGTAGCGTTATTTATGGTATTGCCGTATCTTCTTGCCAGTCTTTTGCACAAAATAGGTGCAACAGAAACTATGATTACCATAGCAGAGGCAGCAGTGCGGATTTGTTTGTTTCTAGGGTATCTGCTTTTGATTTCCAAAATGGAAGATATCCAGAGGCTATTTATGTATCATGGCGCTGAACATAAATGTATTAACTGTGTAGAACATGGAATGCCCCTTACTGTGGAGAATGTCATGAAAAGTTCCAGACTGCATAAGCGTTGTGGAACCAGCTTTTTGTTTTTTGTTATTGTTATCAGTATTGTATTTTTTATGGGATTTTTTGCAATAGTGCCCATTCAGACTTTGTGGTTGCGAGTTATCGTGAGAATTCTTTTAGTACCGGTGATTGCAGGTGTTTCTTACGAGATTATTAAGTTGGCGGGAAACAGCGATAATTGTGTTGTCTCCCTTTTGTCCAAACCAGGAATGGCTTTGCAGAAGCTGACAACTAAGGAGCCTACACCAGATATGGCAGAGGTGGCCATTGCAGCAGTGGAAGCAGTTTTTGACTGGAGAGCATATTTAGAAGAAAACTTTCCAGAAAAGACAGGAAATGGAGAACCCTGATGAAAGCGATAACATATAAAGAGCTTTTGGAACATGGAAAAAACCAGCTAAAACAAGGAAAAATCCAGGAATATCAATTGGACGCATGGCTTCTTTTAGAGCATGTGTTCCAGGTTTCTAAAACCTGGTATTTTGTCCATGAAACAGAAATTGTAGATGTGGAAAAAGCAGAGCAATATGAAGCATTGATTCAGAGAAGAAAAAACCATGTGCCCCTTCAGCAAATAACAGAAGAGGGATATTTCTATGGGATGAAGTTCTATGTAAATCAACATGTATTAATCCCTAGACAGGACACGGAGATTCTGGTGGAAGAGGTGCTGAAGCTATGCGGCAGCCTTTGGAAACAGGAGGAGAACCACCTTCAAATCCTGGATTTATGTACTGGAAGTGGCTGTATTTTGCTAAGTCTTCTTGCAAATTTGAAACAGGCAGAAGGAACAGGAGTGGACCTATCTTTAGAAGCGTTAGAAGTTGCCAAAAGAAATGCCAGAGAGCTGGAAATCCCTGCTAAGTGGTTGCACAGTGATTTGTTTGAGCAGGTAGACAGAAGCTATGATGTAATTGTATCCAATCCTCCTTATATTAGAACTTTTGTTATTGAAGATTTAATGGAGGAAGTCCGACTGCATGAACCAAGAATGGCTTTGGATGGCAAGGAAGACGGACTGTACTTTTACAGGAAAATTATCAGAGAGGCCGAAGGATATTTAAAACCAGGAGGAATTTTGGCTTTTGAAATAGGGTATGATCAGGGAGAAGCAGTAAGCGGCCTTATGAAAAAACAGGGATATGAACAAATTCAGGTCGTGCAGGATTTAGCGGGCCTTGATAGATGTGTAACAGGAATCAGAAAACAGGAGGAAAAATAATGTTTGATAAATTGGAGGACATTTTAGTTCGCCTTGAAGAAATTTTAAATGAGCTGAATGAACCTACTGTGGCAAATGACACAGGAAGATTTCAGAAACTCATGAAAGAGCAGAGTGAGTTACAGCCTATTGCAGATGCGTATCAGGAGTACAAGACTTGCAAGGAAACAGTAGAAGATAGTTTGATGATGTTGGATGAGGAATCTGACGAAGAAATGCGAGAAATGCTCAAGGAAGAACTTTCAGATGCAAAGAAGAGAATTGAAGAATTGGAGCAGGAGTTGAAGATTCTGCTTCTTCCAAAAGACCCGAATGATGAGAAAAATGTTATTGTAGAAATCCGGGCAGGTGCAGGTGGTGACGAAGCCGCACTTTTTGCAGCTGAAGTTTATAGAATGTATGTAAAGTATGCAGAATCTCAAAATTGGAGATGTGAGATGCTGAGCCTTAATGAAAATGGTATTGGTGGCTTTAAAGAAGTTACCTTTATGATTAATGGACAGGGCGCGTATTCAAAATTGAAATATGAAAGTGGGGTTCATAGGGTGCAGCGTGTGCCAGAAACCGAAAGCGGAGGAAGAATCCATACTTCTACCATTACAGTAGCGATTATGCCAGAGGCAGAAGAAATTGACTTTCAGTTAGATTTGAATGATTGTAAATTTGATGTATTCCGTGCTTCCGGAAATGGAGGACAGTGCGTTAATACTACAGACTCTGCTGTGCGTTTAACACATATTCCTACAGGAATTGTAATATCCTGTCAGGATGAAAAGTCACAGTTGAAAAATAAGGATAAAGCCTTAAAGGTTCTGCGTTCTCGTTTGTATGACATGGAGCTGCAAAAGCGCCATGATGCAGAAGCAGAAGCAAGAAGAAGCCAGGTTGGAACAGGAGATCGTTCTGAAAAAATCAGAACCTATAACTTCCCTCAGGGTCGTGTGACAGATCACAGAATTAAATTGACACTGCATCGTCTGGATGGTATTTTAAATGGAGATTTGCAGGAAATTATAGACAGTCTCATTGCAGCAGACCAAGCGATACGCTTAAGTGGCTTAGAAAAAGATGCCTAAATCCCTTGATTTTATTGGATTTGTGGGAAAGTAAGGTATCCTGTATTTTATAAAGAATAGAGTAGAAATCGGTTTTACAGATGAAAATGTAGCCGATTTCTATTTTTTTGCCATTCAAAGACACACTAACACCCATAAAAAACACCCATTGACGCACTGATAGCCTTTCAGAACGGTCACCTGTTCCGACCTGAGATAATTCAATGGATATAAGTTATACAACCCTACAGCGTGTATAACGAGGGGGTATACGAGACACTAGCCAAGTGCTTAAGCATTGGCTAGTGTCAGAAATCCCTATTCTCTGCAACGAAACAGTTTGCGGAAAAACTTTATTACGCAACATTCTTTATGCTCCTTTTTGGTATTTTCTTCGATAACAGTTTCATGATTATCAGTCTTTATTTCTTCTGCATGGAAAGACTCTGTATGTACTGTGCTTTCAACAGTTTCTGTTTCTTCAATCTGTACTGGAGAAGATACAGTTACTACTTGGACTAGAGAAATAACATGCTCCCCATTTTTTCAAAATTCTGTACCGAT
>CAJKMA010000067.1 GCA_905200905.1 uncultured Bacillota bacterium
AGATAAGGGCGTGAATAGTATGGCAAATTTAGAAAGTACACAATATTTTAATGTAAAGACAGACCCGGCAGTACGTGTAAAAGAGGTCCTGGATCTGGTATATAATGCAATGGCAGAGAAAGGATATAATCCAGTAAATCAGATTGTTGGGTATATTATGTCAGGAGATCCTACGTATATTACCAGCCATAAAGGTGCCAGGAGTACGATTATGAAAGTAGAACGGGACGAGCTGGTAGAAGAACTTCTGAAAGAATACATTAAAAATGAATCCTGGAAGAGAGGCTGATTCATGAGAATCATGGGATTGGATTATGGATCGAAGACCATAGGGGTGGCGATAAGCGATCCCTTGGGACTTACGGCTCAGGGTGTGGAAATCATCAGAAGAGAAGAAGAGAATAAACTGAGAAAATCTTTGCGTAGAATTGAAGAATTAGTGAAACAATATGAAGTAGAAGAACTTGTACTGGGATTTCCGAAAAACATGAACAATACCATTGGAGAACGGGCCGAAAAGTCGCTGCAACTAAAAGAAACCTTAGAACGAAGACTAGGACTGCCTGTTGTCATGTGGGATGAACGGCTGACCACTGTGGAAGCCAACCGTACATTAATGGAAAGTGGTGTACGCAGAGAGAACAGAGGGAAATATGTGGATATGATAGCTGCTGTTTTTATTCTGCAGGGCTATTTAGATGCAAAAGCGAACCCGGGTACACTTTGATTGCTACCAGAAATGGTCAAGCCAGCGTGTCTCCGGGTTATGTGTATGCTTGAAAAAAGACAAGAAAGGACGATGACATGGAAACAGTAATTTTTGATGGAGAAGACGGAACAGAATTAGAATTTGGGATTTTAGAGCAGACAAGAGTAGGAGGAATCAATTATCTTTTGGTAATTGATCCGGAAGAAAATGATGAAGAAAACGGAAGCGCAGCGTATATTTTAAAAGATATCTCAAAAGACGGGGACGAAGAAGGATGCTACGTCTTTGTTGAGGACGATACAGAGTATGATGCGGTTTACAAAGTCTTCGAAGCAATGTTGGAGGATATTGATTTCGAATAAGAAAATCGTGCTATCAGCGAAAAATGGAATCGGAACGGAATTTGGAGGAAAAACATTGAAAAAGCATAATAACGGAAAATTAAAAATCATTCCATTGGGCGGACTGGAACAGATTGGAATGAACATCACTGCCTTTGAATACGAAGACAGTATCATAGTGGTAGACTGTGGCCTTTCATTCCCAGAGGACGATATGCTGGGAATCGACCTGGTTATCCCTGACGTAACATATCTGAAAGAAAATATCAGCAAGGTAAAAGGATTTGTAATTACACATGGACACGAAGATCATATTGGAGCTCTTCCTTATGTGTTAAGAGAAATCAATGTGCCTATTTACGCAACAAAACTGACTATAGGATTAATTGATAATAAATTAAAAGAACACAACTTGCTTAGAAATACAAAACGGAAAGTGATTAAACACGGACAATCTATTAATTTGGGTTGTTTCCGCATTGAATTTATTAAGACAAATCACAGTATTCAGGATGCTTCGGCTTTGGCTATTTATTCACCAGCAGGTACAGTGATTCATACTGGGGACTTTAAAGTGGATTATACACCGGTATTTGGTGATGCTATTGATTTACAGCGTTTTGCAGAAATCGGAAAAAAAGGTGTTTTGGCATTAATGTGTGATAGTACCAATGCAGAAAGAAAAGGCTTTACCATGTCTGAACGTACAGTAGGTAAGACCTTTGACAATATTTTTGCGGAACATAAAAATACCAGAATTATTATCGCAACTTTTGCGTCTAATGTGGACCGAGTGCAGCAGATTATTAATTCTGCCTATAAATATGGAAGAAAAGTGGCAGTAGAAGGCCGAAGTATGGTAAATGTTATCGGTACTGCAGCAGAGCTTGGATATTTGCAGATTCCAGACAAGACCCTGGTAGAAATTGACCAGATTAAAAATTATCCAGATGATAAGGTTGTGCTGATTACCACAGGAAGCCAGGGAGAATCCATGGCGGCATTATCCAGGATGGCAGCTAATATTCATAAAAAAGTGACGATTAAACCCAATGACACGATTATTTTCAGTTCAAATCCCATTCCGGGAAATGAAAAAGCAGTGTCAAAAGTAATTAATGAGCTGAGTCGCAAGGGTGCAGACGTTATTTTCCAGGATGCCCATGTATCAGGACATGCCTGCCAGGAAGAAATTAAGCTTATTTATTCTCTGGTAAAACCTAAGTATGCAGTGCCTGTACACGGAGAGTACAGACATTTAAAAGCCCAGGCAGGAATTGCCCAGGAGCTTGGTATTCCTAAAGAAAATATTTTCATTCTTTCTTCCGGAGATGTGCTGGAACTCAATGAAGAGGAACCAGCAGTGGTAAGCCAAAAAGTCCGCACAGGAGCCATTTTAGTAGACGGACTTGGTGTAGGAGATGTAGGAAATATTGTTTTAAGAGACCGTCAGCATTTGGCAGAAGACGGTATTATGATTGTAGTTCTAACATTAGAAAAATATAGCAGCAGGCTTCTGGCAGGACCAGATATTGTCTCCAGAGGGTTTGTATATGTAAGAGAATCCGAGGATTTGATGGATGAGGCAAGAATTGTAGTAGAGGATGCCATTGATATCTGTCTGGATAAGCATATTACAGATTGGGGAAAAATCAAAAATATTATTAAGGATTCCCTGGGTGAATTTTTATGGAAGCGTACCAAGAGAAATCCAATGATTCTGCCAATTATTATGGAAGCATAAGCAGCATCGGAGGCACACACATGAGTTTTATTGACACTTGTACAGAAATGCTGATTTCGGCAATTAAGAATGGCAGCGTTTATAAGCAGTACTGTGCAGCTTTGGAGGCAGTCAATGGGGTTCCTGGTCTGAAAGAAAAAGTAGATGAGCTTCGTTCCCTAAACTACAGAGTTCAGAATCAGGAGGAAGGCAGCAGCTTGTATGATGCCATGGATGATTTGGAACGTAGTACAGAGGAATTGTGTAAAATTTATGAGGTAAACCAGTTTTTAGAAGCAGAGCTGGCTCTGTGCAGACAGCTCCAGGGAATTACTACCGCTATACACAGAGGAATCAAGCTGGATATACCAGACTTGTCGTAGATAAAGGAGAGCAGCATGGGAAAACAAGTCAGAAAACAGAAAAAATCATCCATTGTAGCAGGAGGATTCCTGAGGTTTGGCCTTTATGTATGTGTAATCATTGCTGTGGTTTACATTGGCAAATCGGCTTTTGGTTTTGGGTATGCAATTTTTAATCAGGTACCTATGGTTAACGAAGAGGATGGCAGGGATATTACCGTGGTAGTGGAAAATGGTGATTCTGTGTACCAAATGGGAAAAACCCTAAAAAATAAGGGCTTGATTGAAGATGCCAAAATTTTTGTGATACAGGAAAAACTCTCTAATTACAAAGGAAAACTTCAGGCTGGAACGTACATTCTCAACACCAGCATGAATGTAGAAGAAATGATGGCAGTTTTGGCAAGAGAAAATACAGAAGGTCAGCCAGATCAGACAAATGCAGCAGGAGAGACAAAAGAAGGCAGTTCAGACCTTACAGATGGCACTAAGGAAGGTTCTACAGACCAGAAAGAGAATCAGGACGAAGGAGGAGAGCAGCAGTGATCGTAGACGAGAGAATGGTCACGTATATTAACTCTCTGGATAAAGGAAATACACGGTTTCTCAATGATTTGGAACAGGAGGCACTGAAAAATCATGTGCCTATTATTAGGAGAGAGATGCAGAGCTTTTTGAAAGTGCTGCTTCAGATAAAAGCTCCGGCAAGGATTTTAGAAGTAGGTACTGCAGTAGGTTTTTCCGCACTTTTCATGTGTACCTATTCTCCAAAAAAATGTGAAATTGTGACCATAGAAAATTATGAAAAGCGGATTCCTGTGGCTTTGGAAAATTTTAAAAGGGCAGGAAAAGAGGAACAAATCACACTTTTGCCTGGAGATGCGCAAGAAGTTTTGAAAACTCTGGAGGAACCCTTTGATTTTATTTTCATGGATGCGGCAAAGGGACAATATATTCATTTTTTTCCGGAAATTATGCGGCTTCTCAAGACAGGAGGCATTTTGGTTTCTGATAATGTGCTTCAGGATGGGGATTTGATAGAATCACATTTTGCTGTGGAGAGACGAAATCGTACTATTTACAAACGGATGCGGGAATATTTATATGTGTTGAAGCATCATGAGGAACTGGAGACCTCTGTTCTTCCGTTGGGAGATGGGGTAACTGTAAGTGTAAAAAAAGCAAAAGAAGGAGAGAACTATGGTTCGTAAACCAGAATTATTGATTCCGGCCAGCAGTCTGGAGGTATTGAAAATTGCGGTAATGTTTGGTGCGGATGCAGTATACATCGGAGGGGAAGCCTTCGGACTTCGGGCAAAGGCCAAGAATTTTTCTTCTGATGATATGAGGGAAGGAATTGCCTTTGCTCATGAGCATGGGGTAAAAGTCTATGTAACCGCAAATATTTTGGCGCATAACGGGGATTTAGCTGGTGTGCGGGAATATTTTAAAGAATTAAAAGAAATTAAACCAGATGCATTGATTATTTCAGATCCTGGGGTGTTTATGATTGCAAAAGAGGTTTGTCCTGAGATTGAGCGTCATGTGAGTACTCAGGCGAATAATACCAATTATGCCACTTATCAGTTTTGGTGGGAACTGGGTGCAAAAAGAGTCGTGAGTGCCAGGGAATTATCATTGGAAGAAATACGGGAAATTCGAGCAAAAATACCAGAAGACATGGAAATTGAGAGTTTCATTCATGGAGCTATGTGTATTTCTTATTCAGGAAGGTGCCTTCTGTCTAATTATTTCACAGGAAGGGATGCTAACCAGGGTGCTTGTACCCATCCCTGCCGTTGGAAATATTCTATTGTGGAAGAGACAAGGCCAGGAGAATATATGCCGGTTTATGAAAATGAACGGGGAACCTATATTTTCAATTCCAAGGATTTATGTATGATTGAGCACATGGATGATGTGTTAAACAGCGGGATTGACAGTCTGAAAATAGAAGGACGAATGAAAACAGCCCTGTACGTGGCTACTGTAGCCCGTACCTACAGAAAGGCAATTGATGATTATCTGGAAGACCCGAAGCGATATAAGGAGCAGATGCCTTGGTATCAAGAACAGATTAGAAGCTGTACTTACCGCCAGTTTACTACTGGATTTTTCTACGGAAAACCAGATGAAGATGCTCAGATATATGAAAACAATACCTATGCCAAAGGATATACGTATTTAGGCTATATTGAAGAGCAAAGAGAGGACGGTATGTATCGCATCACCCAGAGGAATAAATTCCTGCTGGGAGAAACGATTGAAATCATGAAGCCGGACGGGAGAAATTTATCTGTACAGGTTCAGGGGATTTATGATGAAGATGGAACCCCTATGGAAAGCGCGCCACATCCGCAACAGGTGCTTTACGTGGATTTAGGAAAACAGGCAGAAGTTTATGATATTTTAAGAAGGCGGGAAGAAACTGCGTAATTTTATAAGGGCGTTTTTTTCAATACGTGACACATAAGAGCGGCTGATATTCAGCCGCTTTGCTATTTCCCGCTGTGTTTGTTCTCTTTGCCCATAGAGCCCATAGCGAAAGGTTATAATTTCCTGTTCCCGTTTGGTAAGGATTTCAGGCAGTAAATGATATAAAAGGGCTGCATCTTGTTTTAAAGAATACTCTTTTACCACATCCACAGGTTCTGTTTCAATCACATCCAAAAGACTAATTTCATTTCCTTCTTTATCAGTTCCAATAGGATCATAAAGAGAAACTTCACGACTGGTTTTCTTTTTGGAGCGAAGATACATAAGGAGCTCATTATCAATACATCTGGCAGCATAAGTGGAGAGTCTGCTTGCTTTTTTGGCATCAAAGGTTTGGACAGCCTTAATCAGACCAATAGTGCCAATGGATATTAAATCATCCAACTCTTCCGGGGCTCCCTGATATTTCTTTACAATATGAGCAACCAAACGAAGATTTCGTTCAATGAGGATGTTTTTTGCTTCTAGGCTGCCGTGCTTATATTCATGAAGATAATAACTTTCTTCTTCCGGTGTCAGGGGCTTTTGAAATGTTTTCACACAAGCATACCTCAGAGGAATTTAATTCTATAGTATGTAAGAAGAGAGGAATTAGTGCTTTTCCATTGAAAAATATTTGGAAATATGATACAGTAATTTCATCTTAAAGTTAAACATCCGGCGGTTCCGCCAAACAATCCCAAGATAATACAAAAGATAACAAAACACAGGAAAAGGTGACAATGGGTTTGAAAGGAAAGACCCAGAGAGGAGTGGGTATGTTTAGTAGTGTTTTGTCAGCAACCGTAGCAGGCGTAGACTGTATTCCCATAGAGATAGAGGCAGATGTAAGTCAGGGACTGCCGATGTTTTCCATGGTGGGATATTTATCGGCAAGAGTAAAAGAGGCACAGGAAAGAGTAAGAACAGCCCTTAGAAATACAGGATTTTCTTTTCCTGCAAGGCGAATTACAGTGAATCTGTCACCTGCTGATATCCGAAAAGAAGGAACAGGATTTGATCTGCCTATTGCAGCAGCTCTTTTATGTGCTTTTGGTTATCTGGAACAGGAAAAAATTGAGAAGGTTTGTATGGTAGGGGAATTGAGTCTGAATGGGGAAGTAAGAGGAGTAAAAGGGATTTTACCTCTTGTGGATACTGCAATAAAAAGAGGGTGCAAATTGTGCATTATTCCAAAAGAAAATCTTGGTGAGACAGAGTATATTCATGAAATTCCTGTATTGGGTGTAGAGAGTCTGAAAGAATTTATGAATCAATCAGGAAAAAAAGATTGGGGTGCAGTCAAGAATCAAAAAAAAGACTGGCCCTTAAACAGTGAAATTGGTGAGGAGGATTTTGCAGATGTACTTGGGCAAGAGATGGCTAAGCAGGCGGCTGTGATTGCAGCAGCAGGATTTCATAATTTACTGCTTATTGGCTCTAAAGGGGCTGGTAAAACTATGATTGCCAATCGGATTCCAACTTTATTTCCGGCTCTTTCCAGAGAGGAGAGTTTGGAAATTTCCAGGATTTATAGTGCGGCAGGGCTGCTTACAAGAGAAAAGGCACTATTCATGCAACGTCCCTTTCGTTCTCCCCATCATACAGTTTCGGCAACAGCCATGGCAGGCGGTGGAGGGATTCCAACTCCAGGAGAAATTACGTTGGCACATAAAGGGGTATTATTTTTGGATGAACTTCCCGAATTTAAAAGAGCAGCGCTGGAGGTTTTGCGTCAGCCTTTGGAAGCGCATAAAATATGTATTTCCAGGGTTAGTGGTACCTATGAATTTCCGGCGGATTTTCTTTTAGTAGGTGCTATGAATCCATGTCCTTGTGGCTATTATCCTGATCGGAACCGATGTTCCTGTACCCAGCACCAAGTAGAACAGTATCTTGGAAAACTCAGCGGTCCACTTTTAGATCGGTTTGATCTCTGTACAGAAGTAGCTGATATACCAGCCAAAGTATTAAGAACTCAGAAGAAAGGAAAAACTTCACTGCAATTACGTCAGGAAATTTGTCGTGTTCATGAGATTCAGAGGCAGAGATATGAAGGAACAGGCATAAGATTTAACAGTGCTTTGTCTGGAAAAGAAATAGAACAGTATTGTCAGGTAAGTAAAAAAGGGAAAAAACTTTTAGAGGCAGCGTATGAAAAGATGAATCTGAGTATCCGTGCTTATCATAAAATTTTGAAAACAGCGAGAACCATTGCAGACTTAGATTCCCAGGGTACCATAGAGGAGGAACATATTGCACAGGCTGTATACTACAGGGCATTGGATAAGAAATATTGGAAGTAGGGGACAAGTAGAAAGGGTATGATGAAATGGAAGAAAAAGACAGGATTTGGCAATGCTGTGCATGGGAGAAGGAATACCCGAAAAGGCTGCAATGTTATGAAGATATGCCAGGAGTGTTGCATGTAAGGGGACACCTTCCAGAAGAAAAGAAGAAAACAGTTGCAATTGTGGGGGCAAGAGCCTGCAGTGCTTACGGTGCCCAGCAGGCATATCTGTTTGCAAAAAAGCTGGCAGAGCATGGAGTACAAGTTATCAGTGGTCTGGCAAGAGGAATTGACAGCAGGGCGCATATAGGAGCTTTGGATGCTGGTGGAAAAACATTTGCAGTTCTGGGATGTGGTGTGGATATCTGTTATCCACCAGAACATGTACAATTAGAAGAGAGAATCTTGCGGGAAGGAGGGGGAGTTTTTTCGGAATTTGATTTGGGGACACCGCCTTATGCAAGGAATTTTCCAAAAAGAAACCGTATCATCAGTGGTCTGGCGGATTTGGTGTTGGTGGTAGAGGCAAAGGCGAAAAGTGGCTCCTTAATTACAGCGTCTTATGCTCTGGAACAGGGAAAAACAGTTTATGCAGTTCCGGGAAGAGTGGGAGATGCCTTAAGTGAAGGGTGTAACCGTCTAATTGCAGATGGGGCTGGGGTAGCATATTCTATAGAACCTTTATTAGAGGAACTGAAAATTCAGGATGGATTTCCAGAAGATTTCACACAGAAAAATAAGATTAGGCTTGCAAGCCAGGAAGAAATGGTGTATAGTTGTCTCGATTTACATCCAAAAAACCTAGAAGACATTGTTCGGGAAATTCCTCTTTCTGCAAGGGAAATCACCGGACTTTTACTAAAATTAGAGCTAAAAGGGCTTGTAGAAGAGCCTGTGAAAAATTACTATGCCAGAGCAGGAGGTTGACATGGCGAAATATCTTGTGATTGTGGAATCACCGGCAAAAGTCAAAACAATAAAAAAATTTCTTGGGTCTAATTACGAAGTAATGGCTTCCAATGGTCATGTGAGGGATTTGCCCAAGAGCCAGCTTGGAGTCGATGTAGAACATGATTACGAACCCAAATATATAACCATTAGAGGAAAAGGGGACATTCTGGCAGCGCTTCGGAAAGCTGCAAAAAAGGCAGATAAAGTATATCTGGCAACGGACCCTGACCGAGAAGGAGAAGCAATATCCTGGCATCTTGCCCATTCATTGAAGCTGGATGAGAAGAAGATGCGCCGTATTACTTTTAATGAAATTACAAAAACAGCGGTAAAAGCTTCCATTAAAGAAGGAAGAGAGATTGATCAGAATCTGGTAGATGCACAACAAACCAGACGTATTCTAGATCGTATGGTGGGATACAAAATTAGTCCAGTACTGTGGGCTAAAGTGAAGAGAGGATTAAGTGCAGGGCGTGTTCAGTCTGTAGCCCTTCGTATTATTGGAGATAGGGAAGAAGAAATTAATAATTTTATTCCAGAAGAATATTGGACATTGGAAGCAGATTTTTCCATAGAAGGGGAAAAGAAGCCTTTAGTAGCGAAATTCTATGGAACAAAAAATAAAAAGATGAATATTCATTCAAAAGCAGAGTTAAATCAAATCCTGGAAGAGTTAAAGGATGCAACCTATCAAGTGGCAGAGGTGAAGAATGGGGAAAGAAGTAAGAAAGCACCCCTGCCTTTTACCACCAGTACTTTACAGCAGGAAGCATCAAAGGTATTGAATTTTTCCACACAGAAAACCATGCGCCTGGCACAGCAGTTGTATGAAGGTGTGGATATTAAGGGAAATGGTACGGTTGGTATTATTACCTATCTTCGTACAGATTCTACCAGAATTTCAGAAGAGGCAGATGCAGCAGCAAGAGAATACATCACCCAGGAATACGGCAGTGAGTATGTGGCAGATTCTGAGAAAAAAGGAGATAATAAGAAGAAAATACAGGATGCCCATGAGGCCATCCGTCCTACAGACATTAAAAGGACTCCATTATCTTTAAAAGAATCCCTTTCCAGAGACCAGTACCGTTTATATCAACTTATTTGGAAACGTTTTGCTGCCAGCAGGATGCAGCAGGCAAAATATGAGACTACTTCTGTGAAGATTCAAGGCGGAGAGTATTATTTTACAGTAGCAGCATCAAAATTGAAATTTCCAGGTTTTATGACTGTCTATACTCAGGAGGATGAAGAAAAGCAGGAGAATCAACTTCTGGTGAAAAACATTGATGAACATACACAGATTCATCTGAAAGAATTTAAAGAGCAGCAGCATTTCACCCAGCCTCCGGCTCATTATACAGAGGCATCCTTGGTAAAAACTTTAGAAGAGTTGGGAATTGGAAGGCCAAGTACCTATGCGCCTACCATTACTACTATTATTGCCAGACGTTATGTAGCAAAAGAAAACAAAAATCTATACATGACGGAATTAGGAGAAGTGGTAAATAAGATTATGAAAGAGGCCTTTACCAGTATTGTAGATGTAAACTTTACTGCTACCATGGAGGAATTATTGGACTATGTGGGAGAAGGTAAGGTGCAGTGGAAAACAGTAATCCGTAACTTCTATCCTGATTTAGCAGAAGCAGTAGACAAGGCAGAAAAAGAGCTGGAACAGGTAAAGATTGAAGATGAAGTAACCGATGTGGTCTGTGAGCTTTGTGGAAGAAATATGGTGATTAAATATGGTCCTCATGGAAAATTTCTGGCTTGTCCTGGATTTCCAGAGTGTAAAAATACCAAGCCTTATTTGGAAAAAATTGGTGTTCCTTGCCCAATCTGTGGAAAAGATGTGGTAGTGAAACGAAGCAAAAAAGGACGTCTCTACTATGGATGTGAAAATAATCCAGAGTGTGAGTTTATGTCCTGGCAGAAGCCATCTAAGGAGAAATGCCCGGTATGTGGCGGCTATATGTTAGAAAAAGGAAATAAGCTGGTATGTGCAGATGAACATTGTGGTTATGTAGAAACTAAGAAGGCAGAATAATAGAAAAAGCTCCCTGGTGAATGTGACACCAGGAGAGCTTTTTTTATTGGAGGAAACAAAAAAGAGTGATAAGATATTGGAAAGAGAGGAGGTATAGGATGCGGATTCTAAATGCAGAAGATGAAAAAGATTTAAATCAGATTATAACATCCAGGCTTAGGGCAGAGTATTATAGTGTGGACTACTGTTATGATGGGGAATCCGTCTTTGATTACCTGGCCGGTGCAGAATATGATGGATTGATTTTGGATATTATGATGCCAATTATGGATGGAATGTCAGTTTTGAAAAAGCTGAGGAGTCAGGGTAATCAAATTCCTGTACTCCTGCTTACTGCAAAAGATAAAATTGAGGAAAGGGTAAAAGGATTAGACGCAGGAGCCAACGACTATCTGGTAAAGCCCTTTGCTTTTGAAGAGCTGTTGGCAAGAGTACGGGTTTTGGTAAGAGGAGCATCCAAGATTCAGAATATTGATGATGGGCAGGAAACAAAGCTCATCCATACCGTTCGGGGAGCTGGATATGTTTTGAAGGTGGAAGATTGAACATGAAGAAGTGGCCGCTAAAAATAAAATTAACGTTTTTGTATACAGTTTTTATGACTCTTACCATCTGTATTTCTCTGGGAATCCTGCTGTCTCTTGGAAATCAAGAATTTCTTTCCTCTGTGCAGGAAGAATTAAAAGAGCGGGTACATGAAAGCCTGGATGAAATCCAGATAGACAAGGAGGGACTGATTGTTGACAAGGATTTCTATGACGTAGAAGATGGGATTTATCTATCTGTATTCAACCAACAGGGGGATTTTCTGTATGGCAGGATTCCATATGGATTTAACAGCCAGGTACAGCCAAAAGACGGGCATATACAGGCAGAAAGCAAAAAAGACGAGGGGAGCCGTTTTACCTTTTGGATCCCAAAAGAATAAAAAAAGTGTATGTTTTAATCTTGTTTTAATCTTTTTTTCGTATACTAAAAATATCAAAAAAGATACAAGAAAGGAGAAATACACATGAAAAAATATATAATACTAACTGCACTTACTATAACGTTAGGAGGCGCATTGGCGGGGTGCAAAGCCGGAAAGGATATTGGACAGGAAGAAGCAAAAAAGGCAGCTTTTCAAGATGCAGGTATTCAAGAAACAGAAGTTTCCAGAGTTCGGGTTTCCAAGGAACAGGATGATGGGATGTTATCTTATGACGTAGAGTTTCATGCAGGAGACAAAGAATATGAGTTTGAAATAGATGCCAATAATGGAAACTTTTTAAAATGGAGTGAAGAGAGAGATTAAAAAGCCAGAAAATTTAGCAGGCATTGAAAAAATCGTAAATAAACACCAAAATAGACAGAAAACAGCTCACTTTTGCATTGCTTTCAGAATTATTGTGTGATAGAATAAAATAGAATTAAAATAGTTGATAAAGAATCCAAAAGACGGTGGATTAACAGGAAAGCAGAAAAAAGAGAGGAGGTTCGCCATGAGTGTACAGTTATTAGACAGAACAAGAAAGATTAATAAACTGCTTCACAATAACCATTCATCGAAAGTTCTTTTTAATGATATTTGCGAGGTCATGGTAGAAACACTGGATTCCAATATTTTGGTTATGAGTAGAAAGGGAAAAGTTCTGGGAGTGGGACTATGCCCTGGAGTAGAGGAAATCACAGAGCTCATTGACAGCGAGGTAGGAGGACATATTGACAAATTGTTGAATGAAAGACTATTAGGTGTTTTATCAACAAAAGAAAATGTGAATCTTCAGACATTAGGCTTTGAATCAGAGGATATCAGTAAATATGTGGCTATTATTAGTCCAATTGATATTGCAGGAGAACGCTTGGGAACTTTGTTTATGTACCGAAGTGCCAGACCTTACGATATAGAGGATATTATTGTCAGTGAGTATGGAACAACAGTAGTAGGGTTGGAAATGATGCGTTCTGTTCATGAAGAAAATGCAGAAGAGAACAGAAAGATTCAAGTTGTGAAATCTGCCTTTAATACTTTGTCATTTTCAGAATTAGAAGCTATTATTCATATTTTTGATGAGTTAAACGGTGATGAAGGAATTCTGGTGGCAAGTAAAATTGCAGACAGAGTAGGAATTACACGTTCTGTAATTGTGAATGCATTACGGAAGTTTGAGAGTGCAGGTGTGATTGAATCAAGGTCTTCTGGTATGAAGGGAACGTATATCAAGGTTCTTAATGAAGTTATTTTTGATGAGCTGGAAGAAATTAAGAAACGGAAATTAGTGAAAACAAAATAGAAAAAAACAAAAACACAGGAAAAAGAGGCTGTCCCTTTAAGAAACCATGATAAGTGCGTTTGAAAGGGGCAGTTTTTTTGATTTATAAAATAAATATAAAATTCACCCAAAAATACAAAAATAAGAAAAAAAGAGATAATAAAAGAAAAAAAGAGTAAATAAGAGAAACAGACAAGAACTAGAAAACTATATCCAGTTGCGAAAAAACTTCAAATTAACTAATATATGACTATCGGTTAGCACTCGATTGGAATGAGTGCTAATAAACAAAAGAGATGAATTTTTTTAAGGAGGAAATAGATATGAAGTTAGTACCATTAGGAGACAGAGTTGTATTGAAACAGTTAGTTGCTGAAGAAACAACAAAATCAGGCATCGTTCTGCCAGGTCAGGCACAGGAAAAACCACAGCAGGCAGAAGTTGTTGCAGTAGGTCCAGGCGGTGTTGTAGATGGAAAAGAAGTGAAAATGGAAGTTGCAGCAGGCGATCAGGTTATCTATTCCAAATACGCAGGAACAGAAGTGAAATTAGACGGTGAAGAATTTATCATTGTAAGACAGAGCGATATTTTAGCAGTTGTTAAATAATAGGAAAATTTAGGAGGAATGTCATCATGGCAAAAGAAATTAAATATGGAGCAGAGGCAAGAGCAGCCCTGGAAGCTGGAGTAAATAAATTAGCAGATACTGTAAGAGTAACATTAGGACCAAAAGGAAGAAACGTTGTTTTAGATAAATCTTTTGGTGCACCACTGATTACTAATGACGGTGTTACCATTGCGAAAGAAATTGAGTTAGAAGATGGATTTGAAAACATGGGCGCACAGCTTATTAAAGAAGTTGCAGCGAAAACAAATGACGTAGCAGGTGATGGTACTACAACAGCTACTGTTCTGGCACAGGCTATGGTTCATGAAGGAATGAAAAACCTTGCAGCAGGTGCAAA
>CAJKMA010000068.1 GCA_905200905.1 uncultured Bacillota bacterium
CGATACGACTGAGTTTTCCTCGCCGACTTTCATCTTGATATCGTTCATTCGGGAAGCACCTTCTGCAATCGCTTTGATGATTGCATTATAAATGGCCGGCTCCCGAAGTTCCTGTTTCAGCAGATTTCCTGGCTCCTCATACAGATAGCTGGAACGATCAAAGAAATTATCCAACAGGGCTTCATCCACACTGTCTCTCACATCCAACTTGTTGATATAGTGAGGAACCCCTCCCGTGATTCCATAAATCAGGGAGTTATCCTCTGCAGACAGATTCGGATGAAATACAGCCGTTTCCTTATAGTCCAGCGGTTCAATTTTGAACTGGCCTGTTCGTCTTCCATACAACGGACTTTCTTTTCCA
The DNA here is from genome assembly GCA_905200905.1 of uncultured Bacillota bacterium. Lineage (GTDB taxonomy): Bacteria > Bacillota > Clostridia > Lachnospirales > Lachnospiraceae > Blautia. The sequence continues at coordinate 365 of CAJKMA010000068.1, forward strand.
AGCACCTGACTCTCCATAAAGCTCATAGATGAACCGCAAAGAATCAGGTACATTCTGGACTCTGTCCATTTGTGGTCGATGATGTGCTGCAGCATCGCTGAAATAGCTGGTTTTGCTTTTGCAAGATAAGGATACTCATCAATGACAAAGACAATCCTCTTTTCCTTTGAGAGTGCTGTCAGCTCATCCAAAGCTGCATCATAGGACCTGAACTCTGGTGCAGACTCCATATCCGGCCGCTCATAACTCATAATCGACTTTGAGAGAGCTTCCAGATTTTCCTTTCCTGTCGTGTTCAATGCAGAAAAGAAAATGGCAGGCTTATCTTTGCAGAACTCGTTGATCAGTGCCGTTTTACCAACACGCCGTCTGCCGTAGATGACAATGCACTCAAACTTATCACCTGCGTACCGTTTATTCAGTTTCCGCAGCTCATCCTCACGGCAATAAAACTGACTCATCCGCTCACCTCCAATAATTATACTCGTGAGTTAGTAACTCGTAAGTTACTTTCTTACAAGTATAATAAATCAGATAGTTTGCAAAGTCAAGTAAATGTGAACTTCCAGCCTTTTTCCGCCTAAATCGAGAGTCCCTATATCTGTGCTTCAAAATAATTCTATTTTTCCGTCTTTTCTCCATCTGATCCTGCATTTAAAAAGTTCATGATCTCCTCATATGACCGCCCGCTTTTTACAACCGCTGACAGGATCTCTTCTTTTCTTGTTCTTGCCATCTTTATTTTCCTTCCTTATTCTGCTTTTTTCAGTTCCTTACTCAGCTCTGATGCAAAATATTTTATACTATTCGCATCCAGTCCAAAGGCTTTCAATATTACTTTCTGGTTCGCTGTTACTGCATGATCCAGACGGTATATATTATCTAACTGACGTACCATTTCTATTTTTTCCAGCTCTTTTATTGCCGCCGGTACAGTCATATGGTTCAGTTTCTTATCCAGTTTTTTCATTTCTTCTTTTAGTTTTACATACATCTTGCAGCGCACTATCATGGCTACAAATTCAACAAATATCTTTGCTCCTGCTGATTCTTCTGAATACACACGGATGCTCTTATTCCCCAGATATGATTTGTCTCCGCGGAATAGTTTCTCCGATACATCCCTGCTCTTATACAGTTCGATTGCTTCCTTCGCACTCATCTTTTCCGATGTAACAATACAAAAATATCCTGCCAGATCCAGTTCTCTTTCTACCACACTGCACCGTTCTTCTGGTAGTATAAAAACCTGGCTCTTTTCATCATAATGAAGGTTAAAATACTTCTCAAATCCAGGACCGAATTCCTTTACTTTATTCTGGTACTTTTTCAGATACTGCGTCATCTGGTTGATCCGGTTTTCAATCTCTATCCGTTCTGCGCTTTCTTTTGAAATGCTATGATACAGATGAAAATAACGTTCTTTTTTATCACTTGCATACAGTTTGTGCCGTATTGTCTTTCCGTAAACTCCATATTCATAGATATTGTTCACCCGCTTATTTTCGAATGTCCCTTTATTTTCCAGGATCAGTTCATTCACAAGGGCAGACATCCCTTTCACCACGATAACAAAACTATACCCACATTTGTCCATATATTGTATATTCTCGCAGCTGAAATAACCTCTGTCCAGAATGAAGCCGATCTTCTTATAACCATATCCGGATGCTTTATCCAGCATGAACTGAAGCTGGGAGATATCATTCAGACTTCCTGGATATTTTTCATAAAATAATGGTTCCTGATTATGGGTATCATACGCAACTGCATAATTAAATACCGGCTCTCCCATATCTACTTTCAGATGCCCAAATTCAACCATTTTTATATCCCCGGCCTGACAGTTTTTATTCGTTGAATCATAAGAAATATAAATCTTTTCACGGTAATTCCGTGACTCATTCCATGTATTCAGAAATCCTGTACTCTGGTCATCTGTTACTGAATTCAGGAAATCTGATACGGTTGAATCGCTGTATTGTTTCATCTTTTCCGTAAAAAGTGGATGGTTGTATGTATAATCCGGATAGTACTGCACTGCATTGTTTTCTGCTATGATCGAATAAACAGCCAGATCTAAAAACAGCCCCACATCACGTGATCCAAAATACTTTCCAAGGATATCGTTCAACCTGCATTCTTCTATGATCTTACGCAGTACAAAGTATGCTCCTACCCTGAGACAACTGCTTCTGGAAGTCCTGTTTTTGCTTTCCGGAAGCTCTGCATCGGGGAAATATTTCAGGAAATTTTGATTCGGTTTCATGAGTTCCGGATCCGTATCTGACAGTTTTCCGATTGTTACTCTTTTGGGAAAAGTATACTTCCGGGATGGATCATAAACCCGGTCATACTCATACTCTATATATACAACATTTGACTTTTTTCTTCGTGTGATCTTGCCTTTTACAGTTGGTACTTTCACTAAAAAATCCAGATACATAGCGCCTCCTTTTAGGCGGTTATTCGCCTAAAATAATTGTACTATATTTCCCGGCTGTCTGCAATGGAAAAGCGCAGAAAACCGGGATTTTTTATGATTTTATTTCGTTCTTTTTTCTTTAGGGGAAAAATCACTGGAAGTTCACAATACAGACATGACGTTCATGCCCTTACTGTAGCAGGATCCTTTTGCAGGAATCTCTGTAGGAGAGTTCTTCCATACAGACTGGACAGTAGGATATGGCGCTGCTTTTAATTAAAAATATCGTCTTCCTCATTGTACGAAACGGAATAATCTGATATAATAATCATGGTTTCAAAACCATGATCCCAGAGTATACGTCTTGTCAGGAGGATGCTCTGGGATCCCTTTCTTTACTGTATTAATGACAGTATACAGGGTAACTCAGAGACAGGCAACAAGGTCTTTGTATTGCCATCTAAAGTTAGCATCAACACTCTATGCAGATTGTTTCACTTCAACTTGAAATATTTTACAGCCTCGTTAATCCTAGCATCAATATCGGCCGCCAGTTCATCATCTGATAAGGAATTCATCTGCCACATAAAGCCAGTAAACACTCCTGTGCCATCCTCTTTTTCCGTAAAATGATTTCTCCGCTTAAAAGTATTAGGAATCGAATCAAATTCAAGTTTTCCCTCGTACCCTAATTCCCTGATGCGCTCTTTTACCATCTTTTCTATTTCTTTGTTTCTTTCTGATTTTGTCATTAACAATCATCCTTTCTGTAAGTCAGTGCTTTTTCTTAAAGTCTACACCTAATATTCCAGAAAGTCACGAAGAAAAAGAAAAGGGAACGGGTGGATATTTCACAGTCGATTAATCCCCCCTCATTCAAAACATTCCTTTTTTGCTTCTTCCAGTAATTTTTCAGAAGACATGAATAAATCCCCACTGATAATTTTTACTCTTGACACTTCTTTCTCGGTCATCCCTTTTTCTGATGCAATTTCAGAAATTGCCTGTTTATGTGCCATATCATAGTAGTCATCTAATTTCCTTTTAATTTTCAATAATTCTTTAATTTCTTTCTGAGAAAAATCATCCCTCGGTTCATAATTAAAAATAACATCTCTAAGTTCTTCCGGTACTCTTCTTATTTCTCTGTCTCGTTTAGTTAACTTTTGCACTTCTGAATTTTCAGAAAAAATATAGTATGCCCGATTTGAAACTTCTTCTTCTAATTCTACTTGCATATGATCATTTTCTGTCATATTTTCAAAATACTCTGCTACTTTATCTGAAATCTCATCACTTCTAATCTCTCTCATTTTTTCAAATATTTTTATTCCATCTGACATTACTTTTTGGATTTCAGCTTCAATATATTTTATCCATACAAGATTATCATTGGGAGATGTAAGCATCTGATTTCTCTGATGTAGCATAAACTTCTGAGCTTTATCAAGTTCTGTTTTTATAGCTTTTATCTTCAATGTAATGCTTCTAACCGGATAATTTAATAAATTATATGGTCCCTCTATTCTATCATTCAGCTTTTGAGATTTATATCCTCTCCTGACAAACATTTCATATACAAATTCAAAAAGAGCAACGGCATCTTCATCAGATAAGTTTTCGTAATGTCTTTCACGAATAAGTTTAAATTTATCTGCCTTGGAAACATTAATTATAGAATCAATAAAATTCTTTTCTTCATGGAAAAACCAATATCCTGCTCCTTTTGGTGTTTGTTTTTTGAAATCATTTAAAAACTTCTCCAATCCTAATGCCGTCAAAAAATCTATAACTTTTTCTCTATTAGCCTTTTTAAACTCTTTTTCATGTTTGGCAGAAACCCGTTTTCCTTTTTCAAGATATTTATCCTTTAAATAATCTGCCAGAAAAAAACCATTTTCCATAAAAATCTCCATTTCATTGCCAGGTAATATTTCATAATAGCTTTTACAATGATTTACTGTTCTGAAAAAATTTTCATTTATCTTGTATTATCTTCCCCTCACTTTGAAAGACAAAAAATTTTGAATTATAATATTCCGAGCTTAATTTTACTTTCATAATTTCATAAAAGTTCTCCTCATGTGTTGATATAATAATCTGCCAGTTGGTTTTGCTTATAATCGTACGCAAAACATCAATAAATGAAAGCACATTAAGGTCATCAAAATGTCCGATTGGATCATCAATTAATATTGTATTTAATTTAGGTTCGGGAATTGACAAAGCACCTCCCAAAAATATGCTTAATGCAACAGTGTTTAACTGTGCAGAACTGAAAAACAGTTCTGGCATAAGATCACTGTCTGTTTCATTTAGTACAATTCTATACATTTCAGGGATTCCATTTTTATCAAATCCAAGTTTATATTGTAATCTCGTAAAACGCTTATGCGGTTCTATTTTAGAATAAATCTGATTAATGATAGCACTTCCAAATCTGGTTTTAATATATTCTTCTAATTGACTCTGTACATCTTTTAAGATTTTATTTGCATTTTTTCCTTTATACTGACTGAATCGTAACTTTCTCTGAATATTTTTCTCTTGCCTCAAAATATTATTATATTTATCTACAAACTTCTCTATAATTATATCACTAATACACTCGTTAAAAATATTTTGTTTTTGCTGTAGATAATTTATATTTTCATCAATTTTTTCTTTATATTTTTTAAGATTTTTTTCGGACAACTGCCGATTGGTAAATAACCTATTTTTATATTGTTCATATTTATCAATCCAATCAACATATTCTGTCTTTATCTCTATAAGTCGTTTATATTGTTCAATATGTACAGTTTGGTATATGCTATATTCAGCAAGTAGTTCTTTCTGTTTTTCCGTTTCATTTAAGATACCTTGTATCTCATTTGAATATTTTGAAACTATTCGCTCTAAGTCATCAATTGAATTAATCCCCCTTGTTTCCATTATTTGCAGTTTCTTTTGATTATCCGTATCAGAATTAAATTCCTCTATGCTTTTTTTATAATTCTCTATCAGTTTTTCATTTGCTTTTAAAGTTTCTTCATATTTTGTCTGGCTATTTTTTTCGCCCCTCAGAATATCTGTATTCTGAAAAAGCATTCTATCCAATATAATTTTCCTTTCGTTACATTTCTTTTCAATTATTTCTTCTGTAATATTGTTTAATTGGATATCAAAAGTTTCTATAATATCCTGCTGCAAAATTTCCTTGTTTTGTTTTACTTTTTGCTTTGCACTCTGATTATCATGTAATATTTCATTACATATGTTTATTTCATCTTCTATAGAATGACAAAAAATGTTTAATTTTGTTATTTCATCATAAATCTTACTTTTTGCATCACTAACCCGTTTCTCATATTCTTTTTCGTTTGCTTTTCGTCTCTCTTTTTCCAAAGTATTTTGCATTTCAAAAAAAGCAAGTGCTTGCCGGCAGATAGCAGGATTAATTTTCTTTAATAATTTGTCTTTATTTTCAAATTCCGTTTTGCATACAGGACAAATTGCATCTTTAGATTTTTCCACTTCATTTTTTGCCAGTATCAGCATCTGTTCAAGGTCACTAAAATTTTCTTTCATTTTTTCATATTCGTCTTTTTCTGCTTTTTCTGCTCTTTTGCTCTCATCCCTGATATGCCTTAATATTTCTTCATTTTTCTTTAATTCATTAATCAGGTTTTGGATATTTTCATCTTCTAAACCGGCAAATTCTTTGGTTTCAATAGAGTCTCCATCTTTTGTTTTACTAAGAATACGAATCATTTTATAAGTGTCTTTAAGCTGTTTATCGTCCTCTTCCTGAATTTCATCCAAATATTTTAATATTGTTTCCGTCAAAAGAGTTTCTTCAAATTTGCCAATAGCTACTAATTCGATTTTCCACTCTTCACATTTCTGATCTATTGTTTTTTTCCTGTTTTTAAGACGTTGTATTTTTTCCTCCTGTATTTCTATGTTTCCTCTGATTTTTTGTAATTCAACTTTATCATTTTGCAACGCTTCATTAAGAAGACGATACCTATTTTGAAGTTCCACATGACATTTATATCTGTCAAACCACTGTTCGTTCAAAGCATTCTGAATATCATTTCTCTGTTCTACAATTTTTATTTTACGCTCTTATAAAATGGCTCCATTTTCGGCGTGTCTGACTTTTTTTATCTGTCACACCTTTTCCCTCACTACAGATAAAATATATTGGGATTTCAGATTCATTTTTAAATTTAGGTAATCTTAAATCCATTTCTTTATCCATAGCTTTCAAAAAAACAATCAGAATTAATAAAAAGCCTCTGAAATATGGACATTTATGATAACTTTTTTCAAAGTTACATTCTTCGCAAAAATTATAAAATGTACTTTCTATCACTTCCGACATATCCTGTCTCAGAACCTCTTCCAATACTTTTAATAAAGAATTTATATCTTTCGTTTCTTCTATCTCATCTATTATTTCTTCTTTAAAGTATGTTTTCCTGTCAGAAAGATCTCCATCTATTTTATCAATTTTATCCAGATTATTAATCTGATGCTTCCTGCACATTTCTCTCAGAAAATCTGTCGTAGTTCCCAGTAATTCTCCTCTTTCCGCTGAAATTCCGGCTGAACCTTTGTGTATTCCAACTAAAATAAATTCTTCATTTATCTCTGCGAAAATCCCTGTTCCGGAAAAGCCCAGAAGTTCTTCATTCCTGTCCGAGGTATTTATGTTTGTACCACAAAGACTATATTTCATCATATGAAGTTCAGAGTCAAATTCTTCATATGTGCTTGCTATTCCAGCTCTGGATAGAAAAAAAGAACTCCCGTATCCGCCATGTTGCGGGTATCCGTACATAATCAGTTTCTTACTTTCTGCTATTGCTCTTTTCATACTACTATCCCAGTTTGCAATTCGATATGCAGCAAGTTCTGGATAATCATACTCAATTTCTATAATACCCAGATCTTCCGGATCCCCTTCATGATTGTATCTTTCCGAAACAATAATTTCACTTTCCTGCACTTCTATTTCTTTCAGCTGATCATCATGCATAAATTGTACTGATAGATTTTTCTTATCCTTTATCACATGTGCAGCCGTAAAAATATATAATTTATTTCTTTTTTCTCCTTCTGATTTCCATAAAACTCCACTTCCTGTAAAACTACCTTCTGTAAAAATTTTAACGGCATACTTTTTTAGCTCTTCTGTCTGTTTTATCATCGCAAAACTACTTTTTCTTCTCCTATATCTCTCATTGAAAGTTTTCCGGTATCAATAATTTCTCTCATATCATTTCCTGTAAAGTATCCATTCTTCCACCAGGTATAATTACATAATATTTCTGTTTCCTCTCTTTCTTCTATAAATCTTCTCAACACTATTTTTTCTATTTTTTTATTCGTTGAAATAATAAATCGATCTGCATTTAGTTTCTGTATTAATTCTCTTGAAATATTCCGTTGACTTCCATGATGTGGAAGTTTTACTATTTCAAATTTCGCTTCCGGATAATATTTTTCAACACTTTTTATAATATTCTTTGCTGGCGAATCTCCGGTAAAAAGCAATTTTCTTCCATCATATTCTAAAACAATAATAATAGATGCCTTATTTGTCGGTGACGGATCTGAAGCAAAACTGTCCGGAGCTTTTTTTATATCACCCGCATACCAGACACTCGCATGTTCTCTGCCAGAACTGTCATCTCCATATTTATCAATTTTTTTCGCCACATTTATTATTTCCTCTTCAGTTGGAGCAATTACTTTAACGATTCCATTTTTAAAATGATATTCTTTTCCTTCCAGTATTGGCGTTTCCACTAAAATGTTTTTATCCTGAAGTAGTTCTACTAAGCTGGAAACATTTTTAGGAGAATGTTCCTGATTCATCCTATACACGCTGGTACCATGACCATTTATCCAGACTTTATCGATTATTTTTTCCTCATCTTTCTGCAAATATGAAATTATCCCGCGTATATGGTCATCATCTATATGTGAAAAAATCAATAAATTAATCCGTTCTTTTTTTTCTTTTATTTCTTTCACCATATTTTTGAATCCATTTTGAAAAGTAGACGGGCCCGCATCTATAACTATATTTACAACATTTTCATCTGATAAGCATCGAATCCAGATAGAATCTCCCTGCTTTGCTTTCTGTACACTTATCTCTATCATTTTATCATCTCCTAGTATGGTAGTGTCAAATACTACCTATTTTTATTAAATTCTTCTCTATTCTCATGCAGATACACCATTCAGTAATCCCACCTTATACATATTTTTATAAATTCTCTCAGGGTAGTACGGCAAAAATTGTCTCATATTTTCAAATCTGATACTTTTCTTTTTCATATAGCTAATTAGACGGTTTGTCAGTTCTTTTCCATCCACTTCCGAAATATCCACAATCTCCTTTAATAAATCGAGGAACTGAAGCGTTGCCGCATTTCTCTCATCTATTTCACAGTATGGCTTCCGTAAAATCAAACACAGATTTGCAAGCTGAGTTTCTCGGTATTCCGTTGTAGCTTTGTTCGTATAAATCTCATATACCTCTGGAACCTGAGTCGTCAAACCTAGTTGATTTGCAAAAAGAATTCCTCCAACATAACCACAGCAGTTTTCTCCATCTGCCAGATACTTTTTTCTGATAACTTCATCAACTGACAGAGTTGAGCCTGAGCGAAACATAGATTTCTTTGGAATATAGTATATTCCCGTATCGAAGTGTTTTAGCAGCCTGGCTTCTGTCAGTTTCTTCATCTGCTGGCGAACTGATACCGCTTTCATATCGGGAATATTTAATTCTGACAAAAAGATGGGTTCATTCGGTCGGTAATTGTTTTCTATATAGCTGTATACATCATTCATCAATGCCATTTTCTTTTCCTCCTTTTTGATACTTTTTAGAAATATATTTTTTCTTTATTGTTATTGTACGTCCCCAATACCAGAATTGCAACGTGAACTTCCTGAAAAAGCAACAATTCCAAAATCACCAGCCTGACAAATTCCCTCATCCCTTCACCATGATCACAAAATCATACTTGCATTCTCACATACTGGAGCTGAGAAATATCTACACTATTTTCAGGGCACTATCTGTCTACCTTATAGGCTGTGGGCTGGTCCCTTGAACTGACTATATGATAACAAGATTGCCAGAACTCCACCTTCCCTGCAAATAGGAATCTGACTCTCAAAAATCTACATATTTGTAGATTTTTCTGCCAAGATTTCCAAAATGGGCAAAAAAATCCACACCGTCATCTTCTTCGACCGTATAGATATCAGATTGCCATCTTCAGTTTTTCATTCTGTGCCATCATACGAGCGATCTTCAAAAGCATCTCTTTATTTTCTATATTCAGTGTTGAAAACAACTTACTCATCTCGTCATCTTCCAATTTTGTATGTACCTGCACCCGCTCCGGCATCAATGAATCAACCGGAACTTCTAAATTTTCTGCTATGTCGATGAGGGCTTGAACTCCCATCTCCACCTCACCTTTTTCATATCGGGAAATGACCTTGTTGCTGCAGCTTCCTCCCATCTCCTCAGCCAGCTGTTCCTGAGTCAGATATACCGCCTTTCGCGCTTTCCTGATGTTTTCACCAATGATTTCCTGATCAGGCTTCCAAACTTCTGCCAACAAGATCACCTCATTCCTCGCTTTTAATGAATTATTATGTTAACCTTTGTTTTAACTGTTCTAGGCGTTCTCGCACAATGGGGGTAACTCATTATTTTTGCTTTTTTTATTTCCCCTCTTGCATTTATCAGTGCCACGCCTCCCATAAACGACAAAAGGAGCCGAGGACCATGGTTATATAACCACAATCCTCGGCTCCTATCAGCCCTTCATCGAATCCAATCACCCGATGGATATACTCTTTTTCACCTCGTAAACAGCCAGCTTTCCATTTCCACGCATCCTTACTTCAGCGTCATTTCCTCTGCCTGTTATCTCCCGAATTGCCTTCATGATAAGTGCATCATCATTCCCTGTACTTGCGATAACACCGCAGGAAGCATTCCCATGCGTTCCCACGTAATTTCTGAATAGCTCTTTTTTCTCTCTGCATCTGCTGCTTCCATACTCCGAAATCAATATGCTCATCTCCTGTCTTTTGTTTTAAACACGGACTGTTCCGTTCCATCAATACGTGGAATACAAAATTCGTCCAATACTTTACGCTCCAATGGATCTACCAGAATAAAAGAAAAGAAATCTCTGATCTTATATCCAGCAAAACACTCTCTTGCCTGTTCAATCATAAGAGAATGATTCACCACAATGGAAACTTTAATTCCATGTTCACGAGGACTATCCAGATAGGCCATTCCGAACAGACGGTTCATGCTGCTGATTGTTCCCCGCCCGATCCCGGTAGTATAGGATTTACAGTCAAACAGCCACATATCGATTCCTTCATCCTGCAGTGCATTCGTCCAGATGGCAAAATCCGCATAAAACTGTTTGTTTCTTGGCCAGATTATCTTCTCATGGCCGAGCAGTTCAACAGAATAGCCCGCCAATAAAAGCGCGTTCTGAAGCGTTTCCCTGCTTCCTTCCGCATATCTGGTCTCCATACTCTTAAAGGTGTCTCCAAGCGCAGAAGCATATTCCAAAAATCGCTTCGGTGTCTTATCATCTGCAACACTATATGTAATTTGTATCGGTGAAACAACAGCACCTTCTTCTGTTGTTGGAACCATCTTTACCATCCCGTTTGCAGCCAGCAGCTTATCAAGCGTCACTCCGCTGGACGGATCTGCTGCTTTGGATATCGATATCAGAACCTCATCCGAACAGGCCGTTGTGTTCTTCATATTAATAATACGAGATATCGTCGACGTATTGACCTCGCAGTCTTTTGCAAAATCATTCATCGACCGTCTTCCCTTTGCAAGAAGAACAAGATGGCTCAATTCTGCATGGTCTGCATTCCCGGTTCTTATATAGTCTGGGAACAGGTTTGTGATTTTCTTTCTTCCCATCGGTGCTGCACCTCCTCTGTTAGTATACTATCATCGTTTTGCATATTTGTCAATATCACGCAACAATTATTGTTTTATTGCTTTCTATTGCGCTTTTCCGCACCCGTTGATGCTACATCATAATAAAAAGAAACAGAAGTTCACAAACTGTTGTTCTTCGTATATAAGAACAATTATTCAAGGGGAGAGGGAGATTATTATATTATCAATTATTTCAAGGTGCAGATATGCATAATCCTGCGCTTTCATCTCGGTAATTGAATTGCCGAGGATTCCCGCTTATTGTCCTAAAAAAGCGCAGAGAATAACTTGACAAGATATATATCGCGATATATACTAATAATATAAGGAGGTGCATTACTATGATGACTGCAAAGTTATTTGAAAATGGTCGGAGCCAGGCGGTTCGACTTCCGAAGGAATGTCGCTTCAATGGTGATGAGGTGGCAATTAATAAGATCGGTGATATTGTTATTCTGATGCCGAAGGAAAACAAGTGGTCTGGTTTCCTGAACAGCTTGGAACTGTTCTCGGATGACTTCATGAACGATGGCAGAGAACAGCCTGCGGTACAGGAGCGTGAAGCGCTATGAAGTATATGCTGGACACTAACATTTGTATCTATGCAATTAAGCATAAGTCACCCGAAGTCATAAAAAATTTTCTGAAGCATGATCCAGACGATATGTGTATCTCATCCATTACTTATGGAGAACTGATGCACGGAGTGGAAAAGAGTCAGGCAGTGGAACGCAACCGTGTAGCAATTACACTGTTCTTGTCGTCTATTTCTATCCTTCCGTTTGACAATTATGCTGCAGAAGAATACGGAAAGGTTCGTGCAGACCTTGAACGAAAAGGAACACCAATTGGTCCAATGGATATGTTGATTGCTGGTCATGCGAGATCAGAAGGGTTGATTCTTGTGACAAATAATACCAGAGAGTTCTTCCGGGTTGATGACTTAGAAGTTGAAGATTGGACAAAAGAATAAGTGCATGAAAGAAAGCATCTGTCAGTATAAAACCTGATAGGTGCTTTTTTCATGCCCGCCGGGATTATGAAAGGGAACTTCGTACCGCGTCTGCCAATATTAATATGATTCTTGAAAAGAGTCATATTCCGGAACAGCAAATTGAAAATGAAAAAGGGTTATAGGCTGTTATTTTTCAGTGACTGTTCATGCTCATCCTGTATCGGTATTAAACTGCCCTATATACCCTTAGCTGGACGCACGGTTTGACCACGATGTCTGGATTTGTGAACTTCCAGTTTTTTTCGCCTAAATCGAGTATACCTCATAGCATCTGACACCAACAACACGAGAAAAACCGCAGATGAAAATTCCCGCGGTTCCTGTTTTCTCATACTCTTTACATTTTATTTTTTGTTGACATCGGAACAAATTCCAACTTTAATTGCATCCCTAATCCCTGTGCAAGTTTTTTCACCATACTCAGGCTGGGATTTCTTGTTCCGTTCTCAATCCGGCTTATATCTGCCTGCGTAATTCCGGTTTTAGCTGATAAATCTTTCTGTGTCATATTCTGCTGCACTCTTGCGTCAATCATCGCCTGGATAATGTCATATTCCGGTTGCAGTGCATCATATTCTGCCTTGACTTTCGAATTCTGCAACGCTCTTTTTTTATAATCCTTATAGCTACTCATCGCCATACCTCCGTTCATAATCTGCTTTATACTTCTTTGCCAGTTCTTTTTCTGCCTTTGGTGTCTTCTGCGATTTTTTTATAAATCCATTGGTCAGCACTGCCTTCTTGCCTACAATAAAGAAATACAGTACTCTTGTAATATCTGATCCCTGCTTGGTACGAAGCTCAAATATTCCATTCTCCAATGGTTTTGAATATGGCTCACGAAGCAATGGACCGTTCATTTCCAGCAAATCAATTGTCCGCAATGTTTTTGCCAGCAACTTAGGCTCCAGAGAATCCAATAATTCCTGCACAGGGCATCTTCCATCTTCTGTATCATATAAAATGATCTCGTACATTAGTATGCTCCTTCCTCTTTATAATTATAATATGTCGTATTCGACATATTGTCAAGATGATTCCAAACACTTTTTCATATAATCATAAACTTCCCGATTCGCTTTGCTATTTTTAATAATACTATCATTTATGATTATCCTAAAACAAAAATCTGTCAGTCATCACAGATTTTTATTTCAATATGTTTTCCAAGTGCATTC
>CAJKMA010000069.1 GCA_905200905.1 uncultured Bacillota bacterium
CTGTTACCTCCACATTCTTTTTTATTTTGAATGTCCGCAAAATCCGTCCTACATCCAACGATCAGCCGCAGAAAAGCTCTAGTGGATAAATTCTGTAATTTCATCGTGATTCACCGCCTATCCATTGATACCCCATTCCATAAGCAGTTTTAATATATTTTCGCTCATCTGTTTCAATCTTTTTGCGAATCCGGCTGATGATGGTAGTAAGCGTATGCTCATCTACAAAATCCCCATCAATATCCCACAGTTTCTCAATCAGTTGCCGCTTTGTTAATATAATGTGCGGATTTTTTACAAATAAAAATAAGGTGCGGTATTCTTTTGGTGTAAAATCTATCACTTTTCCTTCCAAAACCGCACTCTGCTCGGAAAAGTCAATTTTCAAAACTTCATCCTCAAATACATCATGCTTTGGTGTCCGCAATTCCATATTTGCAAAAACAGCGGCTACCTTTTTGCAGAGAACCATCACCGAAAATGGTTTTGTAATATAATCTGTGCATCCGGCTTCATAGCCTTTCAGCATATCGCCTTCTTTATCATTTGCCGTGATAAACATAATATAGGTATGCTGCCCTCTTCCTCTGATTTCATCACATAAATGCAGACCGTTCCCATCCGGCAGATTAATATCCAACAGAGCGATATCAAATTCACTCTCTTTCAATCGTTCTACTGCATCCAGAAAACTGTATGCAGAAGTTACTTCATACCCATCCGCAGTAAGATTATAAGCCAGTGTTTTATTTAGTACTTTATCATCTTCTACAATTAAAATTTTCCTCAATCCAGATTCTTCCTTTCCCATCTTCTATACTTGTCGCTATTTTAAACCTCAAATGTTACAGAAATGTCCTAAATACAGTTTTTCTGATAATATCATTTCAAAACATAGATTGATTATATCCTATTTTCTTTCAGGAAAAAATGTTTTCCATAAAAAAATGCTTTTGCCAAAATGTTCCACACTTTTCAGCAAAAGCATTTTTCTCTTATTCCATTGCCCGCATTTGTTCAATCAGAGATTGTTTTTTCTGCCTTCGGATTGTCCAAACAGACAAAATGAACTCTACTGTCACAAGTACTACTACATATACTCCCATCTGCAACCATGGAAATTCGTAAGGAAGGATTCGTCCAGCGTAAGAACTAATACTAAATTTCCTCCATACCAGAAGAGTAATTGGCAGCCCAATGGCAAGCATAAGCAAAATACTGCTAACTACATACCCCATTCCTTCCCATACAGCCATTTGTGCTAATTGTTTTGGAGCTAACCCAACTGAACGCAGCACGCTATTTTCTTGTCTCCGCGAATATTGATTGGAAAGTGTTGTATTGATAAGATTAATCACACCAAACAAAAAGATGAACCATGAAATCACCTGCATTATGCCATATACTACATTCATATACCCAAAACTATCTACTCGATCCTCAAAGGTATCTAAACCAGTATCAGTATGCGAAACAACAAGATTCTCCAAAGCTTTTCCCACTTTTTCCGATTTATCCGAATCACAGACAATGTCCCAGGAGTAATCAAAATTAGTTACATCTGGTATTAACTCCTGAAACAGTTTTTCCGGCAAAAACATCATTGGTCCGTCCACTCCGATTGAACCATGTCCACTGGCAAAAATAGTTTTTTGCAGATTATAAAAACCAGATATGGTTACAGGAATTGTTTTCTCTCCTAATGAAAGCTCTATGGTTTCTCCCAATTTTTCTTTCCCATCAAAACCACTATATTCGTATGGCAATAAAATGCCATTGTTATCAGGCATACTTCCCTCTACAATAGCCTGTGCCAGAAGTTCCCTATTTTCTTTGGTGATCATATCACAAGTACCATGCTCAGTAATTCCATGGGAAGTGGCTTCAAAACCTGCTGATTTCCTTGTGACCAGGATCTCTTCCACTCCATCAATATTCAGGATTTCCTGTTTCAATTCTTCATTCAATGGATTTCCCTGTTTGAGAAGATCTATATGTTCCTTATCCGAATCCATATAAATCTTATAATCCCCATTTTTAAAATACTGTCTTGCCAGTTTTTCCGGCGATTGCAAAATCAGCAAAGAACTAACAGCCAAAAGCAGAATCCCGCCCAAACTTAGCGAGAACATAATACTGACTGTTTTCTTCCAATCTCTACGAAAATTCAATATTCCGAGAGAACAAGGACTAATCTTTTTTCTCTTTGTTCGGTTCTTTATCTTCTTCTGAGGCGAAGTAAAACGAACTGCTTCAACCGGTGAAATATTTGCGGCTAATTTCACTGGCTTTCGGATAGACAGACAAATCATTGTCCAACAGATCAATACTGTACATCCAATCACTAAAAGATAGCCTAAAAGAGAAAAACCTCTAGGAAACAACAAGAGTGTCACTCCTAAACCAAGCAAAATCCCGATAGACATCCCCTTCCACCCCAAAGAGTGTCCTTCTTTTTTTACAATACGCATAATCTGCTTTTTGGTCGCACCAATAGTCCGAAGCTGTCCATAACTTTTTATTTTATCAATAATGGAGATGCGGAAAATACTTTGGATTACAACACATCCGCCTACCAAAACAATACCAGCAAAAGCCATAAGCAGCAAAACATTCTCCATGGAAATGTCTCCGTCAATATAACGGAAATAAGCATCCTGAAATCCGACTCCAGGTATCTGTAACTCCTCTTTGATCTTCTGAACATAAGATTTAATAAGTTCTCCGTCTAACTGATCTACATTTTTCAGATGTACATAGGCAAAGAATCCGTCAGGTTCATACTTCTTACACTGCTCCAGCATTTCTTTTGAGATAAGAAAAGAGTACATATTTTGTTTTTCTTGCCCTGTTGTATCTAAAATGCCTGAAATAGTATACTCCCCTGAAAAACTTTCCGTATCCAAGGTAACAGAATCGCCTATATGGCAGTCTGGGAAAAATTTAGAAAGCCATTCTTTACTTACTACAATTTCATTTTTCTCTATCGGTAAATCTCCATCTGCCAATTTCATCTGGGAACGTGCCATATACAGGGTTTCTTTATCAGCATAAGCAAAGAAGCCATTAAATCCCTGTGTAGAAGATTCCTTCCCGTACATATAGTATTCTCCCACACGTGCAAATTCCGGTACCTGTTTTAACTCTTCTATATGTGCTTCATCAACCTGTACATAAGTTGCCTCGTAAGTATCTATCACTTTCTTCTTTTCTGTTTGCATCAGTGAGACTCCAACCAAACCAGAAAGACTGATTAAAAAAGCGGCTAAAACTACTGATATTATTACCATGATATTTCTTCGTTTTTCGCTTTTTAAATTTCTCTTCGCCAGATTCTTGACAATTCCATTTGTATTATTTTCAAAAGGCCAAGTCATAGCCTGCCACCTCCTTAATCTGTTATTTTAATTCGCTCTACTAATGATTGTTTCCGCATAGAACGGATGGCGTATATTGAGTAAAGTGCCTGCACAAACATGAGTAGTGTAGCAAAAACAAGCAATTCCCAGATTGGAAACTGATATACTAATTGTCCGAAGATTTCTGTTTTCCCTAAAATTATTACTAACAAAAAGCCAGCCAAACCGCCTACGATCAATGTGATTAACAAGGTTACGGCTACATAGCAGAAACATTCCATGGTCAACATTTTAGAAAGCTGTTTATCGGATAAACCTACTGATTGCAAAATTCCAAACTCCTGCTGTCTTGCAAGCAAATTGGTCATTAACGTATTGATCAGATTGACCAAAGAGAAGAAAAACAGAAAAGCGAGAAGTCCGTAAATGAACATCATAATATTTTTGAATTGGACTTCTAACTGTTCGGCATAATCTGACCGGGAAATAATATTCAGCAGCGGATCATCCAACAGTGAATAAAGTTCTTTACGCAAAGTATCCGTATCTTTGTCTGTAAAAACATTCCAAACCTGTTCCATGTTTTTTATATCTGGATAAAGCTGTTTCGCCAGATCCTCCGGCAAACTAAACAATCCTATCCCCGTAGTTTTTGTAACATTTTTGCCATTCGCTATACCCATGATCGTAAATTCCATAGGTTTGCCACCATAAGGGTGGAACGTTAGCGTATCACCTATTTTAGGCTGATATCCGGAATACAACGTAGACAAAGGTTTTTCAATATCATCTGTTACAACGATTCCATGGTTTTTGACTAATTCATCATAATCAGTAGTTCCCTCCAACATCATGTCTGGAGGAAGCAATTCCTTCATTTCCTCTCTTGTAAAGGTATGCAGATAAAAATCTGCGGAAGCGCCATTAGGCAATGAAACAAAAGCTGAGGCAGAAGTACGGGAATTCATAGATTTCACTCCATCTACTGCCAAAATTTTTTCTTTAAGTTCGGGAGTCAGAGGATTATTCCGACTAATTTCCGGAAGTTCTTCTAAGTCTGCTTCCCATTGAATCGTATAATTACATTTTTCATACATTTGAACAGCAGCCATATTTTTTGCGTTGACTGAATGAACTACAGTTGCCGTACTGAACAAAAAGATTCCTGCCATTCCAAGAGAAAGCAGAGTTAGTACTGCTTTTTTAGGATTCCGGCGAAAATTCATAATAGCCAAATAATTTGGTGACAGATGTTTTCCAGATTTTCGAGAAATTTTCTTTGAACACTCTGCCTGATAACCACTAGCCCGGACTGCCTCGATAGGCGATACTTTCGCCGCAAGTCGAATAGGTGCATGAGAAGAAATTCTCACAATAAGTTCTATAAAAAAAATCACGCCCAAAGCAATAACAAAATTCGCAGTCCAATCCCAGTAACCCGGAGACACTACAAAACCTGCCAATCCACCAACTACAATGCCTACGGGAATACTATAAATTGATAACCGGAAACTTTCTCTCTGGATAATTTTTCGAATCTGTTTAGGAGTAGTTCCTAAAACTTTTAATCTTCCATATTCTCGAAGTTTTCCCCGGATGGAAATAAAGAAAATACTGTAAATAACTAACCCGCAAGCGACTAAAAAGATGAATGCAATGGGAATACAAGCATAAACTCCATCGGATTGAAAACTACGGATATCAAAATAATTGGAGCTGTAAAAAATTCGGTTCTCTGGAATATTATTATTTGCTAAAAAAGCTGCAATATCTGCCTTCAGAGCATCCATATTTGTACGCTCTGCACCCACGAATCGAAAACGGAACTCATAAAGCGGTTCTCCTTTTGCCTGTGCTTCTAAAAAAGCTTTTGACACTATAACCGAAAACATTCTGGAATTATTTTCCGTCTGTAAAATACCAGAAATAACATAATCCCGATCTCCATTTCCTAAATTCAAACGAATTGTCTGTCCTGGTTCCTGTGGCAAACCAAAATAATCTAAAAAGGCATGTTCTACAATAATCTCTTGTTCTTTCTCCGGGAAATTTCCAACATAAGAAGGTTTTTTCCCTAGTATCATCCAACCCTTATCTGCATATTCCACTACGAGAGTACTGTCTTGATAACGGGCTGAGCCAAAATCTTTTGACAATCCCCACTGTTCAATCTCAGGCTGCGTAGAAAGGTGTCGGACTTCTTTTTCTGGTGTTTCCATCACTACTGTTTGATACTGTCCCCGAAGATCTGCTAACATCTTACGTTGTTCTGCAAAAACAGAAAAAAATATCCCTGACAAAAGAGCAGTTGTTAATGTAATAGTTACAATCAGAAAAATATTTCTTCTCTTATCAGCCTGTAGACTTCTCTTTGCCAGTTTTCTTGTAATAGCATTAGTGTTATTTTCAAAAGGCCATGTCATATAATCGCCTCCCTAACTTACAATCTTTCCGTCCTCAATACGGACAATTCGATCTGCAAGTCGGGCAATTTCATTGTTATGTGTAATCATTACAACTGTCTGGTGAAATTCATAACTGGTCCGTTTGATCAATCCCATAACATCTGCACTGGTTTTAGAGTCGAGGTTACCTGTAGGTTCATCAGCTAGCACAATTGCAGGCTTAGCAACCAGAGCTCTTGCTATTGCAACCCTCTGCTGCTGTCCTCCAGAGAGATTATTCGGCATATTCTTTAGTTTATCTTCCAGCGCCAGCATATGAACTACCTCATCCATAAATCCCTGATCTACCGTATCTCCATCCAGTTCTACTGGGAGAACAATATTTTCATAAACATTCAAGATTGGAACCAAATTATAATTTTGAAAAATGAAACCAATATTTCTTCTCCTGAAAATCGTCAACTCTTCATCGTTTTTCTTTGCCAGTTCTTCTCCACGTACAATGACCTTTCCACTGGTAGGAGTGTCCAAACCTCCCATCATATGAAGCATCGTAGATTTTCCAGAACCTGAAGTTCCTACTACCGCTACAAATTCTCCTTCCTCTACTGAAAAATTCACACCGTCTAAAGCCTTTGTAATATTGGGCTCTGTTCCATAATATTTCTTTAAATCGATTGTCTGTAAAATACTCATATTTTATAAACTCCTTTCTGCCTTTCTTTATGATAGCTCTATTATAAAATACAAATGTCTCAGAAATGTCCGAGAAAAGGAACAAAATTCAAGGAATTTCAGCCTGAATTGTTACAAATCTCGGACATTTCAAAAAAATTGCAAACGATACCAAATATGATATTCTGCTATTCTTGATTTTATCTGTGACTATAATTCTGTTTAAAATATCACAGCAAACTGCCTTTTAATCCTTTTTTGAAAACCAAAACAGCTTTTTCAGTTCCCAGAAATGACATGGTTACAAGTTTGTAGCTTTGTTTTTCCATTTCCAAGAGTTTTGTATTTATTTTTTCAGTTACATTTTCAGTAGTAATGTTTTCAATTAATACGGTTTGATACATCATTCAAATCCCTCCATTATTTAATATTCGTTTTTCCATAAAACTTTTTATATAAAATTTCTGGTACCAGAATACTGCCTGCAAGTAAAATCATCAGTAGAGCAACCATTTCCTTGATTGGATAAGAAAAAACAAAATAGGAAATCTTTGTTTTCATATACCATCCAATCCCACAGAGCAATATTGTACCAACGGTTAATATCAGAACACTCAGTGCCATCCAGGTAACAATGCCTTCTGACAAAAACATACGATATAACTGCTTTTTCGTCATTCCCACATTTTCCAGAAGAATACATTCTTTTTTTCTGATTAGAATTTCTGTGACTCTTACGTTCAAAAAGTTCATGATTCCAATAAAGATCAGACAGCCACTGATCACCAGTAAGAATAATCGGCTTGTCTGAATGTAATTCTGTTCTCTCCTTAACAAATCCGATTTACATGTTATCTGAAACAGATTTAGATTTTCAGGATACCCGCCCTCTGACTGAAATTTCATATTTTGTTTTCGGATCATTTCTTTGAAACGAGCTTTGAGAGCATTTTCCTGTTCACTATCTACATGAAATTGAAGAGAGAAGGTTTGGGGTGTCAAATTTTGGGAAAGTGCTTGATAAGTTTCTTCTGTAACAAGCAGGATATTCGTACTTTTCCCATTCCAACATAAATCTAGATCTGGGAACTCTTCATCCATGATATCTACATATCCGCAGTTTACTAATTTTTCTGGAACCAGATTTGTCATCTCTGTTCCGACTGGAACAAGATCATAAACCTCTATTTCCGTTCCTACCTGCTTTACAGCTTGTACTACATTTGACTCTGCTATTTGATGTTCATGAAGCAGCAATGCTCCGTTTCCATGCTCAAAGGTCTCCCAATCCACCGTTAACTGCTGCTTTTTAACAAATGACTGCAGTTTTTCTTTATCTTTGGAATTCATTTTTTGTATCACTGTACTGTGTTCTTCTGCACCTTGTAACAATCGGATGCTCTTACTTCCATTTTTACCTATTATGGGATAGAATCCCTGTATCTGCACTTCGTTTTGCAGAGACTCTCCCACACATTCTCTTATTTCTTGCAACAATTCTTTGGGAAAGAAAACCATATTTTTTGTATCTGGAGAAGTTTCCATCAATGTACTGCATGCTTCTTGAGTAATGGAAATCTTAAAATCCGGTTCTTTCAAAAAACGGTTTTCTATATCTACACCCCGCACCATAACAGATGCACCAAGGACAAATCCACATCCTACAGTCAAGGAAATCATAGTGATCAGAAAGGCTCTTTTATTACGGAACAGATATCTTCTGGCCAAATAGGTTTCCGGATAATGTCCCCAACTTCGATGTTTTCTGGATGGGATTGAAATCTCTTTTTTCTTCAAAGAAATTGATCCGTAGTTCATACATTCCAAGGGACTTAACGATTGAAGCTTTCGCTTCACGATGAAAACAGCAATTCCTACTGTAATGACTGCGGGCAACATTCCGACCAAAAGAAAAGATGGATGAAATAAACGTATCCCTTCCCATTCCCCTGCCCGTTCCAGATACCTTGTTTTGAGGATATAAGGTAAAATATTCAACACTAAGAAACTCCCTATAAGTCCTCCCACCAAGCTGCCTTTTAGAACCATTTCTGCCATTTGCCGGACCATTATTTTCACAATCTGTTTGGGATACACTCCAATCGTTTCCAAAAGCCCATATTGCTGCAAGTCCTTTTCCATGGAAAGATTCAAAACATTAGATACAAATAAAAACATACATAGCAACAGGAAAAAGCATAATACTAGTGCAAATCCATAACTGCCCATGGTTTCCTCAATTGCACGATATGCTGCTGAATCAACACTAACAATTTTCTGTCCTTCACTCAGTTGTATCTCCCCACTTAATTTCCTTTCCATCTGAATTCCGCTGACAGCCTTCTCTTTTGTAGATAGCAATATCCTGCAGGGATTCCATGTGATTTTATTTTTAACCAGCTTCTTTTCTGATATAAATGCAACGGAAGAAACCGCCTCTGGATTTTGGTATTCTGTAAAATATCCGGATAACCGGAAATCCTGCTGACCGGTTCCATCTGTATGAAAAATATCGTTCCAATAAAAATCCAACTGCAGCTTCATTCCAACTTGAGGCTCTTTAATTCCCAAATATTCCAGGGTTTTCGTGGAAAGCATAATATCCTGTTCCTCTTTTGGATAATCACCAATAATCTGTGTATAGGCAGGACAGAGTATTTTCTGAAATCCCGTTTCATCAACCACCACACAATCACAATATTTAAGATTTTGCTGTAACAGTTTCCCAGCGAATTTCTGTTTTCCGATTTTGGATATGTAAGACAGAGAATTTAGTTGCTGGGCCATTTCTTCTGTACCATTCTCTATATAGACAGATGCCGCCATTCCATCTGAACGAATATTTTTTTGAAGATCTATTTGCAGTTTTCCATAAGAAAAACTTAAAATACAGAAAATTATGCTGACAGCAAGCATAACTGCCACACATAATAGGCGGCTTTTGCTGCTGTTTTCTTTCTTGTACGATTCTAAAAGTACTTTTTCAGCAGGCAGATGATAATTATACGTTTTCATCTTTCACGACCTTTCCATCTTTCATGCAAATAATACGATCAGCCATAGCAGCAACATTTTCATCATGAGTAACAATCAGCAAGGTCTGCTTATACTGGCGGCAGATTTCTTTTAGCAACCTCATAACAGATATACTTGTTCCAGAGTCCAAATTGCCTGTTAATTCATCGCCTAAAAGAATGGTTGGGTGAGTATAGACAGCTCTAGCAATAGCAGCTCTTTGTTGTTGCCCTCCAGATAACTCATCCGGCACCTGAAAGAGTTTGTCTTCAATACCTAGCATTTTTGCCAAACGGAAAACCTCTTTTTCATCTACTTTCTTCTCTAGTAATTTTGCTGGAAGCACAATATTCTCAAACACATTCATGGCAGGAATTAGATTATATTTTTGAAAAATAACTCCAGTGTGGCATCTGCGAAAGGAAATCTGTTCTTCTAAAGATAATTGCGTCAAATTCACATCATGCACATAAACACATCCATGGGTGGGCTTTTCCAATCCGCTGATTAAATTTATCAGGGTTGACTTTCCGCTTCCAGAAGCACCAATGACTGCAATAAACTCTCCTTCTTTTATGGAAAATGATACATCATCAACTGCTCTTATATAATTTTCTCCATTTAGATATTCTTTTGTAAGTGAAATCAATTTTACAGCTGTCATTTTATCCTCCATATATTTCTTTCCTTTATCTCGGCAGAAAAATAGAAAATGCAGAGCCTTTTCCTACCTGTGATTCCACAGTAACATAACCGCCCTGCTGTGTCACAATTTCCCTGGTCAAATAAAGACCGATTCCAACACCTGGCTGATTATGAATCTCTTCTTCTCGGTAAAATCTCTTGAAAATAGATGCCTGATTGCTTTCTGAAATTCCTTTTCCGGTATCAGATACTTTTATTTCCACATACATTTCCCATTGCGCTACCGACACATTTACATGTCCACCTGTCGGGGTATATTTTACTGCATTGTCCAGTAGATTAAAAATCGCTTCTTCTGTCCACTTACTGTCATGGGATACACACAAATCCTCCGGACATGCCACCGATACATGGATCTTTTTTTGTTCTGCAGAATATAAGATTCCACTCATAGCCTGAGCCAAAGTATCATATAAGAAATGCTCTTCCTTTTCTAATTGTATCACCCCGGTTTCCAAACGGGAGGTTTTGACTAATGCCTGTATTAAAAAATCCAGCTTATTGATCTGTCCTCTTACACTTTTAAGAAACTCATTCCTCTCCTGGTCTTCCAAAGGTTTTGTCAAAAGTGTATCCACAATCATCTTCATGTTGCTTACCGGTGTCCTGACCTGATGGGAAATATCTGACACCAACGACTGTAATTCCTGCCTCTCTGCTTCTACCTTCCGGTTACTTTCCTGCAAGATGTTATACAGACGTACCAGGCGATGATGAATACGGGCAAAAATCGTTTCCCTGTCTGATACATTTTCGGGTTCCTGACTACGGTTCATCATGTCATCAAGAATCTGACACAATTCAGAAGTAAAATTTGACAGTCTCATTCCCAACAGTTGTACCATAAAAAGCATCCACAGTATTGCACAGACTATTAATGCCATCCCAACCCATAACACTACAATATTTTTGGTCAGAAAGAAAGCGACCAATATGATTGCTGTCATTGTGAGTGCCATTCCGGCAGTCAGCCAAAAAAACATCCTTTTTACAGAAAGTTTCTTTCCTATCATGCAGGTTCACCTCCGGTCCATTTATATCCCATGCCATATACGGTTTTGATATATACTGTTCCGTTTGTCTCAATCTTTCCCCGAATACGGCTTAATGTTGTAGTCAGCGTATGCTCGTCCACATAATTCTCTGTACAGTCCCATATTTTTTCTAGCAACTGTTTTCTTGTTAATACACGATTACGGTTCTGACAGAACAGGTTCAGCATCCGGAATTCCAAGGTAGATAAGGTTAACGGTTTTCCATTGAGCATAGCTGTCTGCTCTGCAAAATTTAAAAACAGCCTGCCATCATCAAAGACATCCTGCATAGATACATGATGCCGCATCATACGCAGTACATTTTCTACTTTTCTCTGTAAAGAATGGATTGAAAAAGGTTTTGTAATATAATCTACTGCTCCAAGTTCATATCCTCGAATCTCATCACTTTCCCTATCATTAGCAGTCAGAAAGATTACAATGGTATCACTATATTTTTCCCGGATTGTTTTTGCAATCGCATATCCATTTCCATCTGGCAGGTTAATATCCAATAGTACCAGATCAAACTGCTGGCTTTTTAATACTTCCATAGCTTCTTTTACCGTTTCCACAGAAACAATCCCATAGGATTCTGACTGTAAGTTGTAAACTAACATTTTATTCAAAAGTTCATCATCTTCTACAATTAAAATCTGTTTCATTCTTTTCATCCTTTGCGACAATTTTGCTATAGTTTTGATTCTTATTTTACAACAGAAATGTCCTAGAAATGTTACATATCGAAAAAATTATGATTTTCTTTTTGAAATCTTAAAAATCTCTTGTAACGCAAAAAAGAAGATGCATGTCACCACACACCTTCTCATCGCTTACTAAGATCACTTTATACCGCTTGCTTAAAATTTAGAACCAATTAATTTTTTCTTCTCTAAATTGAGGCATATCACTATTTTGGTACGGATTATAGTTATGAAGATTACAACCGAACTCCCTCAAGGATTGGATTCTATTCTCTGCTGACCATTCAATTAAAGAGATTCCATCAAATTCTTCGATGTCTCCATTATCCATAATATTTTTAAAATACCATTCAACAACTGTCTGATTTCCTTTGTGAAAAAACTGTTTGATGTCCCACGCTATTACGCTTCCTCTCGTATTCCATTCCTGAAACCAATGTTTTATTGTTTCACGATTGCGATAACAAGGTCCCCAACTTTCTGTATAAATCACGTTTTCTGCAAAAATATCATCAATTCCCAAATCCTTCTTTTCCAGCCACATAGAAAACCATAATCGGATCATTTTTTCTCTCTCATCCATATATAGAATACCTCCAACGTCAAATTCATCACTGAACCTCTACATTCTTATCCGCCTGTTTCAATTTAACATCATTCACCTCTATAAAAATTACTGAGAATCTTTCCTAATTCAACTGGATTATCTTTATTTATTTCATGGCCGGCATGAGAAATAAGCTCTAATTCAGCATGATTGATCTGCTGTTTTAATTCTATGGCTGCAGACATATTTGCCTTATCCTTTTCGCCGCATAACACAAGTACCCGACAATTTATTTTTTTTAAATCCTTTTGAAAATCTAAATCCATCATGGATTTGGACAGACTGATAAAATCTTTTTTCCCAAATCCCATTTTGCGAAAACTCCTGTTTGGCATAAGGTGAAATATCATATTCTGAAATTTCAATAACCGCTTCGGCATGATATATTGCGTACCAATTAATACCAGAGAGGCTACTTTCTCTGCATGTTCCAATGCATAATGCAAAGCAAGGATTCCACCCAATGAAAGACCACATAAATGCAGAGGTCCTTCTTGCTGTTCACAATAACTCTCCAGTGCACGATATAAATTAAAATAGCTGGCTTCTTTTCCTGAAAGCCAGTCAGATAAATCAGGACAATCGACATCCAACCCAAAATCTAATCTCTTAATTGTAGTTTCCCAATCTGAAGGCACTTGTCCCAGTCCATGCAAAAATATGTATTTCATTCAATTTTTCCTCTTGTAATTTTAATCTTGTAAGATTTAGAAAAGGGACTGTCCATGCCGCAGCACTAAGCATTCCCTTCCCATGGTTAATTTTTCTGTTGTCTGCCAACCTCCAGCACCTTCGTCTGGAAAATAACAGGTTTTTCCGTTGCCTGCCAACCTCCGACACCTTCGTTCGGAAAATGTATCAGATTTTAGGTGTCACCCCACCGCTGATGCATAGCTTTTCTAATTTACATTCTACGCGAAATATGTGAGAAATACAATTACCATTTTATATTCTGCTACTCTTCTACATTTTATACATTATTCGATCTATACTTTAACCTATTAAATAAACTTATACTATATTTTCCCATCAATCAAATCATAACTCATATCCAAAAAATCTAAGATTTTCGCCTCGCTTACGGTTCCGTCCAACAGCATCGTGATCCAGTATTTCTTATTCATATGATATCCCGGTAAAAATCCATAGGTCTGTGTCAACAGTCCCACCATATCCGCATCACACTTTACATCTAGGATATCTACTTTCGTATCTCCTTCTAATCCCAGTCTGGATTTTTCAACCTGCATCAACA
>CAJKMA010000070.1 GCA_905200905.1 uncultured Bacillota bacterium
ACAGTAACTATGTGGCTTTCAGCCACATTCGTGGCAAAGTCGTGAATAATTCAGGGTTATTTACCTTTTTCTCTCCAGCTTCACGACACATTCGACTGTACTTTCTTTGTCCCAACTCATTTCGTCGATCTCCTGACCGTTATAGAACACTGGGAACTTGAATTTGATATGCCTCAAAAATCGTCCATCCGGCAGTTCGTCCTCATAAATATCAACACGTTCCACGAAGCTGCTCAGAAACTCTTTCTTTTCAGCATCTGTAAATTTATCATACAGTTTATCAAAGTATAGCAGATATTGATACACGTTGTCACTACCCAGCTTTTGCTGGCGAATGTTTTGAATCCGCACTTCCACCTGAGCGATAGAATCTTCAATCTCGTCGATCTGGTCATAAAAATGATCCAGACGATCCTGCATATCCTGATACTTCCGGTCATAGTAGCGGTCTGTCACATCCAGACTATCCATCTGCTGTGCCAGTTTGTTTTTGGCCCCTAATACCTGCCGAAGCTGCTTGCGGAGATTTTCGATTTCCTGTTCCAACTCTCCGGTATCAATACGGGTGTTGATTTTCTGCCGAATAGCAGCTTCAAATTTCGGATTTTGTACCAGCTTTTTAATTACTTCTGCCACCGCTGCATTGACCTTATCTTCGCCCCATTGCTTTTTATATGTGCAGACATGCCCATCAACAGAGCGGCGATGCTTGCAAGTGTAGTAGAAATAGTCTTTGTATCGGGAGCCATCCTTTTTCTTCTTACGGTTGACATTGCCATACATACCGGCACCACAAATGGGGCAGCAGAGAATACCAGAAAGAAGATGTTCGTGCTCCAGGCTGTAGGTCTTTTCTCTCTTTACCCCAGTTCTTAATCGTCTGTCGTGTGCAGTGTTCCAGATTTCTTCTGACACAATCGCTTCATGAATACCATCATACAGCATATAGGAATCCTGCTTGACGATATGGTAAGCATTGCGTTTGCCGGGGATTTTCTCATTTTTCCGTCTGCCATAAGCAAGTTTTCCGCAATAAACTGGATTATCCAAAACGCCCTTGATGAATGACGCTGCAAACGCATTTAGCGTATTGTTCTGACGTTTTTTCTTTTGGTATCCCTGCTGGTTCAGCCATGCAGCAATTCCGTTGACACCCATCGTCGTGTTGATGTATTTGTCGAAAATCAAGCGGATAATCTCTGCTTCATCCTCAGCGATTTCCAGTTCTCCGTCTACCAGTTTATAGCCGTAAGGAGCAAATCCGCCGTTCCATTTTCCTTCACGGGCTTTTTGACGGCGGCCTTCCATGGTCTGCACCAGAATATTCTCTCGTTCAATCTCGGCAACAGCAGAAAGCACCGAAATCATCAGCTTTCCGCTGTCTTTGGAGCTGTCGATTCCATCTTCCACGCAGATCAGGTTCACACCGAAATCCTGCATCTTTTGCAGTGAGGTCAATACATCAGCGGCATTACGGCCAAAACGGGATAACTTGAATACCAGCACGAAAGAAACATGATCTTTTCCTTCTTCGATGTCCCGCAGCATTTGCAAAAATTCAGGACGTCCCTCTACACTTTTTCCGGATTTTCCTTCATCAGAGTATTCACCAACAATTACCATGTCCTGAAAGTCTGCATACTTGCGAAGTTTGTCTTTCTGGGCATCCAGACTGTATCCATCTACCTGCATGGAAGTAGAAACTCTCGTATAGATATAACACTCCTTTTTCTTCATTTTACGTTGCCTCCATCCTGCATCGTTATGTAAATTGTGCCACTGTCAGCGACACAATATTTTGGTTTTGTGAATTACTAAAACATGTTATTTGTTGTCCCAACTTCATTTTATCATGCTGTCTTGTCCGCAGTCAATGAACTTGTTGGAAACTTTTTGGGATTCATACCTGATGACCCCTGTGTACCTTGCTTTGTTGTATCATTCATATCATTTTCTTCTGTTTTGGGAAGATCCAACTCTCCGCCATATTTTTCAATCATTCTGGCCAAAAAGTCGGTGCACCTCTCAAAATCAGCATTTACCATAGGCGCTCCTCCTGTTTGGCCTGATGACGATCCGAATGCTGCTGTTCTCGTTCACGCTGCCCTTGTTTGCGCAACACTTCATCTACCAGGACCTGCAATTCCCGTAGTTTCTTGCTCTCTTTCCAAAGCAGGCTGGCCTGTGCTGATTGCTGGCGGTATTCCTGTTCCAATTGACTCATTTCATTCTTCCAAACATCTACCGGTGGTTCGCCGTCAGGCACAGCTTCTTTGAGCTTGCGTTTGGCCAAATAAAAACGCCGGAAGTCACTTTCATGCTCTTGCTTGAACAGCTCCCGACGTTTTTTGAATTTGAAAGTATTTAGTTTTTCTTGAAGGGGTTTTAGCTCCTCGTATGCCTCTGCATGGCGCAGCAATTCTTTCAGAGCTTTGATCCGCTCCTGTTTTTCTCTGGTGCCCTCTTGCAAAATGTGGCGAGCATCCTCCATTTGCTCCATCTCCTTGCGAAGATCTTCCACGGTAAACAATTTGTGTTCGGATAAATAATTCACGGTTTCATTCAACTGTTTCAAATTCCCGACACGAACCTTTTGTCTGGCGTAGGCGGGAAGATGCAGGGTGCCTCGGTTGCGTTCGCCATAATAGTCCTGAATCAACCGAACCAAATCCTGACTGGTTTGCTGTTTTCCCAATTCCTCCCGAAGAACCTCAATCCACAGCTTTAAGTCAGCAATCCGCTGTTTGAGATTTTTCAAAATACGATTGGTTGCCTTGATCCAGCGGTTCAATTCACCTTTTTCGGTACGGATACCTTTTTGCTCCATCCGGCGTACCACAGGTCCTTCATGAACAGTAGGCAGAATATCCAGTGCTTGATCTTCATAAGAACGGTGGTCGATACGGCAAGACAAGCCCTTCTGTTCAAATTTTGCGTTTACCACATTGGCCCATTGTGCTCGCCACAGTTCCAAAGTATCCGGTTTGCCCCAGTCGGTGGTGGCAACAGCATCAAACACATAGTTTCCATATTCGTCTCTGATGCGCTCTCCATTCTCGTCCAGATGATAAACTCTGTGCTGTTTGGTTCCCCAGGTTCCATCAGGATTCAGAGGCCGGATTGGCACCATGACATGAAAATGTGGATTTTGTATTCCATCACGTTCTGGGTCATGAACACAAAAATCCACGGTCATCCCATCCCCCACAAAATACTGGAGAAGAAACGCTCTGGCAACCTCAAGATTTTCCTCAAAGGTCAGTTCATTTTGAAGGGCAATATCGAAGGAATAAGCCAACTGTGCATCGTGACGACGCTCTGCTTTTTCCACCGCATTCCAGAGCGTCTGCCGGTCTGCATAAGCCATCGGAGCATGGGGCGGCAGCATAATCTCTGAATACATCACACCGCCCTTGCGGGTATAATCACTGGTTTCCCCGTAATATTCGCTGTACAGTTTTTCGCCAGAACGATAGGCAGCACAGGCAACAGCTGATCGCCCTGCACTACGTCCAATCTGGTCAACATGGAAATGAAAAAGCGCCATCTTATTTCCCTCCGTTCTGCTGGGCACGATACCGATCAACGGCTTCCTGCACTGTGGTATTTACATTCGCTTGTTGGGCCAATTCTTCAAAAATCTGATACTGTTCCACCTTGGTCAAATACTGTATCTCCGGCCAAAAGCTGAGGACAGCACCGCCAATATTGCAAAGGATATGGGTTCGCTTTTTGGCCTCGCCCTTGACCAGATATTTTTCGCGATTGACCGCTCGCTGAAGCTGATGGGTGTACTGCTCCAACTTTTTCTCTGCACTGACTTTTTCGGCCAGCAGATCGTCTTTGGTTTTCTTGTTTGGCATAATTACTCGTTCCTTTCTTCAAACAGGCATAAAAAATACCGCTTGCTGGTGCAAACGGTTTACAGGGAAGATAGCCGCATCAAGCGGCGCAAGAGGGAACCCCTCTTGTACGGAATGAAATTCCGCAAAACTTCCGGGCTTAGTAGTACGGAAGTTAGCCTCGCAGAGCGCACAATACCGCCATTTAGGAGCGGTATAGAAGTGCGCCCTTAGTTCCCCTAAGGGATTTGACTGTGTTCTAACCAGCCCCTTTCGTTTTTAACCATAGAGCCTCGAAGTGGTGTACGTACCGTACGCCGTACACCGTACAGTACGTACACCATCCCCATGTTCAAAGTGCGGATTTTTCAGAATGATGGTCTTACCAGCACCTCGATTCCAACAAATCCACGCACCCTTTTACCTCCGGCAAGATAAATATTGTTGGTTGCCTCCACATTGTACTTTTTCTCGTTTTGAGCTAATTCGGAGCTAAGACGATTTGCAGCAAGTGCGTGCAGAGCATTGTCCTCGCACCACATTTTGTATGCTTCATAGATTGCTTTGGAACTGGATTCTCCATCAGCCTTAAAGCAGATGTATCCCTCAGATTGCAAGAAGTCCAAAATGTTGTTATTGCTTCTGCGGATCAGCTCTACATTTTCTGCGCTTCGATTGCTCACTGTGAAGCTGTAACCATTGGCAATCAGCCGGTGCAACCCTTCCAGACACCAGAGGAAAATCCCCTCCAGCTCATCCAGCATTTTTTCAACCAGAAACGGATCGTCCTTCCGGTCAGCAGGACGCTCTTTTGTGGTGAGGATCAGCTGCCGACGATAAAAACCATCCGAATGATCGTACAGAGAAGTAAGTGAACCATTTCCAAAGCAGAGAAATCGCACATACAGCTGGCCTTGATAACTTTGGATTCCTTTGCGCTCCAAATCCATTTTTGCCTCGGCAGTAACAATAGATTTGATGTAGTTGGTTTTTGGCAAAGCGCTCATATCCATGTCGTCATCCACCATCAGAAGGCGATGTTCCAGATCGGCACGGGCAAACCGGTTCGTCTCTACTTTCTGAATATTTCCCACATTCATGGCGCTGTGAAACATGGTGTTGAGAATCAAACCAATACGGGATTTTCCTTCTCCGCCTCTACCGATCAGCATAAGCATCTTCTGACCTTTGGTGGATGGAATCAAGCAGTAACCCAGATACTCCTGTAAAGTAAGGATATCGTCCTCCTCTAGCAGTTCTGAAATAAATTGCAGCCAACGCAGAGGTTTTGGAGCTGCTGGATTGTAGCTAACCGACAACCGATTGTTACAGAAAACCTTTTTCGGTTCAAAATGGCCATCCAGAAAATAAATACCGTTGGCACAGTGGATGCGATCCAACTCCACCGGCAATGGCTCAGAATAGGCTTGAATTTTCAAACTCTCCAGCAAAGAAGAAGCTCGTTTAGAAAGATTAGTGGTTATGCAGCTCTGTATCATATCGATGATTTGACGTTTTACCAATTCCTCACTTTCCACCGGTCCATCCACCGTGAATAAAGTTCCTCCAATACATCTCATGGGATGGGTTTTCAAAAATTCCTGGCAAAATAAAATTTCGTTGATGTGTTTGCCGTCGAACCAGTCCAGCTTGTCCTGACAGCCAGTTTCGATTTTTTTCATGATATCCGTCCTCCTTTTTGTGTCCATTTCCATCTGTGTTTTTTGTGTTCCTGCGATAGTGGCATACCCTCCTACACCTGCAATTAGAGAGGGCTTTTCTTTACCCTCTGACATGGTTATGTTGGATTTTCAAAAAAACAGGCTAATGGCAGGACAGACCGATTTCAAAAAACAGGACAACGTGCTATAATAGACTTTAGAACAATAAAGTGAGGAGGGCATAAGGATGGACGTGGTACAACATCAGATACTGTCGCTAGATTTCTGGCAGGACACTGTGAGCTATGAGGGAAAAAACTTTCCGTCCGGTACCATAGGATGTGATGCTCTCAATATTCCCGCTGCTCTGATTAAACAGATTACGGAATTATGTGGGAGTTTGAATCTATTTATGGGAGCTATGCAGCTTGGTATGGCCAATGCAGAATTGTTTACGTCAGCCAGAGAAAGTGCTTTGCAAATTGTCCATAAACTAAAAGATATTCCTCCCTTTTCCTATCTGGAGGAAAAGCGGATAACAGCACATATCCAGAAGGTGTTTTCGAATGAATATCTGGAAAATGCCATGGCGTATGCCCAATCTCTTGCTTCCGGAAATTTGATGAATGCTCTAGACCCTCAATATCAAAAGGCGCTGACACTTCTGCGAGTTGTCCCTGTGCTGGCACATTTGGGCTATTCTCTGGAACAGTTCCAGGATACTATGCTCCAGTTTGCGGAGTCGCTCAATACCGCAGAACAGGAACGGTCGCCCAGCGGATATGCTGCTTCCTTTGGGGACTTTTTCTCCAGTAATCCCAGCTTGTCGGAAGAGGATGGAAGCTGGATGTCCCTGACTAACGCTTCCGTGCAGTATGTACCTGCGATACAGCCCGGCAGCAACACGCCGCAACTGGTCAAGCGGATGCACTATGTGTCCTTTGTGGGGATGTTCCGCTCCGACCTCTTTGAAGGGCTTTGTGTAGGCCATGCGCCGAAGAAATGCCCCATCTGCGGACGTTGGTTTTTGACCACCAATGCCCGGCATACCAAATACTGTGGTAATCTTGCTCCAGGGGATAAGCTCCATCGAACTTGCCGCCAAATTGGAAACCTGCAAGGAAGGTCACAGCGTGAACTTGCTGCTGACCATCCTATCAAGCAGATTTATGAACGCCGCTGTAACACCATTAACCGGTATGTCAAGCGTGGGACTCTCGATGCTGACATTGCCAAACGTATGAAAAAACTAGCAAAAGATAAAATGCTGCGGGCATTGAGCAACGTGTCTTATGCCAAAGGGTGTTATGAGTCGGAAATGGAACAGGAATCCTTATTACGAGAAGTAAAACAAAAGTAACAACTTAATGTATGAGGTATCTAATATGGGTGAATTTGATTTTACATATATTCTTCCAGAAAATTTTGAAAAGCGTGTTGTTCAGTACCTTTTGCAATTAGCCAATAGACAATTGGCAGAAGCATTTCAGCACTGCAAGTATGAGTATGAAGATGTTGGTTTAGCATATTATGCTGGTCTAAGAGGGGATAACTGGAACAAAAGAGCTCTTGACTTTAAATTTGAGGGTACAGACAAGGATATTTCCGTATTAAAACGTGCAGATAAAAAATTAAAAGACGCTATTGGAAAAGCTCTTAAACCAAGCGAGTCTGGATTCCTCATTAGAAACGTTGTTTATTTTGATGCGGATGTTTCATTGGAAGATGTAGAAAGTCCTTCGTCTAATGAGGAAAGATTAAATTGTGATATTCAAACAGCCAAAAATGTTCTCAATGATTTAGTCCAAATAGGAGAACGTGTATGTTGGAATGCTTTATTCAACGCTGAAAGTTCAGAAAATAGTATCAACGATTATTTTAGGGATATGTTTTTTGCTAAGGGGTATCTCGAAGTAAAAGATCAATCTCGACACGGTGTGTCTGCGAGCGGCAAAGATGCTGCTGAGGTTGATATCCTGTTAACTAAGGACGGGAAAGAAATCGGCATATTTGAAGGTATGAAATTAAATAGCGTAAATGCCGATTATATAGACAGACATATCAGTAAATTAATAACGAATTATAATGCCTTAGGTACCGCTACTTTTATTGTAGCCTATGTTAATTCAGCAAATTTTGAAGCATTTTGGGAAAGGTATTCTGAGCATATTCTGCACTATGATTTTCCACTTCAGATAAAGGAAAATTTTTCTCCGTTAGTTCATCCTAATGCTGCGACACGGATAGCATCAATGATTCTTACCAGAGACGGCTTTGATTTCCCGGTGTATTTTATTGCACTTAAAATAAGTTAGAAACTGAAAGTGCATGATTGAAAGGAGGTGCGCCGATGCCGGAATACAAATGGAACTTGAAGGGATATTCCTCAAAATATGGATTTTATACCGGTGAAAACTTGTCTCGCATGGAAGCAGAGCGCACCTTACAGTTAGAACCGGAGCCGCCTAAAGTATCTAATTTGAATGACTATATCATCCAGGCACAGCAACAGAATAATTTGAGGTACCTGTCTTTCTTTCTGCATCACTATGAAAAGATGCTCAATGGACGGATTTATAACTTTTGGCGCAGCGACGGCAATGAGCGATATGATCCGGAGCGCTTCCTTGATTATAAAATGGCCTGCGTTGTGGCTGTGATTGAGCGCTTTTTAGATTATGATCCCAGCATAGGAGCTGACTTTACAACATATTTGTATCCTTTTATCACAGATGCTCTTCTTTCTTGTCGTATGCTGGAAGAAAGTTGGTCTGTGGATTCTCTGGATCAATACAAGAAAATTCGAGGAATTGCATGGAAATACCGCACATCGGGAGAACATGCACAGAAAACCATCTCCGAATATGCGGCTGAAAAGAACTGTAAGCAGGAAACGGCTGCTGAATATCTGAAGGCGGCAAAAGGGCTTCGCAGTCGCCAATCATTCTATGTTTCCCGACAAGATGAAGACAGCGAGGAAACCGGTGAAGATGTCAGCCGAGACGATCACTGGGACTACGCCGAAATCCTCTGGAATGGCATCAAAGCTGAAGCCATTCAAAAAGCTTTTGATACTCTCGACTATCGGGAACAGACTTTGCTGGAAAAACGCAATGCTATCTGTATGCACTGCGGCAGAGTAAGTCCTATGAGCAGCCGTTCTTCCTTTGAGGAGCTTGCTACTCTGTTTGAGGGAAGCGGAACCAGTGGTGCGGAACGTGCATATCGTAAGGCGCTGGACAAACTCACCACTATTTTGGTAGAAGAGGGTATTCTGCACGCTGTGCATCTAAAACGCAAAAACATTACCAGAAAGAAAAAAGAAATCGCCACCGCAATCTATCTGTATCAGGTAGACTACGATGGCGAATGGGGCGAAATATATTTTGACTTTGTGAACCGGACAACGGAAATCCGAAAACTTGCAGAATGGGATCGAATGATTAGTCAAGTATTCGCTAAAAAAGCAATCACATACCTAACACGTCATGTGGAACCTATGAACGTAAAACAAGCATACATTGTCTGTTAGCTATACGGTGTAAGGAGGTTTATCATGCTTTTATCAAAAATTACAATAAATAATTTCCGATTAATTGTTAATGCCGAACTGGATGTTCATCAAAACATAACCTTAATTGTTGGCCGCAACAATACAGCAAAAACATCGTGTATGAACATTTTAGAGAAGGTGGTTAAAAATAGGGTTTTATCATACGATGATTATCCTTTGCAGAGGCGAAAATATGCGTTTATACTGTTGGCTCAATTTATGAGAAAAAAGATAACGTATGAACAGCTATGCAAAAGATTACCGTTAACATCAATAGAGTTCCTCATCGATTACTCTTTAGATGATGCGGAAGATAATTTAGGAGCACTTTCCCCATTTATTATTGATGTAGATGTTGATACAACAACTGCATTAGTTAAAGCTGAATACTCATTGAAAATGGATGAGGAATCGTTGCGTAACTGTTTCCATACCTGTTTTTATAAAGACGGGACATTTGCCTTAGATCCTCAAGAAACAAAAGAGGTATGTTCTGCAAATTTCTCAAAAATGTTTGAATTGGTTATATATGCTATTAATCCCAAGGACAAAGCAGATGTACAAATAAAAACACAAAAAGAATTGGCAGATCTTTTTCCATTCTATCCAATACCAGCAGAACGTGTATTAGGGGAAGCCACAGAGCAAAATTATAATTCTTTAGGAACGCTGATTAGTAGCTATTTTAGTGTCGATATAAAAAATTTAGACCCCAAAATAGCAGCAGATGTATTAAAGCTACGTGAAACTGTTGAGGAAGCAAACAAATCCATTCAAAGGGAAAGCAGTAATCTCCTCAGCTCGATTGTTGGAAAGGCTATTGGCTTTGGTTATCCGAACGGAGAGGAATTGCAGCTTGGAGTCAACACTAAACTACAAATTGATAATCAGATAAAAGACCAAACAGAATTAACCTATACGGCTCCACTTGCCGGGGAAGCTCTTCCAAGCTCACATAATGGCCTTGGCTACAAAAATCTTATAAAGATGGAATTTTTACTTGCTGATTTCTCAGAAAAAATTAAGCAAGATCACACAGCATGTATTCCATTATTATTTGTCGAAGAGCCGGAATCACACATGCATCCCCAAATGCAGCACACGTTCGCAGGATATTTACAAACATTCTTATCAAAAATATCGGATGTACATATTCAAACCTTTCTGACTTCGCATTCGGCACATATTGCTAATACTATGGATTTTTCCAATATCCGGTATGCACAAAAGACAAAAAGAGGCGTTGTTTATAAGGATTTAGGCGCTTTTGGTGCAGAAGATCCCGAAAATATGGATTTTATCAAGAAGTATCTAACGTTGAGCCGTTGCGACCTGTTTTTTGCTGATAAGGTTATTTTTGTGGAAGGGGCATCGGAACGTTTGCTTGTCCCGGACATGATAGAAAAATGTGATAAATCAGGACTGTTTGCGCCCATAACATATAAGCTTCCAGCTCAATATTATGCATTAATTGAAATCGGCGGGGCATATGCATATAAATTTATACCATTTGTTCGCTTTTTGGGGATTCCCTGCTTGATTATTACTGATATTGATGCAATGAAAGATGGGAGAACTAAATCTGTTGTGAGCAAAGGGAAAACCACATCAAATTCAACAATTAAATGGTGGGTTAGACAAGTAAAGGGGTTACCAAGTGCTGACAAAAGCAAAATAAAATTAGAAGATATTATAAATCTAACAGCTGACGAGAAAACCATAGATAAATGCCATATAGAATTTCAGGTTGCTGAAAATGGACTATGCGGAAGATCCTTAGAAGAAGCCATCAAAAACGTGAATAGAGCTTTTTATGGGTTAGCTGATCCTGTTACAGAGGAAAAATTGGAATTTACAGAAAAAAGTAAAACAGATTTTGCGCTCAGATTGATTTGTGATTGCCCTGATTATTCTATTCCCAAGTATCTTAAAGATGGTCTGATATGGCTCAATAAGCAAAAAGTCCTTGTGTAAGGAGGGGAAACGTATGTCAAAGGAACCTCAAAAATCAAACTTTGAGTTAGCACAAGAGGAAGCTAATAAAATAGACTTACAGATTATCGATACCCTTCAAAAGGGATATAATTTTCGTGTTGAAGCTGGGGCCGGGTCAGGCAAAACCTATTCACTTAATAAGGTTATTGAGTGGATACAAGTAAATAAATGGAAGCAGTACCGCAAAAAGAACCAGCATGTAGTATGTATTACTTATACAAATGCCGCAGTGGATGTTATCTCCGGACGGCTTGCAAATGATTCTTTTATTATTCCGTCAACAATTCACTCTTTTGCATGGAATGCAATTAAGCAATACCAGAGTACCCTCATCAAATTTATAAGTGAAGATGAGACATTTCGGTCAACCGAAGGAGATTTTTTTGCAATTAGAAAAGTAGAGTATACATTAGGACATCGATATAATGAAAATGGTATCATGTATCTTTACCATGATGATGTCATTCGATTGTTTGCTGCTCTTTTAGATAATGCAAAATTTCGCCGCGTTTTTAGCGATAAATATCCATTAATTCTAATAGACGAATATCAAGATTCCTTAAAACCAATTATTGACCGATTTTTGGAATACTTTATATCACTCAATTCTGGTCCTCAATTTGGATTTTTTGGAGACTCATGGCAAACCATTTATCAATCAAATAAGGCATGCGGTTTAATACAGCACGAAAATATTGTTGAAATAAAGAAGGGGGCCAATTTCCGTTCTGCACCTAAAATTGTAGATCTATTAAACTTTATTAGACCGGAGCTTCCTCAGCGCTCTGCCATTGACAACTTTGCTGGAGAAGTCACAGTTATTACATGTGATGATTATATAGGAGAGCGAAGAACGGACCGAAATTTCAAGGGCGATTTGCCTTCGCCTGAATTAAAAGAAAGACTTAATGGTCTAATGGAGCATATTAAACACAGCTGCATTCCTGCCAGTGAAAATGTAAAGACATTAATGATTACACATCGAGTTCTCGCTGCCCAACAGGGATATAATAAACTTTTAGATATCTTAAAGGATGGTCTTAGAGATAAAGAAGATCCATTTCTGCTATTTTTTATGGACCAGCTTGAACCAATATATCAAGCCTTAGAAACCAATGATATGCAGTTACTGTTTGACACGCTGAAACTAAAGCGTTATCCTATCACCAAAAAATCTGAAAAAGTTAAATGGAAAAACCTACAAGAAGCTTTGAAAATAGCACGCAAAAAAACCAGTGTAGATGTTCTTCAAACGGTATTTGAATCAAAGTTGATTCCGATTCCAGCAAAAATTGAAGGGTATTATGATCTATATCTAAATGCACCAGAAACAATGTATTCGGGAGCCGATGTGACAATTAAGGATTTTTTGGACATAGAATACGAACAGTTTTTGGCAGCAATCAATTATTTTCATCCGGAAGCAGACTTTTCTACAGAGCATGGCGTTAAAGGCGAGGAATACGATAATGTGATTTTTGTTATAAGCAAAGGATGGAATCAGTATCAGTTTGAAACTTATGTCCCTATGATTAAAAATGGATATCCACAGGATAAAGAGGCAGCATACATAAGGAATCGCAATTTGTTTTATGTGTGTTGTTCCAGGCCTAAAAAACGGCTTTATTTTTTCGTTTCTGTCCCTATTGATCGAGTGTTTAGAAAATTCCTTACAGAAATGGTTGGAGAAGATAATATTCTTACGTATTCAGAATTCCTAAATTTTCAGAATCCAAAATGAAATAGTCATGTATAAAGCCCGCCGACCAGTAGGTCGACGGGCTTTATGATGGTTTGCTTATAAAGCTGACTGCATATTAACCAAATCGGTTTTTGCGCTTTCCATCCTCATTCTCATGTACTCACCCATATAAATCCAATCAGGCGTACCATCTGCAATAACCGGAAGTTTAATCTTTTCTTCCTTCAGCAAATCAGGAAACAGGCCAAAATTATAAGGATACTTATGAACTACAGTTTGCAAACATGATGCGAGAAACATGCACACCAATGGATTAAATTCACATGTATCTATATAATAGATGTCACGTCCCGACAAAAAAGGTTCAGGTTGATAAAAAAAGGTCGCGAGACCGTTTCAAGTTTTGTGTAAACTCAAAAAACTGATATAAGATATGTCATTA
>CAJKMA010000071.1 GCA_905200905.1 uncultured Bacillota bacterium
CAACAACAGCTCCGCTGGTTGGTATGTTAATGCTTGGTAACCTGTTCCGTGAATCCGGTGTTGTAAAACAGCTGATGGAAACAGCTTCCAATGCTATGATGTACATCGTAGTTATCCTTCTTGGAACTTCTGTAGGTGCTGCAACAAGTGCAGAAGCATTCCTGAAAGTGGATACATTAAAAATCGTAGTTTTAGGTCTGGTTGCGTTTGCATTTGGTACAGCCGGAGGTGTCCTTCTTGGTAAAGTGATGTGTAAACTGACCCACGGCAAGATTAACCCGCTGATCGGATCAGCAGGTGTATCCGCTGTTCCTATGGCAGCCCGTGTATCACAGAAGGTCGGTGCAGAGGCAGATCCTACAAACTTCCTGCTCATGCATGCTATGGGACCAAACGTAGCAGGTGTTATCGGTACTGCGGTAGCAGCCGGTACTTTCATGGCAATCTATGGAGTATAATGCCTGTCTGTATCATGAATAATTATGGAGGAAATAATGATGGCAGAAGTAGTAAAAAAACCTATTAAAATTACTGAAACAATTCTGCGTGATGCGCATCAGTCTCTGATTGCTACTAGAATGACAACAGAGCAGATGATGCCTATCGTAGAAAAATTAGATAAAGTTGGCTACCATTCCGTAGAGTGCTGGGGCGGTGCAACTTTCGATGCTTCCCTTCGTTTCTTAAAAGAAGATCCATGGGAAAGACTTCGTAAATTCCGTGACGGATTTAAAAACACAAAATTACAGATGTTATTCCGTGGACAGAATATCCTTGGATATCGTCCATATGCAGATGATGTAGTAGAATATTTCGTACAGAAATCTATTGCAAACGGTATTGATATCATCCGTATTTTTGACTGTTTAAATGACCTTCGTAACCTGCAGACAGCAGTAAAAGCAGCAAACAAGGAAAAAGGACATGCACAGGTTGCTCTGTCTTATACTCTTGGAGATGCTTATACACTGGAGTACTGGGTAGAGATGGCAAAGAAGATTGAAGATATGGGTGCAGATTCTATTTGTATCAAGGATATGGCTGGTCTTCTTCTTCCTTACACAGCAACAGAATTGGTTACTGCATTAAAAGAAGCAGTTGATATCCCAATTCAGCTTCATACACACTATACTTCTGGTGTTGCTTCCATGACCTATATGAAAGCAGTAGAAGCAGGGGTGGATGTGATTGATACAGCTATGTCTCCGTTTGCTCTGGGTACTTCTCAGCCTGCAACAGAGGTTATGGTAGAAACATTCAAAGGTACACCATATGATACTGGATTTGACCAGAAATTACTGGCAGAAATCGCTGATTACTTCCGTCCAATTCGTGACGAGGCTCTGGAAAGCGGTCTGTTAAATCCAAAGAACCTGGGTGTAAACATTAAAACACTGTTATACCAGGTACCAGGTGGTATGCTTTCAAACCTGACTTCTCAGTTAAAAGAACAGCATGCAGAAGATAAATTCTATGATGTATTAGAAGAAGTTCCAAGAGTTCGTAAAGACCTGGGTGAACCGCCTCTGGTTACACCATCTTCTCAGATCGTTGGTACACAGGCTGTATTTAACGTAATTATGGGAGAACGCTACAAAATGGTTACAAAAGAAACAAAAGACGTTCTCAGCGGAAAATATGGTGCTACTGTAAAACCATTTAATAAAGAAGTGCAGGAAAAATGTATCGGTGATACAGAAGTTATCACCTGCCGTCCAGCAGACCTGATTAAACCAGAGCTGGATGTTCTGAGAAAAGAAATGGAACAGTGGTCTGAACAGGAAGAAGACGTATTGTCCTATGCACTGTTCCCACAGGTAGCAACAGACTTCTTTAAATACAGAGAAGCTCAGAAAACAAAAGTAGATCCAAAAGAAGCAGACACAGAAAACGGAGTATACCCAGTTTAAAATTGCGTCTGTGAAAGGATAGTAAAGATTATCCTAACAAACTATAACTAAAAAGCTGTCATAGAAACATCATTAGGAATTAATATTCTAGATATGTTTTCTATGGCAGCTTTTTTGTAAAATAGAAATTTAATATTTTTTTCGTGAAACTTTTGTATTTTTGTGCTATGATAATAAAATGCGAAAGAAATTTAGAGAAGAGGGCATAGATCATGGGCAATTCAGAACATCTGATCAGTAAAATGAATTCACAGTATCAGAAGTTTAGCAAAGGGCAGAAAAAACTGGCAGCGTATATTCAGGAGAATTATGACAAAGCGGCCTTTCTTACAGCAGCTAAGCTGGGGGAGACGGTAGGGGTCAGTGAGTCTACGGTGGTACGGTTTGCTATTTATCTGGGGTATAAGGGATATCCAGAATTTCAGAAGGAACTGGAGGAATTGGTTCGGACCAAGTTAAATTCCATACAGCGTATGGAGGTTACTTATGGGAAAGTGCCACAATCAGAAATCCTGGATACGGTTTTGCATTCGGATATTGATAAGATTAAGATGACTTTAGAGGCTGTGGATCATGAAACCTTTGATTTGGCGGTGGAAACTATTTTAAGCGCGAAAAATATTTATATTGTTGGAATTAGAAGCTGTGCACCCTTAGCTAGTTTTTTGGCTTTTTATCTGAATTTGATTTTTGATCATGTGCGGCTTTTAAATACCAATAGTTCCAGTGAATTATTTGAACAGATGATTCGCATTGGGGAAGAAGATGTGATGATTGGAATCAGTTTTCCACGTTATTCTATGAGAACTTTAAAAGCCCTGGAATTTGCAAATAACCGAAATGCCAAGGTTATTACCCTTACAGATAGCATTCATTCTCCTATGAATCTGTATTCTTCCTGTAATCTCATTGCCAGAAGTGATATGGCATCTATTGTGGATTCTCTGGTGGCACCCTTAAGTGTGATTAATGCCCTAGTGGTTGCTCTTTGCATGCGCAAGCAGAAAGAGGTTGTAGCGACCTTGGAGTCCCTGGAAAAAATATGGGATGAGTATCAGGTATATAATAACGACGAAATCAATTTGGCAGATCACCAGGATATTCAGCTGACAGAACCAAAAAGAGGAGATAAGACAGAGAATTAAAGGAGAGATTATGGCAAAAATACTAATTATTGGCGGCGGAGCAGCAGGGATGGCAGCAGCAGTTTTTTTAGGAGAGCATGGACACCAGGTTCATGTGTTTGAAAAAAATGAGAAATTGGGGAAAAAATTATTCATTACAGGAAAGGGGCGCTGTAATCTTACTAACTCCTGTGATGAAGAAACTTTTTTTCAATCTGTAGTAAGCAATGAGAAATTTTTGTATAGTGCATTCCACGGATTTTCCAATGAAGATGCCATTGCATATTTTGAGAAGTTGGGACTGCCTTTAAAGGAAGAACGAGGCGGGAGGATTTTCCCTCAGTCTGACCATTCTTCCGATGTGATTAAAGTGTTGGAACGGCGTATGAAGGAGCTGGATGTAAAGATTCATCTTAAAAGCCAGGTGAAGGACCTTTTGCTCCAGGAAATCAAGGAGGGGCAATATAAGGTTACAGGGGTTCGTCTTGAGAATGAACAGGAAATTGCAGGAGATAAAGTCATTGTAGCCACAGGAGGAATGTCGTATCAGGCCACAGGCTCTACAGGTGATGGTTATGAGTTTGCAAAACATGCAGGTCATAAAGTAACCTCCCTTCGAAGTGCCTTGGTTCCCATGGAGACAAAAGAAGAATATATACCAAGAATGCAGGGACTTGCCCTGAAAAACGTAAGATTTACAGTAAAAGACGGAAAAAAGGTGTTATATCAGGATTTTGGAGAACTGTTATTTACTCATTTTGGGATTTCCGGTCCTCTGGTATTAACTGCCAGCTCTTATATTGGAAAAAAACTGGAAAAGAAGGAATTACAAGGTACCATTGATTTAAAAGCAGCATTAACAGAAGAACAGTTGGATGCGCGGCTTTTACGGGAATTTGAAGCAGGAAAGAACAAGCAGTTTAAAAATGTGATTTCAGGAATGTTCCCAGCAAAAATGTTTCCAGTAATACTAGAGCTTGGAAAAATTCCTCCAGAGAAAAAAGTAAATGAAATTACAAAGGCACAGAGAATGGAATTTCTTCGGGTGGTGAAGAATTTTCCAATAACCATTACAGGTCTGCGTGGATTTCGAGAGGCAATCATTACACAGGGCGGCGTGAAAACAGGAGAAATTAATCCTAAGACCATGGAATCTAAGAAAACAGAAGGATTATATTTTGTTGGAGAAGTACTGGACCTGGATGCTGTGACTGGAGGGTTTAATCTGCAGATTGCCTGGTCTACAGCCAAGGCAGC
The DNA here is from genome assembly GCA_905200905.1 of uncultured Bacillota bacterium. Lineage (GTDB taxonomy): Bacteria > Bacillota > Clostridia > Lachnospirales > Lachnospiraceae > Blautia. The sequence continues at coordinate 4,292 of CAJKMA010000071.1, forward strand.
AGCCGATTATATAGAACTATAGAAGAATAAGGAGAAAAAATATGGCAGTGAATATTGCAATTGATGGACCGGCAGGCGCCGGAAAGAGTACCATAGCAAAAGCTGTGGCCAGAGAATTGGAATTTATTTATGTGGATACTGGAGCTATGTACCGTGCTATGGCATTGTATCTGATACGACAGGGAATTACTCCACAGGAAAAGGAAAAAATGGAGGAGGCTTGTGATAAGGCTGAAATCTCCATTATTTATGAAAATGGCGCCCAGCAGGTAATCTTAAATCAGGAAAATGTCACACCTTATTTGCGTCAGGAGGAAGTGGGGAATATGGCTTCTGTAAGCTCTGCAAATCCTAAAATTCGTGAGAAGTTGGTAGAACTTCAGCGAATTCTGGCATCAAAAGAAAACGTGGTTATGGATGGCAGGGATATTGGAACCTGCGTACTGCCTCATGCAGAGGTAAAGGTGTATCTAACAGCAAGCGCCAGAACCAGAGCTTTGCGAAGATGTAAGGAATTAGAAGAAAAGGGAATTTCCTGTGTCTTGGAGGAAATTGAGGCTGATATTAAGGAGCGAGATTACCGGGATATGACCAGGGAAATTTCACCTTTAAAGCAGGCAGAAGATGCTGTTTTGGTGGATTCCTCTTGCCTTACGATTGATGAGGTAAAGGATACGATTATTGAATTGTATCGCAAAAGTCAGGAAGAAATAGGAGTATAACATGGAAGTCAACGTTGCAAAAACAGCAGGATTTTGTTTTGGGGTAAAAAGGGCAGTGGAAAAAGCTTATGAAGTGGCAGAAGCCGCCCAGGAACCGGTATATACCTATGGACCTATTATTCATAACGAGGAAGTGGTTCGAGATTTGCAAGAGCGTGGTGTTCATGTGCTGGAAACAGAAGAAGAGTTGAAAAATCTTCAGAAAGGTACTGTGATTATTCGTTCTCATGGTGTTCCTGCCTGTATTTATGAATTACTAGAAAAGCAAAATATTGCATATGTGGATGTGACTTGTCCCTTTGTTTTGAAGATTCATAGAATTGTGGAAAAAGAAAGCAGAGAGGGAAGACACATTGTTATTGTGGGAAATGCAGATCATCCAGAAGTAATAGGAATTTGTGGATGGTGTAAAGGTCCTTATACGGTTATCAAGAATCAGGAGGAAGCTAGGGCGTTTTTGTCAGAATGCCCGGAAAAAGTATGTATTGTGTCCCAAACGACATTTAATTACAATAATTTTCAAGAAATAGTTGAAATTTTGACTGAAAAGGTTTATGATAGACTTGTTTTAAATACGATTTGTAATGCAACCCAGGACAGACAGTCTGAGGCTGAGGAAATCGCAAAACAGGCAGATGCAATGATTGTCATAGGCGGAAGAAATAGTTCTAATACTCAGAAGCTCTATGAAATATGCAGACGCGAATGTGAAAATACTTACTATATACAGACACTTGCTGACTTGGATTTTGATCGATTTCAATCCGTTCAATATGTAGGTATTACAGCTGGGGCTTCAACCCCAAATAAATTAATAGAGGAGGTTTCAAAACATGTCAGAATTAAGTTTTGAACAGATGCTGGATGAAACATTTAAAACAATCAGGAATGGAGAGGTAGTCGAAGGTACAGTCATCGATGTCAAAGAGGATGAGATCATTCTGAATATTGACTATAAAGCAGACGGTATCATTTCAAGAAGCGAGTACTCCAATGACCAGAATTTAGATTTAAGAACTGTTGTACATCCAGGTGACACAATGGAAGCAAAAGTTCTGAAACTCAATGACGGGGATGGCCAGGTATTGTTGACATACAAGAGACTGGCTGCAGATAAAGGCAACAAGAGACTGGAAGAAGCGTTTGAAAACAAAGAAGTACTTACAGCAAAAGTAAGCCAGGTATTAGATGGTGGTTTAAGTGTTGTTGTAGATGAGGCAAGAGTATTCATTCCTGCAAGTTTAGTATCAGATACTTATGAAAAAGACCTGACAAAATATCAGGATCAGGAAATTGAATTTGTAATTACAGAATTCAATCCAAGACGTCGTCGTGTAATCGGTGACAGAAAACAGCTTTTAGTAGCTAAGAAAGAAGAATTGAAGAAAGAACTTTTTGAAAGAATCCAGGCAGGAGATGTGGTAGAAGGAACCATTAAGAACGTAACAGATTTTGGTGCGTTTGTTGATTTAGGCGGAGCTGACGGTCTGCTTCACATTTCTGAAATGTCTTGGGGAAGAGTAGAAAATCCAAAGAAAGTATTCAAAGCAGGAGAAAAAATTTCTGTTTTAATTAAAGAAATCAATGGAGATAAGATTGCTCTGAGCTTAAAATTTGAAGATCAGAATCCATGGCTGAATGCAGCTGAAAAATATGCGGTAGGAAATGTAGTAGAAGGAAAAATTGCACGTATGACAGACTTTGGCGCTTTCATTGAATTAGAGCCAGGTGTAGATGCACTCCTTCATGTTTCTCAGATTTCCAGAGTACATGTTGAAAAGCCATCTGATGTTCTGAAAGTTGGCCAGGTTGTTTCTGCGAAAGTTGTTGATTTTAACGAAGAAGAAAAGAAAATCAGCCTGAGCATGAAAGTTTTAGAGCCAGCACAGGAAGAAGTTGTAGAGACAGAAGAAGTAACAGAAGAATAATCTGTGAACAAGAAACAGCCGTCACTTTTGGGTGATGGCTGTTTTTAAAATCTCATGAAGATAGGATTTTAATTTGGTATCAGAAAACGGGGAGATAGGCCATTGTATATAGTGCTGTTTGGAATGGTATTCTTCCCGCAAAAGAGGAAGGTCTGGTAATCCAGGGGCATAGAGAAACTGTCCACTGATTTTTTTGTAACAGGTAGCAGCCGTTGCTTTTTGACGATGAGAAGAGTCCAAGTAGGAAGCCACGCTTTTATGTATAGCCTCATCTTCAAAAGGAAGGTAGTAGTAGTTTTTATAATCTACGTAGAAATATCGCAAGGTGCCCTCAAAGAGAGGCATTTTTATTTTGACTTTTTCTTTTAATACGGTGATGTAACAAAAACTGGTGTTAGCAGACAACTGAGTCGGAACTGGGTTTTCTAAAGCGAGGGTAAATAAAATTTGTGTCTGAAGAGTTCCGGTTATATCTGGTTCCTGAAGTTCTTCGGTATGGAGAATTTCATAAGAATGCTGAAAAAGCTGTCTTAGATTTCCAAGAGGAAGAAGTGCTATCATCCCTTTTAAATCATCCAGATTATGAAGAAGCAGTAAATCTTTGGTATGGGAAGCCTTAGAATGCGCATATTCTTTATAAGCCTTTATCATTTCTTTTCCAGATAGCTGATCTTTCCGTTGGTATTGAACCAAAAGCTCAAAGGTTTTTTGCTTGTGATTTGGCATTTGTCGGAAAAATGCCGGCATAGAAAGTAATTCACGGTAAAGATCCAGAGAAGTACAAAGGTCTAAAGGGTAGGAGAGTTGTAAAACTTCATACCGATGGCGCAGATAAGGCAAGTCAAAAGTGGTTCCGTTGAAATGTACCAGATATTTTTTCCCTTGAGCCAGCTGACTAAAGGCTGTGAGAAGTTTTGTTTCTTCTTTGGGAGTCGTATTTTCTGCTAAAAGCTGGATGCATTCCAGGCTTTGGAGTTCACAAGAATACTGAATTAGCCCAATGAGAAAGACTTGGCTGTTTTTGGGGCTAAGTCCGGTGGTTTCGATATCAAAAAAAAGCAGGTCTGATAAAGAAATGTCTTTTGGAAAGAACCCAAAATCAAATTCTGTTGACAATGAACAAAGATAACTCTTGTTTGTTATCATTTTAACAAATTCCTTTCTAATTGTATTCAAAATAATACGAAATTTCACTAAAAAATCCTAGTGATTTACAAGAAAAAGTGTTATATTATATAACATAAGACTATTATAACATAAAACCCAGAGAATAGTCAGAACTTATCTGATTATCATAGATAAAGGAGGGACATAATATGGCGTTTTTAACCTTCAAAGGCGGAGTACATCCGTATGATGGAAAAGAATTGTCCAAAGAAAAGCCTGTGAAAGAATTTCTTCCTGGAAAAGAACTGGTGTATCCGTTATCACAGCATATCGGTGCTCCGGCACAGCCTGTTGTAAAAAAGGGAGATAAAGTACTTGCAGGACAGAAAATTGCAGAAATGGGAGGCTTTGTTTCTGCACCGATTCATGCAACCGTATCAGGAATTGTGAAAGATTTAAAAAAAGTTAGAAATAATGTGGGAGCCATGGTGGATGCCATCATCGTGGAAAATGATGAAAACTATGAAATGGTAGAATTTCATCCAGTAAAATCCTTAGAGGAGCTTTCAAAAGAAGAGATTATTGCCAGAATTAAAGAGGGTGGAGTGGTTGGTATGGGAGGCGCAGGTTTTCCTACCCATGTAAAACTTTCACCTAAGGAACCAGAGAAAATTGAGTATGTTTTAGTAAATGGTGCAGAGTGTGAGCCTTATCTTACTTCTGATTACCGTCGTATGCTGGAGCAGCCGGAATTGATTATCGGTGGATTAAAATGTATACTGAAACTCTTTGACCATGCGAAAGGCTGTATCTGTATTGAAGATAATAAGCCGGATTGTATTGCAAAGCTTACGGAGATGGTAAAAGAAGAGCCTAGAATAGAAGTCTGTACATTGAAGACAAAATATCCACAAGGTGCAGAACGGTGCCTTATTGCAGCAGTTAGTGGTAGAGAAATTAATTCCTCCATGCTTCCTGCAGATGCTGGCTGTGTGGTGGATAATATTGATACCGTATGTGCTGTTTATCGGGCGGTTATGTTTGGAGAGCCTGTTATGGACCGTATTGTTACAGTAACCGGCGATGCAGTTGCAGATCCTTGTAATTTCAAAGTAAGGCTTGGCTCTTCTTTTGCAGATCTTTTGGAAGCAGCAGGAGGTCTGAAGCAACCGGCAGAGAAAATGATTTCCGGTGGCCCGATGATGGGATTTGCCATGTTTGATTATCATGTGCCGGTGGTAAAAACCTCTTCTGCTATGCTGTGTATGTCCAAGGATGAAGTTTCAGCCAACGAGCCAAGCGCTTGTATTAATTGTGGACGCTGTGTGACAGCCTGTCCGGCAAGGCTGATTCCGTCAAGACTTGCAACGTATTCAGAACATGGACAGGAAGATTTGTTTGTTAAATATCATGGTATGGAATGTGTGGAGTGTGGCTGCTGCAGTTACACCTGTCCGGCAAAACGGCCATTGACCCAATCTGTTCGTTCTATGAGAAAAACCGTACTGGCAAACAGAAAAAAACCCAAATAGGAGGAGAACATCATGAGTGAATTATTACATGTTTCATCTTCCCCTCATGTTAGGGATAAGGTGAATACAAGCAACATTATGCTTACGGTACTCATAGCATTGCTGCCAAGTGCATTGTTCGGAGTTTATCATTTCGGCCCACATGCATTGATGTTAATTTTGATGTGCATCATTTGGTGCGTGGCTACAGAGGCAGTTTATGAGACAATCGTACATAAAAAATTAACAATTCGGGACTGTAGTGCAGCTGTTACCGGTCTTTTACTGGCGCTAAATCTGCCGCCAAATGCTCCTTGGTGGATTGCAGCCATTGGAAGTGTTTTTGCAATTTTAGTGGTAAAACAGTTGTTTGGTGGTCTGGGACAGAATATTATGAACCCGGCATTAGCAGCCAGATGCTTTTTGCTTATTTCTTTTACTGGAAGAATGACAGATTTTGCAGTTCCCAAAGGTGCTTGGGGAGCCGTTGTGGATACGGTTTCTGGTGCAACTCCTCTGGCAGCTTTAAAAGCAGGAGAGAGTGTGAATTGGGTGGATTTATTCTTTGGAAATATCCAGGGAACCATTGGTGAAACCTCTGCATTGGCTATTCTTATTGGTGCGGTGATTTTGCTGGCAAGAGGAGTAATTGATCTTCGCATTCCACTTACCTATATTGGAAGTTTTGCAATTTTTGTTCTTCTTTTTGGAGGACATGGATTTGATATGAATTATCTGCTCTGCCATTTATTCGGCGGTGGTTTGATGTTAGGTGCATGGTTTATGGCAACAGATTATGTGACGACTCCTATTACGAAAAAAGGACAGTTGGTCTATGGTGTCTGTCTTGGTATTTTTACAGGATTGTTCCGTATTTTCGGAGGATCAGCAGAAGGTGTTTCTTATGCGATTATTTTCTGCAACCTGTTAGTACCGATTATTGAGCGTTTCACCATGCCTGTAGCCTTCGGAAAAGGAGGGAAAAGAGCATGAAAAATACCATTATTAAGGATACAATCATTCTTACTTTAATTACCTTGATTGCAGGAGGTATTTTGGGTCTGGTATATGAAATTACCAAAGATCCTATTGCCAAACAGCAGGAACTGGCAAAACAGGAAGCCTATAAAGCAGTTTTTGAAGATGCAGATACTTTTGAAGTATGCGTAGAAGCGGAAGATGCAGATTTAGCTGCTTATTTGGCAGGAGAGGGCTTTGAAGCACAGACCGTAAACGAAATCATGGAAGCAAAGGATGCTTCTGGAGAAACCTTAGGATATGCCATTAATCTGACAACCTCTGAAGGATATGGCGGAGATATTACTTTTTCCATGGGTGTGCAGGCAGATGGTACCTTGAACGGAATTTCTATTCTTACCATTAGTGAGACAGCAGGTCTTGGTATGAATGCTACAAAGGATGAGTTTAAAGGCCAGTTTAAAGAAAAACAAGCGGATGCTTTTGAAGTTACGAAAACAGGAGCATCAAAAGAAAATGAGATTAATGCAATCAGTGGCGCTACGATTACATCCAATGCAGTTACCCAAGGGGTAAACTGTGGACTGAGAGCATTTGAATATATAAAGGAGGGAAAATAAGATGAGAGAAAATTCACCAATTGAGCGTCTTTATAATGGTATCATCAAAGAGAACCCTACCTTTGTATTGGTTCTTGGTATGTGTCCCACATTGGCAGTTACTACAGCAGCAATGAATGGTATTGGTATGGGACTTACCACTACCGTAGTTTTGGCGATGTCAAACTTGTTTATTTCCCTTTTAAGAAATGTGATTCCAGATAAAGTGCGTATGCCTGCTTATATTGTAGTAGTTGCATCTTTTGTAACGGTGGTGCAGCTGCTTTTACAGGGATTTATTCCAGCACTTTATGATTCTCTTGGAATTTACATTCCGCTTATTGTAGTAAACTGTATTATTTTAGGAAGAGCAGAATCCTATGCTTCCAAAAATGGTCCGGTTGCTTCGATTTTCGATGGGATTGGTATGGGACTTGGATTTACTATATCAATTACGATTCTGGCAGCTTTTCGTGAACTGATTGGAGCTGGAACGTTGTTTGGAAAACAGATTATGCCTGGTGGCTATGAACCGGCTACCATCTTTATTCTGGCACCTGGAGCCTTTTTTGTGTTAGCTTTTCTGGCAGCTTTGCGTGCAAAACTTCAGGATAAGAAACCAAAAGAGGAGCAGAAGCCAGTTCATTGTATGGAAGGCGGATGTGCATCCTGTGGAAATACGTCCTGCAGTGGAAAATTTTATGATAACAGAGTAATCAAGAAATAAGGAGGGACAGACTATGAAAGAATTACTCATTATTGCAATTGGAGCAGCAGTGGTAAATAACGTTGTTCTCAGTCAATTCCTGGGTCTGTGTCCTTTCTTCGGTGTTTCTAAGAAAATTGAAACAGCAGCAGGAATGGGTGGCGCGGTTATCTTCGTTATTACCTTGTCCTCTTTCGTAACCAGTCTGATTTATCAGTTTATTCTGGTTCCTTTGGATATGAGCTATATGCAGACCATTGTATTTATTTTAGTTATTGCAGCATTGGTTCAGTTTGTGGAGATGTTTTTGAAGAAAGCTATGCCGCCACTGTATGAAAGCCTTGGCGTTTATCTTCCTTTGATTACGACCAACTGTGCAGTACTGGGAATTGCGATTACCAATGTTCAGAAGTCCTATAATGTGCTTCAGGGCGTAGTAAATGGTTTTGCAACAGCAGTTGGCTTTACTATTGCCATTGTGTTGATGGCAGGGCTTCGTGAAAAAATGGAGTATAATGATGTCCCGAAATATTTTCAGGGATTTCCTATTGTACTTCTTACAGCCGGATTAATGGCCATAGCGTTTTTCGGCTTTTCAGGAATCATTTAAGGAGGCATAAGATATGATAACAGGTATTGTCATTGCGGCAGTTCTGGT
>CAJKMA010000072.1 GCA_905200905.1 uncultured Bacillota bacterium
CAAAAAAAGAAGGCAAACTTCTGGAGCAGCGGCTGGGAGATGTAGGGGAATTTGCAAGAGAGCTGGTAGATGCCGGAAAAGCGGAAAACAGGAAAGAGGAGAAATATTATTTTATACAATCCATAGGATTTGTGTATCTGTTTGCAGGTGTTTTGATGTTTTTTATGTCTATGACAAAAGCGGGCTGGAATATGCTGGAAGACAGTGCATTTAATCTGGTTTCTATATCCTGGATAGTACTAGTACCCTGGCTCTTATCTGTATGGCAAATGTATTTTATAGGGCGGTTTGTGCTGGTGAAAAAAATAGGTGGAATACTCACAGTCCTTGCGGCAGGAATGATTTTGGTTTTGAATTGGGTATATCATTATTTTTTCGATGACATAAAAGGGTTTGGAAATCAAGCTGTTCCCAATTGGATTTTTCTATTGTTTCTTCTTTTAGGTAGCATTCTTTATTGGCATGGAAGAAAGAAGTTTACAGAAATCACAGAGCAGATAGCCAAAGAACAACATATAGAGTTTTGAAAAAGCTGGAGGTGTTTGATATGACAAAGAATTCTAAGAAAAGAAGAATATTTTCAATTATCATTTTAGCACTTTTATGTATCGTACTCTTATTAGCATATTTACAAGTAATCACAACCAACGTTAAATTCATTTGTCTTGCATTTCTGGTTGTAATCGCAGGAATGGCATTTCGTAGACCAGATAAACCATTTAAAGATATGACAAGTCATGAGAAATATATGACAGTACTAGATCTATTTCTCTGGTTAGCTGTTTTGATTACAGCATTTACACGTTTTTAAAGCTGAAATTAGACATGAAATACGGAAAAACTTGATTAATATGGCTAGGGAAGCAAAAAAGAAGGAAGATTTTTAAAATAACGTTTGAAGGACGTAAAGGGAGTTTGCGAGAGAGGACAGGAGTGAAACACATGTTAATACAGATTGTAGAAGATGATTTTGCATTAAGCAATGGAATCCGGTTGGCCCTTTCCCAGCCGGAGATAGAATTTTTTCAGGACAGGGAAGTACAGGAGGCGCAGAGCAGTTTTCAGAAACAAGTCCCCGATTTGATTATTCTAGATATTAATCTGCCGGATAAGAGCGGATATGAGTACCTGACCTGGGTGAAAAGGCAAGGAAATACCCCTGTTTTGATTCTCACTGCTCTTGATACAGAAATGGATGAAGTGACAGGACTGAATCTGGGAGCAGACGATTATATGACAAAACCCTTTCGTTTGGCTGTGCTTAGAGCCAGAATCCAGAATCTTTTGCGTCGGACAGGCAGAGTAAAAACCGCAATTTATGAAATAGATGATTTGTTTTTGGACTTTGACAGACTGTTGTTTCGGAAAGGAAAGACAGAGTTGTCTTTTGGGAAAAATGAGCAAAAACTACTTCGCCTGTTTCTGGAAAATCAGGGAAGAGTGCTTACCAGAGAGCTTCTCATAGAACGCATTTGGGCAGATGGAGGCGAGTATGTAGATGAAAATGCGCTTTCTGTTACCATCAATCGTTTGCGGATAAAACTGGAAAAATGCGGTTCTGTGAAATACATTCACACCATTTATGGGCAGGGATATTTGTGGAAGCGAGAAGAGGAAGGTTTATGATTGGTACAAGAAAAGTTCTGCGACGTCTCAATGAAATGCTGGACAGTGCTATGGATGGAAGTTTTGAAGAACATGCGTATGAGGAGACGGAATTGTCAAAAATAGAGACTAAATGGATGCGCTTTCTCACTTCCTCCAATTTGGCCAGAAAGAACATAGAAAAAGAAAAAGCCAGCCTGCAAGGCTTGGTATCTGATATTTCTCACCAGACGAAGACTCCGGTAGCCAATATGAAGCTGTATGCAGAGCTTTTGGAGGAAGGTCTTGCCAGAGAAAATCCAGACAAGGAGCAGTTGCTTTTTATGGTGGGTGAAATGAAGGAACAGGCAGAGCGCTTGGAGTTTTTAATACAGGCGCTAACCAAAATGTCCAGATTGGAAACAAATCTTGTGGCTGTACAGCCAATACGGCAGCCTATAGAACCTTTGATTTCTCAGGCTGTGGCTCAGATAAGACCAAAAGCAGAGGCATGTGAGATTTCTCTTAAGGTACAAGGAAATTTACAGATAACAGCCTGCTATGATAGAAAATGGAGCATAGAAGCCCTTTATAATCTTTTGGATAATGCAGTGAAATATTCTCCCAAGGGAAGCCGAATTCAAGTTTTGGTTCGGGAATATGCCTTGTACTGCCAGGTTTGTGTAGAGGATGAGGGCATAGGGATAACGGAAGAGGAAATTCCAAAAGTATTTCAGCGGTTTTATAGAGGAAGGCAGGTCCAGCAAAAAACAGGAGTTGGAATCGGACTGTACTTAACAAGAGAAATCATAAAAAAACAGAAGGGATATGTAAAAATCAAATCACAGCCAGGACAAGGTTCTCAGATTTCTCTGTTTCTTCCAAGAGATTAGAGAAAGCACAGAAAATCTTTCAAAAGTGTTAGATTTGCGTAATTTTGTGGAAAGAATCCTATGCTATACTAAGGACAGTAAAAAAGCTGTCCTTTTTGTGTTTGGCAAAGGTTGTGAGAAAAAGGGTGGCGGAAAGGAGAAATTACATATGGCTGTTTTAAAAACAATCAATTTGAAAAAATATTATGGAGTAGGAGAAAACCAGGTTAAGGCTCTGGATGATGTAAATTTAGAAATTGAAAGAGGGGAATTTGTGGCAATTGTTGGTTCATCGGGAAGTGGAAAATCCACACTTTTGCATATGTTGGGCGGTTTGGATCATCCCACAGCAGGGAAAGTTTTGGTGGATAACAAAGATATTTTCCGCTTGAAAGAAGATGAGCTTTGTATTTTTCGAAGAAGAAAAATTGGATTTGTTTTTCAAAGTTATAATCTGGTTCCTGTGTTAAATGTGTATGAAAATATTGTATTGCCAGTTGAGTTAGACGGCAACAAGGTAGATAAAGTATATGCAAAAGAAGTGATTCACATTTTGGGACTGGATGCAAAGCTGGAGCATTTGCCAAGCCAATTATCAGGAGGCCAGCAGCAGAGAGTAGCCATTGCAAGGGCGCTGATTACAAAGCCGTCTATTTTGCTGGCAGACGAACCTACCGGCAACTTGGATTCAAGGACCAGTCAGGATGTTTTAGGACTTTTAAAGGTCACCAGTGAACGATTTGGGCAGACTATGGTTATGATAACCCACAATGAAGAAATTGCTCAGATGGCAGACCTCATCATCCGTATTGAAGATGGAAAGATTGTAGAGGATGGTGAAACATATGAATAAAGTGAAAAATAAAAAAATCATCCGAAAAATTGCAGATCGGACATTAAAGGCAAAAAAGAGCAGGAATCTCATTGGAATTTTGGCGATTGTATTGACATCCCTTCTTTTTACTGGGGTGTTTACCATTGGAGGCAATCTGACTCAAAAACAGCAGGAAGAAACCATGCGGCAGGTGGGAGGTTCTGCCCATGCAGGTTATAAATATCTTACAAAAGAAGAATATGATATTGTCAAAAAGGATAAAAAACTGCGGGATGTTTCCAGCAGAATTGTGGTAGGAGATGCAGTAAATAAGGAATTTTTAAAACTGCCAACAGAAATTGGATATTATGAAGATTTAGAAGCAAAGTGGAGCTTTTGTTATCCAGAAGTTGGTCACATGCCTCAAAAAGAAGAGGAATTGGTTACCAGCGATTTAGTTTTGAAAGCTCTTGGGATTCCTTGTAAGGTGGGAGAGAAAGTTCCTGTTAAAGTAGATGTAAATGGGACTGTATATGAGAAAACCTTTATTCTCAGCGGATATTTTCAAGGAGATACCATTTCCATGGCACAGGTTATGGCAGTTTCAAAAGACTTTCAGGAAAAAGTAGCGCCAGAGCAGAAAAAATCCAAAATGAAAGGCAGTGGAGATACTGTATTTTCTGCTGGATATTATATGGTGGATTTTTATTTTCCATCCAGTTTGTTTATAGAAAAACAAGTAGAAGCTCTGACAAGAAGATGTGGATTTCCCGAATCTGTCAGTGTAGGAATCAACTGGGCATATCTGGGACAGGATTTAGAGATGGGAACGGTTTTGGGAATACTCGGCATGATATTTATAGTGGGATTTGCAGGTTATCTTTTGATTTACAATGTATTTTATATTAATGTTTACGCGGATATCCGTTATTATGGATTGTTGAAAACTGTTGGTACAACCAGAAAGCAGTTGAAACGTATGATAAGGCGTCAGGCTTATATGCTTTCCGCTCTTGGGATTCCCATAGGAATGCTTTTGGGAGCAGGTGTAGGAGTGGTACTTCTTCCTGTGGTTATGAATCATTTGACTTTTGCTGCATCTACGACAAATGCAGTGCAGTGGAATCCATGGATTTTTCTTGGGTCAGGGCTGTTTTCTCTGATTACAGTAGGAATCAGCTGTCAAAAACCAGGAACCATTGCCTCTAAAGTATCCCCTATTGAAGCGGTACGTTTTACAGAAGGGCAAAATCAGGCATTTCAGAAAGAGAAAAAAAGAAAAAAGAAGAGAAAGACCAGAACCGTTTCTCCTGCTGTTATGGCTGCGGCAAATTTAGGCAGGAACAAAAAGAAATTGTGTATTGTTGTGGCATCTCTATCTCTTAGTCTCATTTTGGTAAATGCAGTGTACAGCCTGATCCGTGGATTTGATATGGACCGCTTTGCAGAGGACAGGGCGATTAGTGATTATATGGTTTTTGATGCCAGCCTGGATGTTTTTACCACTTCAGGAGGACAGATGCTGGATGGAGTTACAAAGGAATTTCAGGAGGAATTAGCAAAACAGAAGGGCATTTTGGAAACAGGAGGTGTGTATATAAAAGAACTTCCCTCCAAACTTTCTCCAGAAGAATTTCAGAAGTTCGATGAGAAATTCATTCAACATCCAGATATAGAGGCAGTGTTTCGAGAAGATTTTGGAGATGAATATGAACAAATTATAGAAGGATATAGAAAAGAACAAAGTGTAGGAGGCATGAAATATTATGGCATTGACCAGATGATATTTGAACATATGGACGCACTGAAAGGAAACCTGGATTGGGAAACTTTTTCTAATGGAAACTATGTGCTTACCAACACGTATCCTTTTGTTCATGATAAAGTAATTTCCTATCATGAACCAGGAGAAAAGGTAACTTTAACCAATGAAAAAGGTGAGAAAAGGGAGTATGAGGTTTTGGCAGTTTCTGAAATTCCTTATGCTGTCAGTACTCAGAGCTACGGTGCTTTTGACTGTACCTATATTCTTCCAACACAGGAGTTTCAGGAATTTTTTGGTCCCAGGCAGCCCATGCGCCTGCTATTTAATGTGGAGAAAGAGCAGGAAGAAGCTCTGGAAGCATGGGTAGAGCATTATTGTACTGTGACAAATTCAAACCTGCAGTATATTTCCAAAGCCAGCATTGCAGAAGAATTTTCAGGGCTGAAAAACATGTATGGCATGATTGGAGGTATGTTAGCATTTATTTTAGCTTTGATTGGCATTTTGAATTTCCTAAATACCATGGCAGCTTCTATTCTTTCCAGAAAACAGGAATTTGCCGCTTTGGAGGCAGTGGGAATGACTGGAAAGCAGCTAAAAACCATGTTATGTACAGAAGGAATTTATTATGCTGCCGGTACGTTGGTAATTGCATTATTTGCTTCTGTAATTTTAAATCTTACGGTTTTAAAAGGATTAGAGGAAACCTTGTTTTTCTTTAAAAATCACTTCACCTTGCTGCCGTTGGCGCTGTGTATTGTGCCGCTGCTTTTGGTGGTTCTTATGGTTCCTATTCTAGGGTATCAGAATATCCGTAGACAAAGCGTGGTGGAAAGGATGCGGGAAGGAGAAGTGTAGAAGAGAACAATTTTTTGCGCGTCTTTACTTTTGCACTAGAGTGTGATATGATTCTTATAAATCTTTGAGAAAAGGAGGCGCACAGATGGGCTGGAAAACACCGTATTTGATGATTCAAAAAGGAAACTTTTTTGGTGTTCAGGCTATCAGTGCGCCCATTTTTAAGAAATTTTAGTCTAAGACCAGATGTATGGTCTGTCTGTTTCAATTCTAAAAATGGGCATCATTCTAAAAAAATTTAGTAGGTGATGCGTTATGAATATCAAAAAACAACTTCAAAATTTATATCTTTATGAACTTATTAGTGGCTTTCAAATTGTAGATGTAGTGTGGGTGGTGTTTCTTTTGCAGCGGGGTTTTTCCATTGCGCAGGTGGGAATTGCGGAAGGTGTTTTTCATATGGTGAGCATGTGCTGTGAAATCCCAAGTGGTATGGTAGCAGATCTGATAGGCCGTAAAAGGACTTTAGTTTGGTCTGGACTGGTATCTGCAGCAGGGGCTTTGTGCATGATTCTTACGGATGCATTCCCCATGATTTTAGTTGCTATGGGACTGAATGCGTTAAGCTATAATCTAGTATCCGGCTCAAGAGAAGCCCTGACCTATGACAGCCTTTTAGAGGCAGGGATACAGGAGGATTATTTGCGAGTGTCAGCTACACAGGAACAATTGTATCTGGCTGTTTTTGCAGCAGCAAATTTATTCAGTGTAGTAACCGTATCTTTGGGATATGAGAAAGGATATCTGATTTCTATGGTTCAGGGACTTTGTTGCTCTATCGTGGCGTTTCGGCTTTGGGAACCTAGGAGAGAAAATGTAAAAGAAAAAGAAACCTGGGGAAGGATTTTAAAAAAGCATGTGATAGAAAGTGGAAGATTTGTGGTAACTCATAGAGAGGCTGCCCGTAGAATGTTGGTCAGCGGTGTAGCTGCTGCTGGATATTACATTGTTTTTATGTTATTACAGCAGCATTTTGTAGAGAAGGGAGTACATGCAAAATGGGTAGGAATTCCACTTCTCCTTGTCTCTTTTGGAGGTATGCTTGGAGCATCTCTGGGAGAAAAGACGGGGCAGGTGAAGATAAAATCTTTGCTGTTTGTAGGAGGAGTTCTAGAAGGTTTATTGATTGTTTTTAGCGGTATGCAGGCTTTGCCAGGCTGTATACTGGCTGCTGGTCTGGCTCATGGAATATCAGAAATGCTGGCAATCCGCATTGGTGATGAAAACCAAAAGATATTTTCTAGTGAAGTACGTGCCACCATGGTATCTGTGGAAAGCATGGTGTACAGTGTTGTTATGGTAGTATTCAGTCCGGTTATCGGATGGTTAGCAGAATATTTTTCGATTTCATGGGCTTTTGGATTACTAGGGATGTTTGTTGGGATTGTAGTCTGCTTTTTAAGTTTGAAAGAAAGGAAAGAAACTTTCCAGATTGACAGAAGATTCTTAGACTGATAATCTAGTAGATATAAGAAAATCTTGCGGATTTATGATCCAGATGAAGGTTGATTGAAGTCGGAACACCCTAAGGAGGAAATGCCTATGAGAAAAAATAGGAAAAAGTATTTGGCGGTAGTAAGTTGTATTTTAGCAGGAGTTTTTCTTACAGGAATTTTTCTTTATAAACCTTATGAAAGAAAAATGGGTGAGACTGTGAGCAATTTTGTTCCCCCGCCACGTTTTGAGGGTACAGTAGAAGCGATAGATATTGAAAACAGCCAGATGACAGTTGCTATGGAGGAGAAAACTGTGGTGCTGGATTGTGAAAGAGATGCTTATAAGCTGCACAATACAAAACCAGGAGATAAGGTGAATTTCCGCTGCGAAGAAGAAAAACTGGATGATGAAGTGGTGGAAGTCTGGGATTTCGACAGGGAAGAAGAATGATATCAAAGAAAAGGATAGAAATACTTATGGATGGAAAAATTTATGATGCATATGTGAAGATTTTAAAGGAGGAGCTTGTACCTGCCATGGGCTGCACAGAACCCATTGCTATTGCCTATGCAGCGGCAGTGGCAAGGGAAACCCTTGGAAGTATACCGAAATCCGTGCGAATCAGCGCCAGTGGAAATATCATTAAAAATGTAAAAAGTGTAGTAGTTCCCAATACGGGAGGGCTTCGCGGCATTGCAGCGGCAGCGGCTGCCGGTATTGTGGCAGGGAAGGCAGAGAAGAAATTGGAAGTTTTGGCAGAGATTACCAAGGAGGAGATTGAAGAGATTTCTGATTACTTAAAAGAGGTGTCTTTTCAGCTTACTGCTTCTCAGTCTAAATGTATTTTTGACATTTATGTTGAAGTTCAGGATGGGGAACACAGTGCAGAAGTTCAGATTCAGGGACAGCACACCAATATTGTTCAGATTCGGAAAAACGGAGAGACATTATTTGGAAAAGAATATTCAGAGGAAGAGAATTGTGGAGGTACAGACAAAGAGCTGCTTACAGTAGAGCGTATTATTCAGTTTGCAGATGAAGTGAAGATTTCGGATGTAGAGGAAACCATTATAAGACAAATTGAATATAATACGGCTATTGCACAGGAAGGCTTAAAAGGCAATTGGGGAGCTAATATTGGGAAAATTCTTCTCCAGTCTTATGGCAATAGTGTTCAGAACAGGGCAAAAGCCATGGCAGCAGCAGGTTCTGATGCCAGAATGAATGGTTGTGAGATGCCGGTGGTAATTAATTCTGGAAGTGGAAACCAGGGAATGACAGCATCTCTTCCGGTTATTGTCTATGCAGAGGATATGAAGGTGTCCAGGGAACTGCTCATTCGCGCCCTGGTAGTGTCTAATCTAGTGTCCATCCATTTAAAATCTGGAATTGGAACCTTATCAGCATATTGTGGAGCTATTAGTGCAGGGTGCGGCGCTGGCGCTGGAATTACATACCTTTACGGAGGAGGTTACACACAGGTGGCGCATACGATTGTGAATGCTCTGGCCATTAATTCTGGTGTGGTGTGCGATGGGGCAAAAGCAAGTTGTGCAGCAAAAATTGCTTCTGCTGTGGAAGCAGGTACTTTGGGTATGAAAATGTATCAATTTGGCAGTCAGTTTTATGGGGGTGATGGAATTGTAGCAAAAGGAATTGAAGAAACCATTGAGAATGTGGCTCAGCTTGCCAGAGATGGAATGAGAGAAACAGATAAGAAAATTATTGAAATCATGATTGATAAAATCTGATTTTCAGTTTACCATGTATAAGAAAAAAGAATCTTGCAGATAGATAAGTATAAGGAGGAATTGACAATGAAAATTTTATTTTTTGATACCAAAAGTTATGATAAAGACTCTTTTGAAAAACAAATTTCTGGATATCCTGAGATTGAAATTGATTATTTAAAAACAGACCTAGCGCCTAAGACCGCACCTTTGGCAAAAGGTTATGAAGCTGTATGTGCGTTTGTAAGCTCTGATGTAGGAAGCGCTACTATGGAGGCACTTCATGAAGCTGGAGTAAAACTGATCTTAATGCGTTGTGCAGGTTTTAATAACGTAGATTTAGATAAAGCGAAAGAATATGGAATCAAAGTCATGCGTGTTCCAGGATATTCTCCAGAAGCAGTGGCAGAACATGCTATGGCCCTGGCTCTTGCAGCAAACCGCCGTATTCACAAAGCCTATGTAAAAGTGAGAGAGAATGATTTCAGTCTTGGTGGTTTAATGGGTATGAACTTTTATGGAAAAACAGCAGGTATTGTAGGAACTGGAAAAATTGGTGCGGCTATGGCCAGAATTTGTCGAGGATTTGGTATGAAGGTAATTGCCTATGATGTATATGAAAATCCAGATTTAAAAGAGTTTGTAACTTATGTCTCTTTAGATGAATTGCTGGCATCCAGTGATTTGATTTCCCTGCATTGTCCATTGATGGATAATACCTATCACTTGATTAATAAAGACACCATTGCCAAAATGAAAGATGGTGTGATTTTAGTCAATACCTCCAGAGGAGGTTTAGTGAAAACCAATGATCTAATTGAAGGCATTCGGGCTAGAAAATTCTATGCGGTAGGTTTGGATGTATATGAGGAAGAGACGAAGAACGTGTTTGAGGACCGTTCCGATGAGATTTTAGAGCATTCCACCACAGCCAGATTGTTATCTTTCCCAAATGTTATGATTACCTCTCATCAAGGATTTTTCACAGAGGAAGCATTGGCAGCTATTTCACAGACAACCTTGGATAATGCAAGAGCATTTTTAAGCGGGGAAGCTACAGGGAATGAAGTACACAAATAAGAGGTGACAGAAACTTGAACAGAAATTATCAAAAGGAACTGGACAAGATTCTGGAAGAAATACAAAAAGAGGAAAAGGTACCCAGATTATTTTTGCATAGCTGCTGTGCTCCATGCAGTAGCTATGTGCTGGAGTACCTTTCTCCATATTTTGAGATTACGGATTTCTTTTATAATCCTAATATTTCTCCCAGAGAAGAATATGAGAAGCGGGCAAAAGAGCTGCAGAAATTAATAGAAGAAATGCCCTTGGTACATAAACCTGTTTTTCTGGAGGGAGAGTATCGTCCAGAAGACTTTTTTGAAATGGCAAAGGGACTGGAAGATGTACCGGAAGGGGGCGAGCGCTGCTTTCAATGTTATCGTATGCGTCTGGAGGAGGCAGCCAGATTGGCAGCAGAAGGAAGTTATGATTATTTTGCAACGACCCTCACCATCAGTCCTTTAAAAAATGCAGCGAAATTAAATGAAATTGGAGAGGAACTGGAAAAAATCTATCATGTGAAGCACCTTCCTTCTGATTTCAAGAAGCGCAATGGTTATAAGCGTTCCACAGAATTGTCCGCAGAATATCAGTTATATCGCCAAGATTACTGTGGTTGTGTATTTTCCAAACAGGAACGGGAAAGGCAAAAGTGCTTGCGGGGATTGCCAGAAAGTGATAAAATTCTACAAAGATAACTATAAAACGAAGAAAGAGGAACATCTATGGCACAATTATGGGGAGGCCGTTTTACAAAGGAAACGGATCAGCTTGTTTATAATTTTAACGCATCCTTAAGTTTTGACCAGAAACTGTATAAACAGGACATTACCGGGAGCATGGCTCATGCGGAGATGCTGGCAAAACAAGGAATTTTAACCCAGCAGGAAAAAGAGGAAATTACAGCAGGACTTCAGGAAATTTTAAAAGAAATTGAAGAGGGGACCCTGGAATTTTCGCCAGAGTATGAAGATATTCACAGCTTTGTGGAAGCCAATCTTATTGCCAGAAAAGGTGAAGTTGGGAAAAAACTGCATACCGGAAGAAGCCGCAATGACCAGGTGGCTCTTGATATGAAAATGTATGTAAGGGATGAAATCAAGGAAATTGATGGATTGTTAAAGGAACTTCTTACTTCTCTTTTACATATTATGAAAGAAAACCTGCATACCTATATGCCTGGATTCACACATTTGCAGAAGGCGCAGCCAGTTACTATAGCGCATCATTTTGGCGCTTATTTTGAAATGTTTAAAAGAGACCGTAGCCGTATGCAGGATGTGAAGAAGCGTTTGAATCTCTGTCCGTTAGGAAGTGGGGCTCTTGCCGGAACCACCTATCCTTTAGATAGAGCATATACAGCCCAGTTATTAGGGTTTGACGGGCCAACTTTAAACAGTATGGATTCTGTAGCAGACCGAGATTATCTTATTGAATTGCTTTCCGGCCTTTCTACTATTATGATGCATTTGAGCCGTTTTTGTGAGGAAATTATTTTATGGAATTCCAATGAATATCAGTTTGTAGAAATTGACGACGGATACAGTACTGGAAGCAGTATTATGCCCCAAAAGAAGAATCCAGATATAGCAGAGTTAGTAAGAGGAAAAACAGGTCGTGTTTACGGAGCCTTGATGTCCATGCTTACTACCATGAAAGGAATCCCACTGGCATATAATAAAGATATGCAGGAGGACAAGGAATTTACTTTTGATGCTATTGATACCGTAAAAGGTTGTATTGCTTTATTCAATGGTATGATTTCCACCATGGAATTCAAAAAAGAAAATATGGAGAACAGTGCGAAAAATGGATTTACCAATGCTACAGATGCAGCAGACTATTTGGTAAATCACGGGGTAGCTTTTCGAGATGCCCATGGAATTGTGGGACGTTTGGTGCTTTTCTGTATTGAGAAGAATTGCTCCTTAGATGATTTATCTTTAGAAGAATATCAAGAAATCAGTCCAGTCTTTCAGGAGGATATCTACGAAGCAATCAGCATGAAAAACTGTGTGGAAAAAAGAAATACCATAGGTGCGCCAGGTACAGAAGCTATGCAAGAAGTGATTGGCATCCAGGAAAAATATCTGGAAGAAAATTAAAAAAATCTTGACATTTTGGAAAGATTTGTTATAGTGGTGTATTATAAAAACAAATGTATGCACAGGAAGGACAAAAAATCATGAGCGAAAAATTAAGAGTTGGTATTTTAGGTGCAACAGGTATGGTAGGACAGAGATTTATCTCTCTTTTGGAAA
>CAJKMA010000073.1 GCA_905200905.1 uncultured Bacillota bacterium
ACCCTTGTATGTATAAGTTTTTTACTTACTGAACAATACGTCTAACTGCAATATAATTTTTGTATAAAGCATTTGCTGTATATTTAATACCACCCTTTGGATATGGAGCGCTGTTAGAAGCATGCACAATACCGCCATCTCCAGTAAGAATAGCTACATGTCCAGGATATACAATGATATCACCAGCTCGTGCTTCAGAATAGCTGATTCCAACTCCTGAATAAGCCTGAGCATCACTTACTCTTGGTAAACTGTAACCAAAATGAGCAAATACCTGCTGTGTAAATCCAGAACAGTCAATACCATTTGTTAAGCTGTTTCCACCATAAACATATGGATTTCCAATAAACTGCATTGCATACGCTACAACCGCAGCACCTGTTCCACTATTATAAGAAGGTGCACTTGGTTTTGATGGTGCAGTTGTATTGCTACTTCCTGCATTGCTGGAAGAACCGCTATTACCTGTGTTTCCACTGTTATTGTTAGCAGAACCACCACCATTGTTTACGCTTCCACTATTATTGTTAGAAGATGTACCACCATTGTTTGGTTTCACACTATTATTAGAACTGCTGTTTCCACCTGTAATTGCACTTCCACCTGTGGAACCGCCATTGTTCTGATTATTCTGATTCTGCTGCTGCTTGGCTGCTTCTTCTGCTGCTTTAGCTGCTGCAGCTTCTTCTTGCTGAATTTTCTTCAGCTCAGCGTTCTGCTGCTGAATTAACTGTTTATACTGCTCTGCCTGTGCTTTTGCATTAGCAATCTGTGTTTCATAGTCAGATGCTGTTGATTTCAGTTCTGCAACTTTTGTTTCCAGACTTGCTTTTACGCCTTCCTGTTCACTCTTGGAAGTCTCTAAATCATGTTTTTCATTTTCCAGCTGTTCTTCTAAATCTTTGACTTCCTGAACGATTGCCTTCATCTCTTTCAGTTCGTCTCTATCGTACTGGTACATTTTCTCAGTGTTTTCAGCTTTAGAAAGCATAGTAGCAAGGCTGTCAGATTCTAATAAAATCTGTGCCCATGTATCGCTTCCACCGTTTTCATACATATACTGAATTCTCTTCTTCATTGCTTCATATTGTTCGTCACGGTCAGCTTCTGCCTGTACCAGCTCTTCTTTTGTTTCCTTAATATCTGCTTCTTTGTCTACAATTTCGTCTGCTAATAATTCAATCTGTGTCATAGCATCAACGATCTGCTGCTGTGTAGTACTGATTTGTCCCATCAGGGCCTGCTTTTTGCTCTCCAAGCTACTTGCCTGTGCCTGTGCTGCAGAAAGTTTACTCTGTGTTGCGGATTTCTGAGCCTGTACCTCATCTTTTCTTGCTGCTGAAACAGGAAGAACCTGTGCTGCAGTCATAGCAAATATCAGTGACAGACATACTAATCTTTTTTTCATACCTCTCTGTACCTTTCCATTACATTAATACTATGTTGAAATAATTAATTTCTGTAACAATTTCGAAATAATTTTAAACTTCCTGTATATAGTACCATAATTTTTTCCTATTTGCAAGTCTGAACCCTATTTTTTTCATTTTTTTCTTAAAATCCTGTTAATAAAATCGAGATTTTTTCTTTAAAACACCAGATTTTTCAAGTGTTTTAAGGAAAATCTCCTGTTTTTTTCAGGCTCTGCATTTTTCTTAACAGTTCTGGAAAATTCTCTTCGTTTTTCCCTTTGTTTATGGTATGATAGGGGTACTAACAAGGTCTTTTTTCAACATAAAGTTTTAAATTGTTACAAAATCTTTTCATAAATCCATTACGGAAAGGAGGAACTGCGCTTTTGAAACGCAAATTAAATGAGATAATTTATACCATATCCCGCTATACGGAAATTGTATTATCTGCAGTAATGCTTCTGGTAATCATTACACTAATCGTTCCCATGCTGTACAATTTCCTGCGAATCCCGCTTTTGAATATAACTCCAGAACAATTTACAGAGTTTCTTGGAAATGCCCTGACCCTGCTCATTGGCGTGGAATTTGTAAAAATGTTGGCAAAACATACTGCCGAGAATCTTCTAGAAGTGCTTATGTTCGCCATTGCCCGACAAATGGTTGTAGAACATCTGAACATGACCGAAACCCTCATTGGTGTTATAGCCATTGGCATTATCTTCACTGTACGCAAATATCTGCTGCTGAAAAACTCTAATGATAAAGAAAAGACCTACGATAAGTTATAAAAACATCTGAAATAAGGCTCTACCTATGAAAGTAGAGCCTCAAAATTTACCTTTTCATCCTCACTTCAGCTGCCTGTGCGTGTCCCATAAGACCCTCTCCCCTGGCCATTCTGGATACTAAAGGTGCCAAATTTTGCATGGCATCCTTTGTCATATGCTGATACGTACAGGTCTTCAAAAACGTACCAACCCACACACCGCCTGTATATCTGGCCGCCCGCAGGGTGGGAAGGGTGTGGTTGGTTCCAGAAGCATAGTCCCCAAATACTTCTGCTGTGTTTTCTCCCATAAAGAGGGAACCATAGTTATAGAGCATCTCAGACACTTCTTCTGGATTCCTAAGGTTTAATTCCAAATGCTCTGGCGCATACTCATTCGCCAATTGTACCGCCTCTTCCAAAGAATTCACGAAAATCACCTCACCATAAACTTCCCATGATTTTCTGGCAATTTCCCTAGTCTCAAGCTCCAACAATTCTTTCTCAACTGCTTCTATCACTTCTTTTCCAAATTCTTCTTCTGTAGTAATCAGAATGCCTTTGGCATTGGGATCATGTTCTGACTGTGCTAATAAATCTGCTGCTACAATCTCCGGTGTCCCACTTCCGTCTGCAATAATCAACACTTCGCTGGGACCTGCTACAAAATCAATTCCTACCTGACCGTAACACTGCCGTTTTGCTTCCGTAACAAAACGATTACCAGGCCCCACAATCATATCAACTGGTTTGATTTCCTGGGTTCCATAAGAAAATGCTGCAATGGACTGTGCACCTCCTACTGCATAAATTTCATCTGCTCCTGCAATATCCATGGCCACTAAAGTCTTGGGATTGATTCTATTCGTTCCTTTCATAACTGGAGAGCAGGCTGTCACTCGCTCTACGCCTGCTGTTTTCGCTGGGATTATTAACATCAGAGCTGTAGAATACAAAGGATAATTTCCTCCCGGTACATAACAGCAACAGGATTTTACAGGAATAATCCTGTGTCCTAAGAAAATCCCCTGCACCGGACTGAACTTTTCCAATGGTCTTACGGTTTCTTTTTGTGCTTTGGCAAATGCCCTGATATTGGCTGCCGCTGCCTTTAAATCTTCAATCTCCTGTGCAGTAAGCTGGCTGTATGCCTCCTGAATTTCTTCTTTGCTCACGCGCAATGTTTCCCTGGTACAGCCGTCAAATTTCAGACTATATTCTTTTAAAGCAATATCCTTTTTCTCTCTTACATAATCAATCATCTCTTCCACTGTTTTTGTAAGGTTTCTTCTATCTTCTTCTGTCCGCTGACAGGATTTTTTCATGATTTTCATATGCTTCTTTCTCCTTATTTTTTATTTCTGCCATTGTAGAATATGGAGTCTAGCCCGTGTCAACCTGCCTTTTTCTAAAAATCCCCAAAAAACCTGGAGTATACTCCAGATTTATGATAGGATAAAAAACAGGAGGTGCTTCATATGCGAATCGGAAAAGTATCGGAACTATATCATATTTCTGTCGACAATCTATATTATTATATCAAATACGGCCTTCTGGTTCCTCCAAGACCAAAGGGACAATATGTCTTTGACCAGGCTACCCTTAAGGATTTGGAATGGATTCTGGAATTAAAGGAGCTAGATTTTTCTCTTCGAGAAATTCACATTATCCTCTCCTTGAAGCGTATCTCTGGTTTGGCAGACCCCCAGGATGTGGAAGAATTAAAGGCTATCTATACTGGAAAACGTGATTTCTGTCTTCAGGAAATTCAGCAAAAACAAAAAATCATTGGGCATCTGGAAGAAAAAATCAAAGAACTTGACCAACATCCTGTTTCTGCTGCCTTGAAAACAGGAGTTCCCCTGTCCATGCTATCGCTTCTTTGTTGCCCTGTATGCAAGGGCTCCCTATCTCTTACCGATGTGGAAATGGATCAACGTTTTCTCTACCATGGTACTCTTGGATGCTCCTGCGGCTATGAAGCAGTCATTGATAAGGGAATTCTCATGACCCCTAATAAGAATACTAATCTTCAGGACACCCCTGATGTAACCAGAGAATTATATAAAGACCTTCCACCTCAATTAATTACCATGTTTCAGCGCTCCTACAACTGGATGCTGGAACATATGGAGCAGATAAATCTTCATCACAAGGTCATTGCAGAAACCTACATCAACGCCTGGTTTTTCATGCACAATCACCTGGAATACCTGCCTGCGGACAGTCATTATCTGGTCATTGACAAATATCCGGAAACCTTATTAATGTATAAACATCTCATTGAAAAACAACGCCCAGATTTGGATATCCTGTACCTGGCAGACAGCAGTACCACCTTTCCTTTAAAGGCAGAATGTATTGACTTGCATTTAGATTTTTTTGCAGTAAATGAACATAATTTTTACCACCCTACTTTTTTATATCAACAACTGCGTCCTTATTTAGGTCCTCAGGCAGACGTAATCGGCACGTATTTTTATTTTGAGCATGCACCAAAATCCATGAAACAGTTACTTGCTATGTATCCGGAAAGTTTCTACCAGAACTTTCAAAATTCTTATTTCCATAATGAATTGAAGAAAAGTGGATTTCAACTACTTTCAGAAGAAGATTGTGGCTTTACCACAGATTCAGGAAACAATCTGGGGTTTGGATTCCATGTAAAAGGTGAAAAAATGCACCTTCTTCCTTATCACGGAAAAAGGTGCAAATAATTTTTAAGCAAAAAGTTTTTTTGCTGCTTCTATTAAATAATAAGTATCTTTCACTCCTGCTGTTTCATATGGGGAGTGCATAGCCAAAAGCGGAAGGCCAACATCAACACTGTTTAGCGCTACTTTTGTATTTGAAATATTTCCAAGGGTAGAACCACCTGGAACATCAGAGTGGTTGGTAAAGGTCTGATATGGTACTTCTGCTTGTTTACATAAATCTTTAAACATGGCTGCTGATACAGCATCTGTACAATACTTCTGGTTTCCGGAATATTTAATCACAATTCCCTGATTCAGCACCGGACGGTTTACAGGGTCTGCTTTTTCTGTATAATTCGGATGCAATGCATGTCCATTGTCCGCAGATACCATGAAACTATCTGCAAGAGCTCTTAAATAATCTTCATAATCCATGCCAAGGCTTCGTGTCATGCGTACTAACACATCATACAAGAAAGTGGACGCTGCACCCTGTTTCGTACTACTTCCTACCTCTTCATTGTCCAGCACACAGTGTACTGCCACATGCTCTTTTTTCTCTCCGCCCAAGAAACCTTTTAAAGAAGCAAAGGCACACTGCAGATCATCCAATCTTCCCACAGATAAAAATTCTTCCTGCGCGCCCCAGATGCTTCCCTTCTGTCTGTTATACAGAAACAAGTCGTGTCCCAGAATATCTTCTGCTTTTACACCTACATTCTGCGCTACTGTATCCATGAAGGTATCTTTTGCACTGATTTCTCCAAACAATGGTAACATATCCTTTTGAGCGCTGTACTGATATCCATCATTAATTTGGCGACTCATATGGATAGCCAGATTGGGAATCATGAGAAGATCTCTGTCAATATCCACCAGCTTTGTAACAAAAGCATTGTTTTCTTTCACCACAACTCGTCCAGCCACGGAAAGAGGACGGTCAAACCATGGTGCGCAAATCATACCGCCATAACGCTCCACATTCAGCTTTACATACTTGTTTTCCACCGTCATCTCTGGATGATCTTTAATTTTAAAAGTAGGAGAATCACTGTGGCTTGCCATAATACGAAACCCCTTCCATTCTCCCTTGGGCACAGAAAAGGCAATGAGTGCAGAATCATTTCTGGTCACAAAATAGTTCCCGCCTTTTTCTACAGTCCACTTTTCATTTTCTTTTAATTCTTGGTATCCTTCTTGTTCTAAAAGTTCCTTCATGGTTGCTACTGCCTGGAAACAGGTAGGGCTTTTTTCAATAAATGTAATTAATTCCTTTGCTGTCTGCTGAAACATGTTCTTTGCCTCTTTTCTATAATGTTTTTTATTTATTTTCTTGTCTTTTTAACAACTCCATTGCAAGTTTCTCTGCAGTAATAGGCATTTCACGAATACGAATGCCAAGTGCGTGATCCACTGCATTTGCAATGGCCGGACATGGGGTATTAATAACAATTTCACCTATAGATTTTGCTCCAAATGGATGAGATTTTTCATAGCTTGGTGCAAATTCCACACGAATTTTACCCACATCCTGTCTGGTTGGAATCTTATATTGCATAAAGGAATTGTTTCTAAGTTGTCCTTTTTCATTATACTGGATATCCTCATACAAAGCCATCCCGATTCCCTGTGCAATGCCGCCCTCGGTCTGTACTCTGGCAAGATTAGGATTAATAGGTGTTCCACAATCTACCACTGCCACATAATCCAGCAATTCCAAACCTCCCGTTTCCTTGTCAATCTCAACTTCTGCCATACCTACCATAAACGGCGGTGGAGAAATCTTGGAAGATCGGGTAGCAGATGCCTGAAGATTTACATTGTTTCCACAGGTTCCTTTGACTGCAATTTCTTCTAAGGTTATTTTTCGATCTCCATCTAACTCATAAACTACATTTCCGTCAAAATCTACTTCTTCTGGTTTTTTCTCCAGCATTTCTGCCCCCAGCTCCTGAATCTGTGTGCGAAGCTTCTGACAGGCATCTGTAACAGCCATACCTGTCACATAAGTAGTGGCAGAAGCATAGGAACCGGAATCGTAAGGAGATACGTCCGTATCTACTCCAAATGCCACAATATTATCAATATCTGTCTCCAGAATATCTGCTGCCATCTGAGAAAGAATGGTGTCACATCCAGTTCCCATATCGGTTGCTCCAAGGCTTAAAGTATAAGAACCGTCTTCTCCCAACTTCACGGCTGCTCCTCCAATATCAACTCCTGCAATAGAAGAACCCTGCATAGCCAGTGCTGCACCCACTGCACGCACCTTTCCATTTCCCATATCTTTCACAGGATATTTCTCATCCCATCCAATCATTTCTTTTGCTTTTTCTACACACTTATCCAATGTACAGCTTGTAACCACTGGACAGCCATCATAACCTAAGAAGGGGTCTCCTTCTCTTGATAAGTTCAGTTCTCGGAATTTTACTGGATCCATGCCCATCTCATGAGCCAACTCATCTACCGCAGACTCTACAGCAAAAATCCCCTGAGTAGCTCCATAACCTCTGTAAGCCCCAGCAGACATGCGGTTGGTATACACTACTTCATAGGTAAAGCGGTATGCTTCTTTTTTTCCATACAAACCCAAAGGCTTGTGACCAGAAAGTCCTACTGTGGTAGGTCCATGTTCTCCATAAGCACCTGTGTTGGATAGCGTGTGAATATCCATTGCCTTTAAAATTCCATTTTCATCTGCTCCAAGACGCACCCGAACTTCCATCTCATGGCGAGGTGAGGAACAAATCTGAGACTCATAGCGGGAATACACTAGCTTTGCAGGTCTTTTGGTCTTTAATGTAACGAGTGCCGGATAAACTTCCGTTACCGATGTTTGCTTTGCGCCAAAACCGCCTCCAATACGAGGTTTCATCACTCGTACATTGGATGCGCCAATCCCCAGAGCCCTTCCCAAGATTCTTCTCACATGAAACGGAACCTGTGTAGAAGTTACCACATTCATTCGTCCAAAATGGTCCAAATAGGTATAGCTGCGGAAGGTTTCCATCATAGCCTGCTGATTTGCCTTGGTGTGATAAGTTCTATCAACTGTATATTTACATGCTTTTAAAACAGCCTCCACATCTCCTGCACTTTCCTCCCGTGCTGCACAAAGGTTCCTCTTATTATCTGCTCCTACGGGAACTCTGGATTCCCAGTTATCTTCTGGATGAATCACCACAGGGTTATCCTTTGCCTGATGGAAATCCAAAATTGCCTCCAGCACCTGATATTTCACTTTAATGAGTTTTAATGCCTTGTCTACTGCTTTTTCATTTTCTCCAGCTACAATGGCTACTGCGTCTCCCACAAAACGTACTCTCTTGTCCAGAATCAAACGGTCATAAGGACTTAACTCTGGATAGGTTTGTCCTGCAAAAGTAAAGCGGTCCTGTGGAACATCTTGATAAGTAAGTACACAGGCAATCCCTGGCACTTTAAGAGCTGCCTTTGTATCAATTTCTTCAATTAATGCATGAGCATGAGGGCTTCTAAGAAGTTTCACAATCAGGCAGTCCTTTGGTGCCAAATCATCTGTATACACCGGCTGTCCCGTTACAAGTGCCATAGCATCTTTTTTTTCTACCGATGTGTTTACATATTTCATTCTTTATCTTCCCCCTTTTTCTGCTGTTTTTTATATTCCAGGTAATTCAGGATGCTTCTAGTCTGTCCCATAAAACCGCTGCATCGGCAAAGATTTCCTGCTAAATACTCATTAATTTCCTCTTCTGTAGGATTTTCTAATTCTTTTAACATAGCAAAAATATTCATTAAAAATCCTGGATTGCAGAAGCCACACTGTTCTGCTCCTTGTTTTGCCAGAAAACCACCGATTTCCTCTGCCTCTTTTTGCATCCCTTCCAAGGTCACTACATGTTTTCCATCTACTCTGGCAGCTAAAAAACTACAAGATAAAACGGGCTTTTCCTCCAAAAGTACTGTACAAAGACCGCAGTTTGCAGTTTCGCATCCCCTTTTCACACTGTAGCATCCCTTTTCTCTTAACAAATCCAGCAGCAGCATGTCTGGCTGAATTTCCTCCTGGATTTTCTGTCCATTTAACCAGAACTTAATTTCCATTATTCCATTCCTCCTGCCTGTTGTTCTTGTTTTTCCATAGAAGCTGCTGCAAGAAGCGCTCTTTTCATAAGAACTTTTACCAGGAGACTTCTATATTCCTTAGAAGCTCTCATATTGCTTTGGGTTTTCACCTGGCTCTGCACATAAACTCCAAAAGCCTCTGCTGCTGCTTCCTGTTCTTCTCTTGATAGGTTTAAAAATCCTTTTAATATGTCTTCCTTATCCTCAATAACTCTCGCTCTGGAAGGGCACGCTCCCACAACTGTTTTCACCTGACCCTTGGCATCCAAAGACAAAGCGCAAGTAAGCACCGGAAAATCTGTTTTACTGTTTCTTTGGCTAAGATATACGGTTTTCACAGGCTGTTTTTTTACAATAATCCGCACTAAAATATCACGATCACGCTTACTTGCTGCAAACTCTTTCATAGAAATAATACCACCCTTATATAATTCCACATAGGAATTCAGGGCCAAAAACATGGTCAACACATCAGAAAATCCAAATCTGCCAAAAATACTACCGCCAACTGTCGCACAATTACGGAACTGTACCCCAACAATGTGACGCAGACTTTCTTTCATTGCTCCATTGGTATAGGTTTCTAATCCCTTATGTGTTTCCAACGCCCGAAGAGAAGCCATGGCTCCAATGCGGAACTCTTCTTCTGTCTCTTCTATGGTATCCAGTCCCAATCCTGATAAATCAATGGCTGTGCTAACCACACGGTTTCCCATCTTCAGCCATACCATTCCACCTAATACACAGGCTGATTTTTTCTGATTCAACTCATAAGCCTCTTCTAGGTCCCTGACCTTTCTGTATTCTTTGATTTTTAACATTTCTCATCCTCTTTGCTTTCTAAAATAACTACGAAAAAGCACTGCTGATGCAGTGCTCCTATGTTGTTTTACCTAGCTTTAGTATAGCATATACATTTTAAGGGAAGCAAGTATTTTCTCTTTTCATTTCCTCAACTCTGTATTAGAATGTTACTAATCACATTTTATAAAAGAAAGAGGAGATTAGAAAAAAACTTATGAAACACGCAACAGATTTAGGAAAAGATAAAGTCCCCTTTCTGGTTCTAAAACTGGCAATTCCCTCCATGATTGCCCAGTTTGTCACTGTCTTATACAGCATTATAGACCGGATGTTTATTGGGAATATAGAAGAAATCGGTGATATTGCTCTTGCAGGAGTAGGCGTATGCGGACCTATTGTAACTCTGCTCACTTCTTTTGGAACCCTAGTTGGCCTTGGAGGATCCATTCTCATGGCCATGCGTATGGGTGCAGGACAAAAGAAAGAAGCAGAATCTATCTTAGCCCATAGTTTTGCCATGTTGGTGGCATTTTCTGCTGTGCTGACCCTGGTTTTCCTATTAAGCAAAAAATACCTGCTGAACTGGTTTGGCGCCAGTCCCCTAACATTCCCTTATGCAGATACTTATATGACGATTTACACAGCAGGAACCTTTTTTGCCCTTATGGCTATTGGACTGAATTATTTCATCACCTGCCAAGGCTTCCCTGCTGTTGGAATGTGTACTGTTCTCATTGGCGCTTTTACGAATATTGTGCTGGACCCTGTGTTTATCTTTGTTTTTGATATGGGCGTAGCAGGAGCAGCCTGGGCTACTGTAATTGCCCAACTCGCATCCTGTTCCTTTGCTTTTTATTTTCTTGTTGGGAAAAAAGTGCCAATTCGTATTACACCACTGAAAAGAGAAATGCTTTCTAAAAATATTACTTGCCGGATTTTAAGCCTTGGATTGTCCCCTTTCCTGATTCTGGCAACAGATAGCGTCATCATCATTGTGATGAACACAGTTTTACAACACTACGGCGGTCCAACAGAAGGCGATTTGCTCATTACCTGTGCTACGATTGTACAAAGTTACATGATGCTCATTACTGGTCCCATGCTTGGCATTTCCAGCGGAACCCAGGCTATTCTCAGCTACAATTATGGGGCAAAGGCTACCAAACGGGTAAAAAAAGCGGAAACTTATATTTTACTTTTATGTCTCTGTTTTACTTCCCTGATGTTTCTGCTATCCAGAATTGTCCCACAGTATTTTATTGGAATTTTTACCAAAGACCCAGGACTTACGGATTTGTGCATCTGGGGAATTGGCACTTTCACTCTTATGATTGTGCCCCTAAGTTTTCAATATGTTTTCGTAGACGGCTTCACTGCACTTGGAAGAAGCAAAACAGCACTCTTTCTCTCCTTGTTCCGCAAGGGAGACTACGTGCTATTTACCATTGTACTTCCTATATTCTATGGAGCCAGAAGTGCTTTCTACGCACAGCCTCTGGCGGATGGAATTGCTGCTATTATGTCAACTGTTGCATTTTTACTTATTTTCAAGAAACATTTGCAAAAACAGGAGGTTTCATTATGAAAAAACACAGAAACATGCTTTTCAAACCTTTACTTATCGCTGTACTTATCTCCTTCTCTCTGACAAGTTGCGGGAAAGATGACAAGAAAAAAGCGGAAGAAGCCCAGTTAGACGCTGTTTCTGCTTCTTTAAGCGGCATGCTTACCTCTTACACAGGCTCTCAGATTTCCCTTAAAACTAAGGAAGGGGAATCTCTTACTTTTGATAATTGTGCCAATGCAAAACTAGAACTAAAAAATGGAATTGTTCCTGGAAATGAGGTTTTATTGGTATATGTTGGCGCTCTTAAAGACACAGATACCAGCAATGTAAAAGTCCGAAAAATCATTGTAGAAGCGAATAATGCAGGATTGATTCCTGCCAAAGAAGATAGCGTCCTCAGCGGTTCTGCTGCCTCTGGCTCCACCTATTCCCCTGCTGGCCAGGACGAACCAGCAAGCGGTGTAAAGGTGGAAAAAACTTCTGGAACAGGAACCATCACTGGAGGAGTAAACGTTCGAAGTGATGCCAAAAGTGGTTCCGAAATTCTGGGACATCTAAGTGCTGGAGATTCTGTGACCGTTACAGGAATTTGTGAAAATGGGTGGTACCGTATTGTGTTTGAAGAAGGAACCGCTTTTATATGGAAGGATTATGTGGAGTATGATGGGTAAGACAACACACAACTTCGTCGTGCGTTTCATTGGGTAGGAAATAGACAGAATCGTCTTCCTCGCTCTTTTCTTCTCCATCCCCACGGAAACCAATACTATCATAAAAGGTTCCATCTACGTCTAACGGCACTTTAAATCTCACATTTCGCACCCATCGACCGTTTGCCTGTCGTTTTG
>CAJKMA010000074.1 GCA_905200905.1 uncultured Bacillota bacterium
GAACAGGATAGAATTCTTTCGTTTTAGGTGTCTATGCTGACGGGGACGGCTCATCCCTCCCGAAAAAAAGCAGGTTCCTGGTTTTAAAGTTTTAAGAAGTGCTTCTTCTGTTATCAGAGAAAGTCCTTTAGAAAAAGGAACCGGAGCCGCCACTGTCTCTGCATATTCCATGGCCGCTTTTATAGAAGAGGCTCTTTGGATTCTGGGATTTTTACAGGTTTTGCATAAACCGTAAACCCTCACCTCAAATCCTTGTTCTGCCAAAATATCTGCCAGATATACCTGACGCATATCACCGCCAAAAACTGCAATTCTATTTAAACTTGTTTTTAACAAATTTTTAAATGCCTTTTTCTTTTACCATATGCAAAAAGAAAAAAAGAGAGACTGTCCAAATTGAACAGCCTCCTAAAAGGAATTATTTCATAATTTTTTTTCAAATATGCAAGTCTCATAACGTTCCAGTCTACCATTTTGATTGCCTGATACTATCTGATACTCTGTGTCTAAAAAGTCCAACTGCACACTTTCATTACTAAAATTTTGCACAAACACATAACATTTATCTTGGGTTTGTCTTGTAGTAACCTCTATTCCACTAGGGAGCGAAAAAACCTCTGCTTCAAGCCCTCTTTCATGTATAATCTTTTTTGCAAGATCGTCATAAAAAACCTGTTCAAAATCTGCACAGATATAATAACTTTTTCCTTGCCCAAAACAATTATACACTGCTGCTGGGTATCCTGCATAGAAATCTTCTCTATATGTAAGTAATGTTTCTGCTGTATCTGTTTGAATCAAATCGCAAAAATTTGCACATTGATACTGTCTGTTTTTTTCAAAAAAGTTTCCTTTAGAGATTCCATAATTCTTTTCTCCATCGTACAGACTATCTATTTCTGTGCTTCTAAGTCCAAATACTTCCTGTAGTTGATGAGGTACACCTCCCAGATAGCATAAATCTGTCTCATTTACAATTCCAGACCAGTAAGTCATCAAAAAAGTTCCGCCTTCTTTTACAAAATTTCTGATTTTATCTTCAATACCACAACGGAACATATAAAGCATAGGGGCTAAAACAATATCATACCCATCCAAATTTTCTTCCATATCCAAAACATCTATATTTAAGCCCAGTTTTCTAAAGCTATTATAAATTTTTCTTACGGTTTCCATATAATATAATCCATTGTTTCTAGGTCCCTGTGCATCTTCCATTGCCCATCTGCTTTCACAGTCATGAATAATTGCAACCTTTGCTTTTGTTGTACTTCCTGCAATTTCCTTTAGTTTTTTTAGGTGCATTCCTATCTCTTTTACTTCCTTAAATACTCTTGTATCATTACCTCCATAATGATCAATTACAGCACCATGAAATTTTTCAGATGCACCTCTACTTTGACGAATTTGAAAATATTGTACACTGTCCGCCCCATGTGCAACCGCCTGTAACGAAGCTGCACTTAACATACCCGGGCGTTTCAGCTTACTGACACCCTGCCAGTTTGTTGAAGAAGGACAAGATTCCATTAATAAAAATGGTTTTTTTAACAGGCTACGGATAAAATCATGCTGAAAAGCAGTATCTGCTGCAATTTCAACATCACTATTTTTATGCCATAGGGGATAATTGTCCCAACTTGCTACATCAATCAAATCCTTAAATTTATGATAATTCAATTCATGATTATCATATGTCATATTAATTGTAACTGGAAGTCCAGAACCACCTTTTTGAATTGCATCTTTCTCACAAGCCACAAAATCTGCTGTTTGATCTGTGACAAACCTCTTCCAATCCAAATTTAATCCATGAAGTGTTGTTTCTCCCAGAGGAGACGGGCTTTCTACTTGATCAAAGTTCTGATACGTATGACTCCAAAACATAGTATTCCATGCTTTATTTAACTTCTCGATGGTTCCGTATCTCTTCTTTAGCCATCTGCGAAATGCATTTTGACATAAAGGGCAATGACACTCCCCTCCCAGTTCGTTAGAAATATGCCAAAGCTTTACTGCTGGATGTTTTCCAAAATGTTCGCTTAATCTTCTATTAATCTCTGCAACCTTTTCCCTATATACTGGAGAAGTATAACAATGGTTATGCCGCCCACCAAATAAATTACGCGTTCTGTCTGCATTCACCCGCAATACCTCTGGATACTTATCTGACAACCATTTCGGTCTTGCAGCCGATGGTGTAGAAAGAACTACCATAATCACATTCTCATAAAGCCGGTCAATAATCTTGTGTAACCACTCAAATTGATATATCCCTTCCTCCGGCTCCAGCACTGACCAAGCAAACACACCTAATGTAACAGAATTTATGTGTGCTTCCTTCATGTATTCTATATCTTTTTCCAATATTTCTGGTGTATCCAACCACTGTTCTGGATTATAATCTCCACCATAAATAAATTTTGTCTGCTTCATAACATACACTCCATCTTTTATTCTCTCGTCTCTTCTAAAAAGAAACTAAACTTTCTCATCATTCCATATATCGGAGGAGCTGAAATCCGAATTCCTACTGTCACTGTCTGAGCTTTGCACCATACCATATTTACTTCGTAGATATCCCATGCGTGTTCAGTGGGATGTATCTTTGTTTCCTGTAACTTATCTGCCGTTTTCACAAAGAGATCGATTTCCACATTGGTTGTGTCTGCACCCTTATATTCTACCTGCAATGTATAGTATCCCTCTTTTGTTATTTCTATTTGCTGGCTGATAGAAATAACAAAATTTTTTGGTGCTTCAAACCGAAGAGCATTGATTGGAGGAGCCGGAAAAGGATGCTCATATTCTGGAAAAAACTGTACCCATACGCTTGCATCAGACTGCTCCTTTTCCCATTGGGCAAAACCACTTTCCCAGTTTGAATTTTTAATTAGATTCTCTTTTTGAGGAATTTCTTTTACTACCATTACCTTACAACAAACAGGCAAATCTATTCCCTGAGCCTCTCCACTTATGACATATTCTCCTAACTCCCATGTATCCTGTGGAATCTGCCAGACAACATCTCTTTTCTCAAGAGTACCATCAAAAAACAAAACCGGTACTTTTTCTGGAAAAACAGGTCTCTCACCCTCTAAAATTTTTATAATATCCGGTTCATAAACCTTTCCTGCCTCCTTGGCACGTAGTTGTCCTCTTGAAAATTCAAATGCATGGACAGATTCCATTACTCTTCCGGTTTCATCCAAGATTCCCATATTTTCAGACCATCCGCCTTCACTATTGTTTGGTACACAAAGAGGTTCCCAATAGTAAACGCCCAGTCCCATATTATTCGGAAGCGAAGCAGTAATGTTGTTAACAAAATCCAACACTCTTCTCTGACCTTCCGGTGTCGCTGGAATTCCGGCAACCCTTTCCTGGCTTTCGTCAATAAATCCTTGTTTACTTCTTCTCCATGCGTGAGCTGTTTCTACAATCATAATCGGTTTCTCATAATCCGAAATCAACTTTATGAGCGTATCTCGCAAATCCATAAACGTTCCATGCCAGAATGGATAATACGATAAACCAATTAAGTCAAAATCAAGAAGTCCCGCTTCCATGGATTTTTCAAACCACTCCTTCAAATAAAAATAACGGCCTCCCTGGTCTAAATGAATCATTACTTTCATAGTATCAGCATTTGCTACTGTGCGTGCTGCTGAAATTCCTGCATTCACTAGCTCTACCATATGGACATAATCTGGAAGTTCACCTTCCGGAAATAAAAGTCCACTTCTGATTTCATTTCCAATCTGAACAATTTCCGGAAGAACTCCATTCTCTTTTAATTTTAAAAGCGTGTCTCTGGTAAACATGTACATGGCTTTCTTTAATTCATCAAAGTTAAGTTTTTCCCATGCCTTTGGTTTTCTTTGCTGTCCAGGATCTGCCCAAAAATCAGAATAATGAAAATCCAGCATAAAACTCATATCATGTTCTTTAATTCTTTTTGCCATAGATATGGTGTGTTCCAAATCACAGTATCCTTTTGCCTCTTCCACATTTTCTGGATTATTCCATAAACGAAGACGTACTGCATTCACGCCATATTTTTTCATCAAATCAAATGGATCCATGTTACTTCCGTCAAAGTCTTTAAATAATACTCCTCTTTCCTCTAGTTCTGGCAAAGAAGAAATATCCATTCCTTTATAATAATCTCTCACCTTTTTACCTCACCCTATTAATTTGTTGATTTCCGAAATAAAATATCATAATCGACAATATTTTTTTTCTCATATTGTTTTCCCATTAGGTATTGAATTAACTGTTTTCCTACAATATTACCCATCTGTGTCGCTGCCACACTTACTGCTGTAACTGCCGGAGAATAGCATTCTAAATTGGAGCTATTATACAAGGATGCAATTGCAATGTCTTTTGGAATACGGTAACCTTCTGCCTGTAGCCTGGACATAATCATAGTACAAATTTCATCATCTCCACAAATGATACACTCTACTTTCTGTGCAATTATATTAGCGATAATAGAGTTTAAAAATTCCATTTTTATGGAACCATTAATGAAAAGTTGATTTTTTTCTGACAATCCATTTTTTAGTAACGCTTTACAAAATCCATCGTGGCGTTCCTTGTCCACAATAAAATTCATATCCTTTACCAACAAAGCAAATTTCCGAAACCCTCTTGCAATAAGCATGGAAGTCATCTTTTCAGCTGCCCCTTGATTATCTGTATCTACTTGAATGACTTCCTCATAATTGCAGATTCCTGTAACACCTGTTGGGAAATTCTTTTCCACAAGATATTGCAGGGCTTTATCATCCTCGACTCCCCTTGTAAGGATAATACCATCCACCTTATGATTTTCCACTAAAGACTGTATCTCTAATATATCGTGGATTTTACCTGTTGTAATTAATACATTGTAACCATACATGGAAGCCGCTTCACAAATACCTAGTAAACAGCTTTGAAAATAAGCACCTCCCCCATAATATACGTCTGCTGGAAGCACCACTCCAATATTATGCGTAACAATCTGTCCACTTTCATTTTTACATTTTTCTCCTCCATGTTCTTGAACAAAAGTGCGGATTCGTTCACTGGTTTCTTTTCCAATTCTCCCTTTTCCCGACAGAGCTCTTGATACTGTACTTTTTGAAACACCTAATTCATTTGCAATCTCATCCAAGGTCATTTGCCTTCTCCTTCACTTCATTCATATCGTTTTGATAAAATGGATACTAAATTATGAAAGTGAGAGCTGTAATAATATATACAGCTCTCCAAAAAGGGTTAATTCGCCTGCTTTTCTTTAACATATTCAGTTGCCTGGCGCTCTAACTCATCCAAAACGTTCTGAATTCCAGCACTTTCAAGTGCAGCATTCATCTCTTTAATAGCCTGATCCACATCATCTACAAGTCCATTTACCAACGGAGCATAATAATTACCAATTGCTGCCTCACAAGCTGCAAACTGTGTACTTACATTGGTTGAATCAAAATTAAATCCATCATATATATGTTCTGCTTTAATATTGGCATTAAAGTTTTCTAACAACCCATCATGTCTATCATCTAATTCTGTTCTATTTTCAATATATTCGGTTCTCTGAATTTCACAGTTTGTCCATCCCCAGTTACAGTTACTTCCAACACCATATCCACTTTCATCAAGAACTTTATACTGGTCGTCTCCTACAGCTTCCCAATGTTTGCCTTCGATTCCCAGCATTGCCAGATCATATACTTCTGGATTTGTATAAAATTCATTAATTACCATCATAGCTCTTTCTTTTTTCTCGCTGCTTGCATTAATTCCAATACCATTATTAATATAAGGAACTACTTGTTTTGCCTGAGAAGCTATCGGATCTACGATAGTCACGTTCCATTCTGGATGTGCTGCATTTGCTTCTTTTGCAAAATTTCTGCAGCTTCCCAAATTCCAAATCATACCACCGGTTCTTCCTGTAAGAAGCCCTGTCTGTCTCTCTTCATTTGCATTTAATACATCACTTGACCACGCTCCAGCATCTGCAAGTTCTTTTGCCTGTAAGCAGTAATCACGAAAACCTTCCCATTCCGGCACATATGTAAATTCTAAATCTTCCGGATTCTGTCCATGATAAAGAACTAATTCACCACCCTTTGGTGCTCCTCCTGTCTTGATATAGCCCTGGGATTGAAAATACTGATACCACGGTCCATCCTGACTTGCATAAATACCATCTGCTGCACATGCCTTATAAAATTCCATCAATTCATCCCAACTAGTAATATCTGTCATACCATATTTTTCCAGCAAATCACCACGAACTGCCATAACATCCTGATTAAATTCATTCTGATAATTTGGAATCATATAAATCTGTCCATCAATCTTAGCCTGATCCCAGGCAACCTCTGGCACTACTTCCCAGATATCTGGTGCATATGTCTGAATAAATTCTTCTGACAAGGGTGCAAAACCGCCTAATGCAACCGTTTGTTCATAATGACACCAGCTAGATGCTGTAAAAATCAAATCAAAATCTTCCTGCGAAGAAAATAAAAGAGAGTATT
Organism: uncultured Bacillota bacterium; assembly: GCA_905200905.1. Lineage (GTDB taxonomy): Bacteria > Bacillota > Clostridia > Lachnospirales > Lachnospiraceae > Blautia. The sequence goes on from CAJKMA010000074.1 coordinate 6,540, forward strand.
TCGTATCATGTTCACCCCAGGATAAAAATTCAACATTTAAAGAACAATTTAATTTTTCTTCCAGAATTTCATTAATTTTCCCATATACTTCATCAAAATCCGGTGTTCTCTCTCCAATCAGATACATGGTCAGTTCTTCATGCTTTGAAGTGTCAAACGTCATCTCCCCACCGCTTTCCTGATTGCCAGCTTCATTCTTTTTTGTGCCACATCCAGCCAGCACACCTGCTGCAATAGAAGCTGTAAGTAAAATAGATATTGCCTTTTTTGTTCTCTTTTTCATAAGATCCTCCTTAAAAAAATTAATTTTAATATGTATCATTAACCTTTTACCGCACCAATGGTAATACCTTGAACAAAATATTTTTGAACAAGTGGGTATGCCAATACAATTGGCCCTGTCACTACAATTGTCAACGCCATTTTTAAGGACTGTGTTGGTAAAGAAATAGCACTTAATGCCCCACTGCCCACTGCATTGCTTGCAATTAAATCCTTATAAGCCTCAATATTATTCACTTTTTCATATAGGAAATACTGTAATGGATATTTATTCGTATCTTTTATATACAACATTGCATTATACCAATCATTCCAATATGCTAATGCTATGAAAAGCCCAACGGTTGCCAAAGCTGGTTTAATGAGAGGAAGAACTACCTGAAATAGAATTCTAAACTCTCCACAGCCATCAATTTTAGCGGCTTCAATTAATGAATCCGGAATTCCCATAATGTAACTTTTCATAATCAAAAGATTATATACACTAAAAACCAATGGGAGCAACAAGGCCAGATAGCTATCTCGAAGATTCAATGTTTGTGTAATTAGCAAGTAGTATGGCACCAAACCACCAGAAAACAACGTTGTAAAATAAAAGAAAAACGAAAATTTATTTCTCCATTCAAAATCTTTTCTGGATAAAACATATGCTGTCATAGTCTGCAGCAATAACCCCAGAACCGTTCCAATCAATGTAAGCCCAATTGTTGTAACATATGCCTGAATCACAACCATGGGTTCCTCAAATACGGTCTTATAAGCTTCCAAAGTAAAGTCTTGTGGCAAGAGGCTAAATCCATTTTGAGTAATTGCCTCTTCAGATGAGAGGGAACCAGATATAATCATGATAAAGGGTATCAAACAAACAAGAGCCACGATTCCACAAAAACCATATGAAATAATATCCAACATTCTTGCATCAGACCCTTTTTTTATTTTGTTCATACATTTTGTAGATTTCACTTTTCTCCCTCCTTAAAATAAAGTATAGTCTTTCTCGTATTTTCCAACTAATTTATTCACAATAAGAATGGTAATAAAACACAATACAGATTGATATAATCCAATTGCCGCCGACATACCAAAATCGTTACTGCTAATTAATGTCCGGAATGTTAAAGTATCAATTACATCTGTATAATTATACAACAGTCCATTGGTACCCACTAAATTATAGAACATATCAAAATTCCCTTTAAAAATGCCTCCTACTGATAACAAAAGAAGAATTACTGTTGTTTGCCTAATCATTGGAATCGTAATCTTGAAAATCCTCTGGAATACATTAGCACCATCAATTTTTGCTGCTTCATAGATGGATGTATCGATTCCCATAATTGCTGCTAAATACATAACTGAACCATATCCAATTCCCTTCCATACATTAAAAAACAGAAGGATAAATGGCCAAACCTCAGGAGTTGTATAGAATTTTATCGGCTTTCCTCCAAATACCTGAATAATCTGATTCAGCACTCCATAATCCGAACTAAAAATGTTAAATGCCATAACCCCTACAATAACCCAGGAAATAAAATACGGCAGAAACATTAATGACTGTGTAACCTTACGGTATCGTTTATTACGAATTTCTGTTAGTAGCACCGCAACTGCAATCTGTGCAATCGTATTTACTGCAATAAACAACACATTATAAAGAACCGTATTCCTCGTTACCAAACCCGCTTGTCCTGATTGGAAAAAGAATTTAAAGTTCTCTAAACCGTTCCATGGACTTCCCCAAATACCACCAGCGTAATTATATTTTTTAAATGCCATTACAATTCCCGTCATAGGATAATAGGCAAACACCAAAGTATAAATAACTGCCGGTGAAAGCATAAGAAGAAATGCTCTGTACTTATAAAGCTTCTTGCAAAATTCTTTCCATCCTTTTCTTTTCGTTTTCATAGCTCCCTCCTTTGAGCAATTTTTTTGTTGCTCATATTCTTGTTTTGTTATAAACATATTATATACTTTGTCTGTATTTACTTCAATTCGCATATTTTCTAAAGTTTTTTTATAAATATTGTACTGATTTTCTATTTTTTCCTCATTTCAGCGCAACTATTTTGTTTTTTGTTGCTCACTAAATAAAATTTCTATTCCAACAAAAAAAACGCTATTGTACATTTTTAGAACAATAACGTTTTCCCTTATCTTGTTTTCTTTAACTTTATATTACTACAATAATCCCGCCGTCATTGGCATACATGGTGCTGACTCCCGCAGTATCCAGAACGAAGACATCCTTTACGGATATTCTCTTTAAGATTGCTTCTTTTACGATTTCTGCTCTCTCAGGACAGTTGCAGTGGCTGATTGCCAGCACCTTGTTCTCACTGTCTTTGGCATTTTCGGCAATATAATCTACCATTTTCATCAGGGCTTTGTTGATTCCCCTTGCCTGATCTAACTGAACAATCGTGCCCTCTGGTGTTGCCCCCATAACTGGTTTAATTTTCAGGGCAGATGCCACAAAGGCTTTTAAATTACTGAGTCTGCCGTTTTTTCTAAGGGTTTCCAGATTTTCCAGTACAAAATAAGTATTCTGGGAATCAATATAGGCTTCCACAGTCTCTACCACCTGCTCAAACTCCATCCCCTGATTCTCACATTCCTCAATTTTTAAGGCAATGAGAGATTCTCCTACAGATGCAGAACGGGAATCAAAAACATGAATCTTCTGTCCCGGCTTCTCATCTAAAAGCAAATTCTTTCCAAGAACTGCACTATTGTAGGAACCACTGAGGTTCGCAGATAATGTTACTGCATATACATGGTCTGCTCCGCAGTCATATGCTTGCATATAACGCTCCGGAGAAGGACAGGAAGACTTTGGACAATTCGGACTGTCCGCCACTTTTTTCAAAAATGATGCCTGGTCAAAGGTTTCATCATCTACAGTATCTTCTCCTTCTACGGTCAGTGTGAGCGGTACACTTTCAATACGCTCATCTTCTTTCCATCTCTCTAATAATTCTCCACAACTGTCTATTACAATTTTATAATTCATTTCACACAACCTCTTTATGTAGTTTTTAATACTATGTTTTATAATAACATATATCACACCATTTGAAAAGGTTTTTCCTAAAAACACTGGGATTTTTTTTCTTTTTCGTTTATACTGTTAGTATCTTTAATTCTCTTTATAAAAATTCACATAATAAAGGAACGATTGTCATGATTGCATTACAAATGTTAGATATTAAAGACTTTATGTCAAAACTTTTAATTGGAAATGCTTTCGACCCATTCTGGCTGTCCGAAGCGTCCATTACCACTTCTGTGACTTATACCCTGGATGGTGCACTCCACCCTGATTTTTTCGACACAGAAGAAAAAGAAGCTTTAGATGCAGAAGGCAGAACTTATGCTCTCTGGCGGGATTTAAAACCCTTTTGCTTTTCCATCATGAAAGGAAAAAAAACACCCCTTCACTTTAAAATTGTATTTCTACTTTCTCAGAAGAATGTGGAAAAGCTGCTGCGGGATCACCCCACAGGACTTACCAAGGAAGAAATCTTCGGGCTTTTCGTAAATTTCCAGTATGATGGAACTCACCTCACCTGCACTACAGGGACTTCCATAAAAACGTTTACTCTGGACAAAACACTGGAGCATGTGTGGGATGAGCTGATTCAGAAATTCTTCCGGCAGCAAAAAATTCCTTACGAACAATTATAAGCATTTTATGAACAGGAGCATTTACTTATGATTCAAGACTTAGAAAATCATATTTTTCACAATGAATACCAGCCGGTTCCACCCAAAAAAACAGACTGCATCTTATACTATGAAAAACACTCTGTTCTGGTACATACTTCTCACGATTTGCTCACATTTCCCTCTTTCGGTGAACTAGAGCAGACGGTGCCTGATATTTATAAAAACTATGTCTATTTATTCTCTATTGATGAAACCCGCTATTATCTGGTTCCGTCCTTTTGTCCTAAATGGGCACCGGACTTTAATCTGGAGGATATCTCTGTATTTCGGGCATTTGGGCCACGCAAGCATGCTTTTGCCCTGATTACTGGTTTCCATCTCTTTACCTGGTATCAGACCCACCGCTTCTGTGGTGCCTGCGGTCACGAAAATGTCCATGACAAAAAAGAGCGGATGATGCTCTGTCCTGCATGCGGCAACACCCAGTATCCCAGAATTTCTCCGGCTGTGATTGTGGCTGTGCGAAATGGTGAAAAGCTTCTGCTCTCCAAGTATGCAAGCCGAAACCACACCCGGTATGCTCTCATTGCCGGATTTGCAGAAATCGGTGAAACACTGGAAGAAACGGTCAAACGGGAAGTCATGGAAGAAGTGGGGCTGAAAGTCAAAAACATCCATTATTATAAAAGCCAGCCCTGGGCACTCTCCGGCAGTCTCCTGTCTGGTTTTTACTGTGACCTGGATGGAGATGACCAGATTACCCTGGATGAAACAGAACTGGCTGTAGCAGAATGGTTTGAACGGAAAGAAATTCCTTATGAGGATTACGATGTAAGCCTTACCAGGGAAATGATGCTGCAATTCAAAAAAGGCCTGGATACTTAAAAGCTTTATACTTCGCAAAAGAGGAGGCGTATCATGCAATATATCAGTCACTGTGAATCACCCCTGGGGAAACTCCTTTTATCCGCAGATGACCTTGGATTAACAGGCATCTGGTTTGAGGGGCAGAAATATTTTCCTCCTTCCCTAAAAGAACCTTTTGAGGAAAAAGAAGTTCCTGTTATAAAGGAAACCAAACGCTGGCTTACCATTTACTTTTCTGGAAAAGATCCAGATTTTATGGTTCCTCTGCACTTTCTCGGCACGGATTTCCAGAAAATGGTGTGGGAAATCTTATGCTCCATTCCCTATGGAAAAACCATGACTTATGGAGAAATTGCCAGACAGATTGCCTTTCAAAAAGGCATCCCGCATATGTCTGCCCAGGCAGTAGGCGGGGCTGTGGGGCACAACAAAATTTCCATTCTGGTTCCCTGTCACCGGGTTGTGGGAACCAATGGCAGCCTCACAGGATATGCAGGCGGCATGGATAAAAAGGTGAAACTGCTGACCCTGGAAGGGGTTGATATGAGCCGTTTTTTTCTTTAGTTTCCCTCATTGCACTGGCAATGTCTAGAGATTTTCATGGAAAAAGGCAGGATACCTTCCCTTTTATTTATGGGGACATATCCTGCCTGTGCATCTCCTTTTCTTACTTTCACATCTTCTATTGTTTCTTCATACTGTTTATTTCGCCAGCATGAGCATGATTTCATTGCTTCTTGCAA